>VMEV01000004.1 GCA_007375725.1 Parcubacteria group bacterium Greene0416_36
GCCTTCTCTCCAAATTACCAAAATGTCAATCCTAATTTATCCTTAACTAGGACATTTCTAAATCCTTCAAACTAGGTCATTTCTATTTCCTTTTGACAGCCCCCCCTCTAAATTCACAAAAAATAAGAAAACCACCTATATTGCTATAGATGGCCCATATCCTTAATATGTATTTTTTATTTTTTATTATTCAATGAAAACAACCTATTTTGAGATTTTTTCTCATGAGAATCGGTGCCGTTGCTGCTCTTGTTTCCGGAGATACTGATGACATCCACTTTATCCTTCGACTCCATCATAGTCTGCGCATAGGGATCAATTGATGGGGGTAAGTACACTGCCTTAAACACATATGAAGCTACTGGAAACTGAGATTTCTGGCCACTGTCATAACCCATAACCAATAAGCAGCTCTCATTGTCCAAATAAATATCCTGCCTTTGGGGAGACTGAACAGCGATAGGTTTTTTATCAGCAGCTAGTGGAATCTCAAGTACCTCAGGCAATGTATCCACGGACCCCCAATTAACATCAGGGGGATATATCCGTACATTATCACCGTCCTTGTCCGATAAAATCACGCACATATGTGATGCTTCGATATCACCGAAGAGTTTTTTAGGTATACGCACATAATAGGTCACCGTGGTTTCGGTCTTGGAAATTTTAGCGACTTTTTTCTCCACAGAAAGTGTCGCTTCTCTCACCGTCTTGACATAGGAACTAAAGAGCGGGTCCTGAATAAGAACTTTGTCAACCATATCATCTCCTTCTTTGACAGCATAATTGATAGTATCTTCGGCAGAAAAGTCACCGTCATCAGAAACCTGGATAGTATCTGATATAACCTGCTTTTCCAAATAACCACTGAGCAATTTAATAGCGTCCTTCGCACTGGGACGCCTTGCTGGATTTAAATCTACCATTGCCTTCCAAATGTTCACCAGAGACACATCAAGCTCAGGGCACTTTTTATGAAGGTCCTCATATCTCCCAGCCTCCACATTGGCAACGATTTCAACCCATACTTTGTTTTTATTTCGCACAGATGAAGGTTCAGGGAACATGGCATCTCCGGACAACATTTCGTACAGAATGACCCCCACAGAGTAGATATCCGTAGGAAAATCTTCTTTATTTTGTGCCTTGGCTTGTTCGGGAGAGAGATAGGAGGGAGAGCCACAAATCAGGCCCTGCATGGTCAGTTTATTATCGAACTCTTTCCTTGTCACTTCCCATGCAAGTTTCGATACATTTTTCGTACCCACCATCCCATAATCAATCAAAACCACGCTGAAGTCAGGCTTCTTCAACATGATATTTAAAGGTTTAATGTCTCGATGGAAAAATTCCTTTTTATGAACACACTCGACTATCTTCAGAAGTTCGATACATTTCTCTACCTTCTGAGATACAGTGCGACCCGATCGAGACCACTCAAACAATGAGACCCCTTCAATGAATTCCATTGAAAAAAAAGGAGTTCCATCAGCGACGCCATCTAAATTCGTAGTGTGTCCATACTCTATGATTTTCGGAATCCCTTGATGTTTCAACCCCATCAAATCATTAAGACAGGCACTCTCCCGTTTAAAACGAGCAAGGGTCTCTTCTTTTCTACTGGAATCTGAGGTTAGTGGAATTTTAATCGCCGTAGGTCTTCCATCGAGGGAACCTTTATAGACTCTACCAAATCCGCCTCGGCCACAAATCCTTAGTTCCCCATATTTCGCCTTCAAATCTACAATATTATCCAAATTTGATCCTCCAAACTAGATCCGAACTAAATTGTCAACTTACGAAATCCATACAATATACATGATTTAACAAGATTGTCAATAAAAGAAATTACCCTACTAGAATTTTGCTTCTATGTAGGGTAATTATACCAGCATTTTTTTCAACCATTTAGATGTCTAAATGGTACTAGGAACTCCTTCAGGTGCTGTTTTTCCTGAAGGTTTAGCAAGGGCGGGAGGAGTGAGTTTCGCTACCTTTAAAGGCTTTATATCGGCGTGTTTAGATGCGGGTGCGGAGTTTTCTTCCGATACAAATGGCGGAGGAGTTCTAATGCCATCCAATTCAGCCAACATACTATCGGTCACAGGCACTTCCTCCGCTTCAATAGAAGACTCTTCTCCTATACCTCTTGTCGGGGTAAGAGGAGCCTTTATAGACTTTGGAGCCATAGCAGTTTTGGCAGGAGATTGGGTGGGAAGGTCTTTTTTTATAGCAGGAGTGGCAATGGTAGGGTTTCGGGGAGCGGTTTTAGCAGCAGAACGAGGTGGAGATACAGGAGTGTTTTTATTAGCAGAAGTTGCTGAGGTTGACGATACCAGTCTAGCTAAAGACTCTTGAATATTGGACGTCACTCGAGACCAGCTGGAGATCGAAGTAATCACGTCCTGACTCCAAAAATTTACAGCCTCAACATCTTTTGCAATTTTAGAGAGATCTGGTTTTTCAGCTTTCAATCTGGCATTTTCTTGAAGGAGTGCTGTCTTCAATTCTTCTATTTCCTTGTTTTTTAAAACAGCCTCCTCAGCTGCAACTTTCCACTCAGAAACCTGACGCCCTAACTCACCCATTGTGAAACGATTACAAGAATCGATGTCTAGTATCTCAACCCATAGTGTAGCCAACTCTTCTTGTAAAGTTTCAATTTCCATTACAGTTACGTTGACGAAGTATATACGTTCGTAATTGAAATCTACTTGAGGAACAATAAAACAACCATCACCTTCCTCATCCAAAACTACGGATTCGCCATCTTCGCTTGCATTAGCATAAGGCGCAAAGTCCACAGTTACATCGCCTTTGCCTTTAACATAAGCCTGAACCAAATGGCCCGGAACTCCATGAACCGGGATTAATGCTAATCCAGAGCTCAGAAATTTGGGCATATTCAATCCGGCTTTTTTAACACGATCAACCATGATCAATTCTCCTAAAATTAGTCTTAGTCTTCAATTTTTTTTCTGGGAGCAAAATTTTTGGTACGACCCCTGGAAACGATAACCTCCTTAGTAACGGAAGCCGCAGGATTTGGAGGGACCGCGCTCTTTGGTACAGTCGGAGCCACTTTTTTCGAGGTGGTTTCTACAATTTTAGGGGAGAACGATTCTTCTCCAGTGCTAGAATCAGGCGCATCCGGATAAGATCGAGACGATTCGGCTTCATTCTCTTCCGATGCTTCAACTATACCTTCTTCGTCTGTTTTTCCTGTAGAAATATCCTCCGGAGAATCAGCGATGTCTGGTGATTTCTCTTCACGACCCGTCCGCGTATCCTCTACCTCTAGATGTTCAAGTAAAAACCCGACACGCACATTTGTTTCATTAGCAAACGCTGATATAGAAACTAGAGACTTTGTCATTGAATCTAGATATTGCCCAAAGTACTCTTGTAAAGGTTTGGTATCCTGAATATTTTCTGTCGACGAGGAAGAACCATTCCCCCCCTTACTACGCAAACATAAAATCGACAAATAAGCCGTAGCAAGAACCAATAGGCCATAGAAGACAACCTCTAGTTTTGTGCTAGCAAGACTTTGGTTGGTTTTCAATCCAAAATATATAGGAATGATAACCAAAGAAATCAAGCCATAAACTTTGGCGATTGCCAGAACTAGCATAACGAATTTCCCAGAAAAGCTAGCTTTTTTAAAATTCGATAACCATAAGCCTAGACCATCGGGATACGTTTTTGCAGAAGTATCATGTTGAGACATAATTATCTCTCCAAAATTTTTTCATCAATTGTCAAAGTCCGGTTTTGATTTCCCGAACACAGAAGAAAATTTTGATTCAAAATCCTCTTCCCTATCCAAAAAATCGATTCCACACCATACCAAAAACAAAAGTTTTGTCAAGAGGTTGTCCAAAAAAAATAAGAAGACAAGCATTGCCTGACTTCTTACTTAAATTTACTCAAATTTTAGTTACCTAGTTTTTCTTACGAATTTCGGATGAAACTAGAAAAACCATGGTCGCCCCAACCAGCCCCGGCGTCGGACGATTCGCGATACGCCGGCTTTTTATAGCTTTTGCCGTCGCCAAAAATTCTTGAAAAAGCTTCATTGACGTCAATGAATAAGGATCCGATAACGACGGTTTCGTTCTCGAGAAACCCATCTTTGCGGTTTCCATCGAAACGATATTCCAGAGTAACGGAGAAATAAAGAAAATCATCATAGATAATCCCGACTCCCCCGAAAATCCCTTTGCTTTCGTCGGAAGCGAATAAATCCGCACCCAAACGAATGAAAGGGACGATTTTGTTCTTTCCAGAGTCGTAGATGCGAATATCTACTTCCCCAAAGTACTCGTCGCCTCGTTTCTGCCCTAAGTCCAACTTGATCCCATTGAACTCGAAAGAATCGTCCGTGGCAAAATCCTTCGTCACCGACAAATTCAATGAGATCGTTGGAAACCAGGGAGATTCTTCGTTATACTTCCCCGCAATCAGCCAGTCCCCCAAAAACTGAAACAGCACCTGATGGCGTCTTAATTCTTCCGTAAATGCGCCATCTTCGGTTTCTCCAGATGCAATTCTGTACAAATAAAATAGATTAACTTGCATCTGGAGATGTTTTCCATATCCATAATAACCCGAAAATCCAGCGCCAGCGGATAGGACGTCTTCATCAAAGGTCTGACCGTCAAATCGCCCTGCAAAGAACTTCGCACCCGCACCCAGCGTTAGGATCTCACCTGTCCTCTTCCATTCAAAAGGCCTTATCTTGCCTTCCAAATTAAGAGAGGTAAAACTTTCGTCCCCGAATTCATCCATGACGGTGGATCCCGTCATACCCACAAATAGGTCACCAGAGGGTTTCAAATTCGAACGGAAAGGACGATATTCTTCTTCCGTAGCGGGTTCTTCTGCGAAAAGTAAATTTACGGAGAAAATATTAACAAAAATCACAGATATCAATAAGAACAAACTATTTTTTGACATAGCCTGCCTCTTTCTTTATTCAAACAATTGTCAGAAAACATTCTTTAAACTACGACTCGGCACAATACCATTTTTTAGAACTTTGTCAAGACCTCATCCAAAAAAATAAAAACACCTGCTGTATATTTTGATACAACAAGTGTTTTTTATATTTCGATTAGCTATCTTCCGGCTATCATTCATGAAAACAATAGCGGGATGAAGAAGGCTATTTTGCCTTCAGAGTCACCGCAACTCCGTCAGTCGCATGAAATCCGTAAATATCTTCCGATATAACAATCATGATTTTTGGTTCGACCCCAGATTCGATCAGAGTGAGGGTCTTACATTGCCCCTTTTCACCCACCAGCATGACTTTACGCAATAAACCTTTCTCTTTCTGATCATTCTGTTGAACAATAAACACATATTTACCGGGAGAATAAACATCCTTTTTGTTTTCCCCATCAAAACCTGTTTTTATATCGGTCCACCGCGCGCAGAAAGGAGCCCATTTATTGGCTTCCGGAGCGATCTTAGGGTTTTTGGGATTGACGTAACAATTGATCGCATCCCATGCTGTCATTTTTGTGACCACATAACTCGGTTTATTGAGCCAATCGAATAAAACCTTCCCATCCGCACAATCAGATATCTCAATGCTTTTATCATAAGGTTTGGACCAATTTTTATCTATTTCATAAAATAAAACACCATCGCTGACAACATACGCCAAAACGACGTTGCCTTGGTCGAAAGTTCCGGTCATCGATACAACAGCATAAAAAGAAACCTTCCGTGTTCCAATTGACGCACAATTAAGTGTACCTTGGTCAAACGTAATCGTATCTGTTTTGGGGTTGTATTTATCACCAAAAAATGTCTTCAATTTACTGACTTGATAAGGGGGACAAATGGACGATTTATCGTCGGCTTTGTCTTCCGCCATGATCCCAGAAAAAAAGGCAATAATAACAAAAGACAATAGACAAAAAAATAATTTATTCATGACAAAGAACCTTTCTAAAACGACTTGCTCTATCCAAAATCACCGTGATTTTTTCAAGAGCTCAATAATCTAGCGAATTTCCATTATTTTGTCAACTCAAATGCGAGTAACTGCTCACTGACCCCCTAATTTGCTGGGGATAAAGCAGATTGATAGCTGGAAAAGAAAGTTTCTTTAGAACGATGCCAAAGAGACATAACCACGGAATAAAGCACGCTAAAAACTTCAGCTCCCTTGTGAGTTTTAGACCCGAAAGACTTTTTTCTTTTAATAATCAAATGCCTCAAAGCTCTTTCCGCTTTATTATTATCCGGAGGAATATTGGGCTCGGTTATACAGATAAAATAACAGTGTTTTTGTACTTTCAACCCATTTTTTATTTGTTTCAATTTGATCGGATCATTCAAATGGAGTTCCGTGATTTGATCGAATTCTCTTTCCAATTCTGTCGATTTTTCCAAACGATTTTCTCGGTTAAATTCTTGCTGGTTTGTCTCTCTGACCTTTCGATATAACTCAGCAAATTCCCGATACGTGTTTTTCGCATTTTCTTTTTTTTCTTCTGATAGCCCATCAGAATCTTTTAAATCCCTCAATTTCCTATGCGGATGTGCCCAGCAAAGCGCGTGTTTTCCTTTTAAAAAAGCATTTTTGTAGGCTCCGTAATTATCGCTGATTCCTATCCCCTCATATTGCTCGCCTGCCATTTCTGCAATATTTCCTTTGCCTCGACTTTTTCCAAAAAGATACAGGACATCCTTATTTTCTATTCCACACATAGCCCACACAAAATCTCCCAGTCCCCCTCTTGATGTTTTCCATCCTGTCTCATCAAAATGAGCTCCTTTTTGATTCCGAATATTCTTTTTTAAATCTTCAAATGCTGGCTTTAATCGATTTGCCTGATTCTTTAAAATATTGGCGATTTCTCCATCCGAAATGTTGATCCTCAAGCACACATTGGCAAATTCTTTTATTTGGCTGTAGCTCAATTGTTGAATGGTTGATTGGAAAACGATTAATTCTCGAATATTTTCTCCCAAAGTGACTCTTTGTTTGGGGATAGGCACTTGGCTGACTTTTTTTTTACAATTTGGACAAAATCCTATTGAAATTTGTTTTCGAATCACTTTTTTTAAAATTTTGAACCATTCGTCTGGTGAAAGAATATCTTCTTGGAAAAATTCTACTATTTTTATTCGTCTTAATTCATTCTGACAATCCGGACAATTATCAGCATGATGAATTTCTGTATCCGTTATATCTTCCGGTTTTGGCACTGCTCGACGATAAGATTCGGCTGAACGGTTACCACCACCTCCTTTTTGTCCTTGATTTAAAGGATCATCATCTTTTCCCTTCTGTTTATGTTTTTTTCTGAAAACCACCCTCTGCAATTCCTCAATGTATAGCATCGCTTTTTCTAACTTTTCCTTCAAAAATTTGTTTTCTGCTTCCAATATCACCACACGTTCCCTCAGCTTCCGATTTTCATTCGTCAGCCTTATTATTACCTGCCTTTGCCTTTGTTCGATTGTTTGTATCCCTCTTTTTCCTGTCTCCATATGCTCCCATATTACCACATCCTTTCAGGGGTCAGTGAGCAGTTACAAATGCGAAAACGACATTTAGAAATGTCGTTTTCAGAAAAATCCGTAATCAAAAGATTTCAATAAATCCTCCTACACCACCGGTATCACCGGCTTCTCCTCCGCCCCGCGCGCGGGCATAACCTTCGCTACGGCCATAGGATGAGTGAAGGCTCCGCCCATGGACATGTTTGACGATCCGGGCCCATTAGTTCCAGAAGAAGGCTTAGGGACGGAACCAAACATCGATCCGCCCTCCTCGCCAAAGACATATACTAGCCCCACGCCCGCCATCAGACCCAGTATGGCGCCAATGGCCAAGTTAAGCCATACATTAGGATATACGGGCGCCGTAGAGGTCAAAGGAGCATCAATAAGACTCACGCGGGTGGATTCGAGGCCAAAACCCAGTGGCTCAGCAGTGAGCAAAACCTTGGCCACTCCATTGGCCCACTGGTCCGCCTGTACTTGATTGGGATGAAACACGGAAATTTCGAGTATTCCGGTATTGGGGAAAATCGTGGTGCGGATCATTTTTTTCCATTCCATGTCTCTCTTGAGAGGATCATCGTTGAAATCCGCCTCCAGAGCGAAACCCGATTTCTGAACCTTATCCAAAAATGAGGAAGAATAAATAAGTTTGCTGATAATCCCGCTCGCATAATCATTGAACCGCGCGGCGCTATAAGCATCCGGCGCGCCCTCTTTCTGATAAACCAATACACGGATACGGCTCTCATATTTGGATTCCTGCACCAAGCTCAAAACCAAAGAAATACCCACGAACAGAAGGATCATGGACAGAATCGTCTTGAATGTTTGGCCGCGAAGGAAGGAAAACATATAAAATTAGGGTTCAGGAATAAGGAGCTAGGATTCAGGGAACAACAAAAAATCCAAGCTTAATTAAATAATTGTAACAAAAATACAGGAAAAAGGGAATTTGTGACCCAAAAAATAGTAGGGGCGCACCTGTGTGTGCGCCCTACCCTGTTTCCGTGCCCGACCCATAAATCCATCCCCGTTTTCCCCACCCTATCCCCACTCTGCACTTGATCGATTTTTTTATCTCGTGTATTATTGATTTTAGGAGGACAGGGAAATTATTTCCGGCCTTCTTTGTTTTTTAGAAAAACAAGACAAAAAATCAATATTCGACACCGGTATTGACATTTTTTTTATGGATGGTATAATACTTTGTCTTCATTAACAAATTGCTTTCCACTGGTTCATCAACCACTTAGAATTCTGCAGTCACGACAAGCATGGAAATTTATTGTTAGGCAGGGCGGTACTTGTACTTCCCGGCTCTATCGATTGATTTTCTTGACTGCAGAATTTTGGGTGGTTTTTAGTTGGGGAGGGGAAAATAGACGCATAGAAACTATCAAACAACAAATCCCTCCCCAACCCTCCCTTTGACAAGGGAAGGCGCAGTTACCTCCCCCTTGTCAAAGGGGGACTGAGGGGGATTTGTTGTTTGCATTCCACCCCATCCATAAAGTACGATGGTATTGAAATTAACATAATTAGCACTAAGATGAGATTGCTTCGTCTTCGCTAAGACGTGAACCCTCACAATGACAAGCACTAAAAAAACTATTTTCTAAAAACTCTAACCCTATGAATTTAATCCCCACCGTCATCGAAAAAACCGCCAATGGCGAACGCGCGTACGACATCTATTCGCGCCTCCTTAAGGACCGCATTATTTTCTTGGGCGGACAGGTCAATGACGCGGTGGCAAACACCATCGTGGCACAGTTCCTGTTTCTCGAAAGCCAGGACAAAGACAAAGATATCAAGCTCTACATCAACAGCCCCGGAGGATCGGTATCCGCGGGACTGGCGATCTATGACACCATGAATTATCTCAAATGCGATGTCTCCACCATCTGCGTGGGACTCGCCGCTTCGATGGGAGCATTCTTGCTCTCCGCGGGTGCCAAGGGCAAACGATTTGCGCTTCCGCATGCCAAAGTCATGATCCACCAAGTCATGGGCGGCGCCGAAGGCCAGGCCTCGGACATCAAGATCCAGGCTGAGGAAATCCTCCGCGTCAAAGCAGTGCTGAGTGATATCATGGCCAAAAACACCGGCAAACCCCTCCGACAAATCGAAAAAGATACGGATCGTGATTATTATATGACGGCCGAGGACGCTCTGGCGTATGGCCTGATCGATAAAGTGATTTCGAAGCAGACGTAAACACATCGCACCCGCAAAAAGCAGTAAGGGCGTATTGCAATACGCCCTTACTGCTTTTTGCCCCCATATTTTAGCTACTAGTAGCCAAAAGCTATTTATGTTATAGTCGATTTAGGATATTTCTATTGTAATATTGGCAACAAACTTCTCCCCTGTTAAGGGGAGACCGAGAGGGGTTCGGCTGTTCTCCATATCCTGTTTAATCAACCGTTAATGCTTGTTTTGGCACTATCAAAAAATACAAAAATATTTTATGATTCGATAATTTTCATATGATTATTTTTTGAAACAAAAAGCCGGAACACGGATCTTAATATGGAACCATGGATTGCTATCGCTCTCACTTTGATTATCTCTCTTCCAGCAGGCTACTATATCCGCAAAAAACAGGGAGAACAAGAACTGGAGTCCGCGGAAAACAAAGCGCAGAAAATCATAGACCAAGCAAGGACAGAAGAAAAAGAAATCACTCATGAGGCTAAAGAAAAGACTTTCCGAATGATCGAAGAAGCCAAAAAAGACGAAACCGCCAGACGCCAAGAAGTGAGACATATGCAGGAACGCCTCGAAAAACGCGAGTCTCTTTTTGATAAAAAAATCAGTGACCTTGAAATAAAGCAGCAGCAGCTCGCTGAAAAAACACAGAAGCTGGAAGTCGCCAAACAGGAAATACTGGATATCAAGGCCCAGCAGCACGAAAAACTACAAAAAATCGCGGGGCTCTCCAGAGATCAGGCCAAAACGATTTTGATGGAATCGACCGAAACGGAAATGAGGGGAGAATTGCTCACCCGAATCAAAAAAATACAGGAAGAATCCTCCGAAACGCTCGAACGCGAGGCTAAAAAATTGCTCACGGACGTGATTCTCCGATACTCCAATTCTCAAGTGGTCGAAGTGTCAACCAGCACCGTAGCGCTTCCCAATGACGAGATGAAGGGCCGCATCATCGGCAAAGAAGGCCGCAATATCAAGACGATAGAACAGCTGACCGGAGTCGAGATACTCATTGACGATACCCCCGAGGCCATCACCATTTCCGGATTCAATCCCCTGCGCCGCCAGGTGGCCAAAAAATCCATCGAGGCCCTCATGAAAGACGGGCGCATCCATCCAGGACGCATCGAGGAAGCCGTGGAGCAGGCCAAAAAAGAAATCGCCATCGATGTCAAAAAAGCGGGTGAAGCCGCGGCCTACGAAGCTGGAGTGGCCGGGCTGGATCCAAAGCTCTTGCAGATCTTAGGGCGGCTCAAATACCGCACCAGCTACGCCCAAAATGTGCTCAACCATTCCGTAGAAGTGGCGCATCTTTCCGCCATGCTTGCTTCCGAACTGGGGGCCGACCCTCATATCGCCCGAAAAGGCGGACTGCTTCACGATATCGGAAAAGCCCTTGACCATGAAGTCCCGGGCACGCACACGGAAATCGGACGAGATATCGCCAAAAAATTCAATCTGCCGCCGGAGATCATCGCTCCTATTTACGAGCATCATGACGATCATCCCTCCACTCCGGAAGCTCTTATTGTCAAAATTGCTGACGCCATTTCAGCTTCACGGCCCGGAGCACGCAATATTTCCCATGATTTCTATATTCAGAGACTCAAAGAGCTCGAAGATTTGGCCACCTCATTCCCGGGAGTCGATAAGGCCTACGCGATTGCCGCCGGACGAGAAATCCGAGTATTCATCAATCCCGACAGCCAAGACGATCTGGCCACTCTCAAAACCGCCAAAGATATTGCCGGCAAAATCCAAGAAGAGCTCGTTTACCCCGGAGAAATCAAAGTCAGCGTGATTCGGGAGAAGAGGGTGATTGAGTACGCGAGATAGGAAGTAGGAGTCTCTAAAAAAAATCCCCCTTAATCCCCCTTTGACAAGGGGGAGACTGCTCCCTCCCTTGTCAAAGGGAGGGTTGGGGAGGGATTTGTTGCTTGCATTACATCAAAACAATAATACATCCAACATTAACTAGGACATAAGGAGAAAATGGAAGGGAAATTTTTCCTGAATCCTAGATCCTGAATCCTAAAGCCTAAAAAATATGAACAAAGCCTCTCTCATCGAATCCATCGCTCAAAAAACGGGATTGCCGATGGATCAAGTAGAAAAAACAGTTGAAGTGATGGTCGATTTAATTATCGAATCACTCAAACAAAAAGAAGAAGTCACCATCACCAGCTTCGGCACATTCTCGGCGCGGGTACGTTCCGCAAGAATGGGCGTCAATCCGCAAAAACCCACAGAAAGAATCACCATTCCCGAAGTCGTAGTCCCCAAATTCAAAGCGGGCAAAAGACTCAAGCAGGAATTGAAGAAGAAAGAAGAGCCTCCGGCGACGCAGACACCGGTGGCCGCACCCATTATGCCGACGAATCCGCAGATTTAAATGAAACATAAAACAAAAACTACAGTATTTCGAAATACTGTAGTTTTTGTTTTGCGTCTTGATCAGTCGAATAAAAACAACAAATCCCTCCCCACCCCTCCCTTTGACAAGGGAGGGCGCTTATGTCCCCCTTGTCAAAGGGGGATTAAGGGGGATTTGTTGCCCCCTAATAAAACCTCTCTATCTCCACCCCCGTATAAAAATGTTTGAGTATCTCCACATACGTTTTTTTGTCGTTCTTGGCAAGCAGATAGGCGCCTTGGACGGACATGCCGACGCCGTGTCCCAGCATAGGCTTGCCTTTGTTGTGGACATCGGCCACGGGGACGCACCAAGGTTTGGGTTTACCACCCCACACGGATTCCCAGGATCGTGTCTTGCCGTCGCTTTGAGTGAAATACGGAGTGATGGCGATATCTCCCGAATAGGTCACAATCATACCGCGAGTCTCGTCCACGGCCTGACCCATCCTGGGCAAATAGCTCTCAGCCTGATACCCTTTGTAGACCTGATCATAGTAGGCATCGATATGATATCCCCGTTTGGAATGTTTAGTCTTATCTGAAAAATGATAGTACGCATAGGTACGGGCGGCAATCGCCATGGATTTGAGATATTCAATAGGGACATTATTACTCACCTCCACCAGGCCCTTGAGATAGCGCTCCATGCCTATTTCATTGATGATCCATAGTTCAGCCTTTTTCTCGTCCCAGAGTAGATCGAGGACTCCGATATACATATTATAATTAACCTTCAAATTCCATTTGGGACGATCTTCCTTGGACAAAATCACCAAGGTGCTCTCAGGTGAATCCGGCACCAAACGGACAGAAAAAGGAGTCTCCACATGAGCCGCGGGGCCTGAAACGATATATAATTTTCTGGCCGCGTCATAGAAAATCGAAAATTTATCGCCTCCATTGGCCAGAGCGAGCACCACGCCATCACGATCCTTGACCGAAAATGACGCATCGGATCCGATAATGACAGGCTCTGGAGAACGAAAAAGCCCTACTCGTAGCAATGGTTCCTGGGCTAAAATTCTAGAAGAGACTACGCTTTGGGACAAAGAAGTGTTTTTTAGAAATTTTGATTGTTCTAAAGTGGTCACCTGAATGGGAATATCGATATTCATGCCGTCCACCCAAGCCGTTTTAGTAGCCACACCGCGGAAAGATTCGCGATAATCCCCTTCCGTGTCAGGCGCCAGGAAAGCAAAACGAAAAGTACCGGTCTCTCCTTTTTTGACGCTTTTTTCGAGCAAAGTGGCAGGAGAAAAAATACGGGGCCAAAACGTATGACGAAACACACTGGCCCGTTTATCAGGTCCAGCTGTAATCAACTGCAAAAATGGCTGTCCGCTATTGACCCATGTTTGATTTCCAGTATTCTTAAAGCGCAGCTCTACAGTAACCGCGGCTTTCGGCTTCATTCGGAGCGTCCCCTGGAAATTCTTGCCGACTAATTCCGCGGAATAACCGTCTTCGGCATGGAGGATGGAGAGAGGGAGGAGGAGTAGGGATAAAAATAGAAAAATACGAAACATAAGTTTTTGGGCTTTAGGCTATTAGGCATTAGCTTTTTAGGTAACAGCCACAAATCTGATGTTATTTTCTAATAAGCTAACAGCCTAATGCCTAATAACCTAATTATGTCAGCCGATCTCGCCAAACAAATCGCCCACAATACGTTCTTCCAGGTAGGCTCCAAGCTTATCGGGACGATGTTGGGCGTGGTCACGATCGCCGTGATGACCCGACACCTAGGCACCGAGGGCTTTGGTCAATATACCACGATCATGGGATATCTGCAGATATTCGGAATCATGGCTGATTTTGGACTCTCTATCACCGCCACGCAAATGCTTTCCCACCCCCATTTGCCGACACTCAAAATCATGAATAATTTATTTTCTCTCAGAATTATTTCCTCGATTATCTTCTTCCTCCCCGCGCCATTGCTCCTAGCTTTTTTTCCCTACAGCCCGGAAGTGAAGATGGGGATACTCATCAATACCCTCTCTTTTCTCTGCCTGACCATCTTCCCAATATTCTTAAGCGTATTCCAAAAATACCTAGCTACTTTTCGCTTTGCCATATCCGAAATCACCAATAGGGTCATCCTTCTAACCCTAGTACTCGCCAGTATTTTCTATGGCTGGGGAATTCTGGGAATTGTCTGGGCCATGGTCGCGGGGAACGCGGTGCAGATGATTTTGGCCTATCGCTGGAGCCGAAAATATATCCCCTTCACCTGGGAAATCGATTGGAATGTCTGGAAACAAATACTCTCCCAAAGCTGGCCCGTAGGAGTCTCCATTTTCTTCAATCTTCTCTATTTCAAAGCAGATACGCTGATTTTATCCGTAGTGGCTGACCCGCATGATGTGGGAATATATGGAGCGAGTTACAAAGTTTTGGAGGTATTAGTCGCCCTCCCCTATCTCTTCTCCGGCCTAATTTTGCCGATCCTGACTCAAAATTGGGCGAGTGGAAACCATGCTTTTTTCCGGACCGTGTTTCAAAAATCCTTCGATGCAATGACCTTGGTTACCCTGCCTATGGTTGCGGGAGGAATTCTCTTGGCCAAGCCGATTATAGGGGTTGTCGCGGGACCTGAATTCGAAGAGTCCGCTTTCATTTTACAAATACTGCTTGTGGCCGCGGGTGTGATTTATATGTGCAACCTTTTCTCGCACGCCATCGTGGCTATCGGAGAACAAAAAAGCGTGATCACCAGCTATATCGTCACCTCGATTTTCGCCCTGGTCACCTATACCTATTTCATCCCCCGCTACACCACCCTCGCCGCAGCCATACTCACCATCGCCAGTGAATTGATGATCTCCTATCTCGTCATTCGGATCGTGTACAAAAAAACGAATTTTTTCCCAAATCTGCATATGTGGCTTCCCTCTATTTTGGGCTCGCTTGGCATGTGCGGCGCCATTTTATCCTGGCAATATTTTATCAGTTCAGAGCTCGGACTTCTCAATCTCCTGGTCCAATTGGGCCTAGGCATATCCGTATATTTCACCTTACTTCTCTATCAAGGAATGATGTCGAAAAAGATGATTGTGGATTTGATCCGAGTAAAAAAATAATTCCAAAAATGTAGGGGCAGGTGTGAAACCTGCTCCTACATTTTTTAAAAAAAAGAACATCTCCCGCGAGAAAACCCGCAAAAGATGCCCCTTTTTGTGTACCGGATTTACAAAACCTTTATTTAAAGACTTTCTAAATCCAAATACAAATTTTAGAGAAAAAGAACAAGTACAAAAGGATTATATAAAATTTGGATTTTCTGTCAATAAAGAATGGACATAGTCGCAAAAAGTGTAGGGGCACAGCGCGCTGTGCCCCTACACTTTTTACATACCTGTAGCCCTTCACAAAACCCTACTTTTCGTATATATTGAAACAATATCTTCTAGGCTTTTGGCCATTGGGTCTTAGCTTATTAGTAAACAACCCATTTTTTCTAAAAAGCTAATGGCCTAAAGGCCTAACGCCTAATCTTATGATCCTAAGCATCATCGTTCTCGTTATTTTATTCTGGAGCGTACTCTCCTACAACGGCCTAGTCCGCCTAGTCACACAAAGTGATGAAGCGTGGTCGGATATTGATGTTCAGCTCAAGCGCCGATATGACCTTGTTCCCAATCTCGTAGAAACCGTGAAAGGATACGCAAAACATGAAAGCCAGACCCTCGAGAATGTCATTGCCGCCCGAAATTCTGCGATGAACGCGCACGGTATGCAAGACAAGGC
The DNA here is from genome assembly GCA_007375725.1 of Parcubacteria group bacterium Greene0416_36. Lineage (GTDB taxonomy): Bacteria > Patescibacteriota > Patescibacteriia > VMEV01 > VMEV01 > VMEV01. The sequence continues at coordinate 15,907 of VMEV01000004.1, forward strand.
CAGTGCGGAAAATGCGCTTTCTGCCGGACTCAAGAGCATCATCGCCTTATCCGAAAATTATCCGGATTTGAAAGCCTCCGGAAACTTTCTCAAACTCCAAGATGAATTGTCGGACACTGAGAATAAAATCCAGGCCGCGCGCCGATTCTACAATGGCAATGTGCGCGATCTCAATATCAAACTCCAAGTATTCCCCGACAATATCATCGCCCGCATGTTCGCCTTCACCCAAAAAGAATTTTTCGAATTGACCGAACCCGCGGCGAAGGAAGTGGTGAAAGTGCAGTTTTAGGTATGTATTCCCAAATCGCCTCCAATCAGCGAAAAACCTATTTGCTCATGGGGATTTTCATCTCCTTCGTTTTGGCTGTGGGGTATTTTTTAGGAGCCAGCCAGGGAAACGGATATCTGGGACTAGGTTTTGCGGCAATACTTTCCGCGGTCATGACCCTCGGGTCTTATTATCAAGGAGATAAAATGGCACTCTGGAGCGCGGGCGCCGTCAGGATCAAAAAGGAAGACAACCCCTATGTCTGGAGAATGGTCGAAAATCTCTCTATCACCGCGGGACTTCCCATGCCGGCCGTCCACATCATTCCCTCCAACGCGCTCAATGCTTTTGCCACCGGCCGAGACCCCCAGCACGCGTCCATTGCGGTCACAATCGGACTGATCAATACCCTAGAGAATGAAGAGCTGGAAGGAGTCCTTGCCCACGAACTCTCGCATGTCCAAAACTACGATATCCGCATCATGACTATAGTATTGGTGCTCGTGGGAATCGTGGGAATCCTGTCCGATTTTTTCACTCACCGATTATTCTGGTCCAGCCGCGATGACCGAGAAAACATGAACCCATTTTTTATGATCGCGGGAATTATTTTGGCCATTCTCTCTCCCATCATCGCCATGCTGATCCAGCTGGCCATCTCACGAAAACGCGAATTTCTGGCCGATGCCAGCGCCGCGCTGCTCACCCGCTATCCGGACGGACTCGCCAGCGCTCTCCGGAAAATCTCCGGCAGTGATATCCCCCTCGAAACCGCCAACTCCTCCACCGCGCATCTCTTCATTTCAAACCCCTTCGGCAAAAAATTCTCCATATCCTCTCTCTTTTCCACTCACCCGCCGATTGAAGAGAGGATTAAAGAGTTAGAAAAGATGTTATGATTGTCGATAAATTCACACGCCATCTCAAAGAAAGCCTCAGGCTGGCTTACAAAACAGCATGGACATCCAGACATCCTCAAATTTCTCTGGAGCATTTATTATACGGATTATCCAGCCAAAAAGGGTCCATCGCGAGCCGAATTTTGGAAAAAAACAATTTTGTCTCTGACTTTTTTCTGACAAAAATACAAGAAATCAATCATAAACTGGCAGTCAACCTTCCTGAGAATGCCATATTACTACCTTTGCCATCCGAACTGACAAAAAAAATACTCAAAAAAACTATTCTATTGGCCCATAAATACACTCACTCCTATATCAGCACCGAACATGTTCTATCGGTCATTTGGGATGAAAAAGCGTGGATCCTAGAGGCGCAAATAGTCGCCGGGGATCAGCAATACGACCTGATAAAAAATCAAATCAAATCCATACTCGACACAACCACCAAATTTCCTGAAATAACCGAAAATTTCGTCACGGCGGATGATGAGGGAGAAGCCGAAAGCGACGGAGAAACTGACCCGGCATGGGAAATTTATGACAATAACCGAGCCTTATCGCTTTTCGGCACCGATCTCACCTCAGAAAAAACTCAAAAACATATCGACCCGGTTATTGGCCGCGAAAAAGAAATTGAGCGTATCACGGAAATATTATCAAGGCGAACCAAAAACAACCCGCTCCTGGTCGGTGAACCCGGAGTCGGCAAAACCGCCATCGTGGAAGGATTAGCCAAAAAGATCCAAGAAGGAAAGGTTCCTCCCGTGCTTTGGGGCAGAAAAATAATCTCGATCGATATGGCGGCCGTGCTCAGCGGTACGATTTATCGAGGAGAATTCGAGGCGAGGCTCAAACAAATCATCGAGGAGGCGCAAAGAGACCCTGAAATTATTTTATTTATCGACGAACTCCATATGATCGTAGGAGCCGGCTCCTCTTCCGGATCCATGGACGCGGCCAATATCCTCAAACCCGCTCTGGCTCGAGGCGAGATCCACTGCATCGGATCCACCACCTTTGGCGAATACCAAAAACATATTCAGAGCGATCCCGCGCTATCCCGACGCTTCCAAACTTTGATCATCGAAGAACCCACGGAAGAAGCGACCCTCTCCATATTAAAAGGACTCCGCGCCCAATACGAGCAGTTCCACCGAGCCTTATTACCTGATGAAATACTCGCCTCCACGGTTCAATGGGCCTCAAAATACTTGCCGGCGCGATTATTTCCAGACAAGGCAATCGACATCATGGACGAAGCCGCGGCCAAAAGCCAAATACGGAGAGAAATCACCCCGCTCGAACAAAAACTCGAGGCCGTTTATCAAAAACAGGAGAAAATTCAGAGACAAAAACATAAGGCGGTCCTAGAAGAGAAATATGAAGCCGCGGTTTTGCTACGCGATCAAGAAGCCATTCTGAATAAAAATATCAAAAAACTGGAGGACCTCTATGACCGCGAGCAAAAAAACATCACCGACCAAGTCACGGAGCAGGATATAGCCCAAGCGATCTCGTCGCAGTCCGGCATTCCAGTTTCAAAAATCCTCCAAGAAGACAATGAGTCACTCATATCTTTGGAAAGAATCCTCCGCGCGGAAATTTTAGGACAAGAAACCGCTATCACGGCCATCACTGACGCCATCCGGCGGTTCTTGGCTCTGGGAAATACAAAAGGAGGACTCTTATCCCTCTTGCTCGCAGGCCCTTCCGGAGTGGGCAAAACGGAGTCCGCGAAGATAATCGCCCGAGAACTATTTGGAAGCGACAAAAAACTGATTCGCTTGGACATGTCAGAATATTCCGACAAGTTCAATTTATCAAAATTACTGGGGGCACCTCCCGGCTATGTTGGATATGGGGAGGGAAGCATTTTATCGACCAAGCTCCTCCAAAATCCGCATTCCGTAATCTTGTTCGATGAGATGGAAAAAGCGCATCCGGATATCACCAGCATACTCTTAGGAATGCTGGAAAATGGAGAGATTATAGATTCCTCCGGCCGAAAAATCTCCCTTAAAAACAATATTATCATTCTCGCCGCCAATACGAACTCGGCTTCTTTTGGGCAGAGCGGCATTGGTTTTGGCATGGGAGAAAAATCCAAAAACGCGGATGCCTCGCAACGAGTGCATGAGAATTTGAAAGAAATATTCAAGCCTGAATTATTAGGCCGAATCAATGCCAAAATCATTTTCCAAACTCTAACCCAAGAAACACTTGCCCAAATCGCGTGGAATGCGGCGCAAAATTTCTGCCGAGGGATACAAAAAGAAAAAAATATCCAAATCATGCTCACTCAAAAAGAGCTGCTCGATTTAATCGGCCCCATGGCAGAAGAAAAAAATGCCCGAGATATTCTCCACAAAATAGATGCCAAGCTGGGCAATATATTGACAGATTATTTACGAAATCAAAAGACTACAAAAAGTGGTATAATAAAACTGGACAAGAAAAAAGATCAATGGTTTTTTCTCGATCACGGAGGAAAAATTCCAAAAGTATAAAGATTTATGGCGGAAATCACTCCAAGTCAGGATTCGGAAATACAGCCCCAAATGAACCCAAAATCGTACCAGGCAAATCCCCTGCCCCAAACTTCGATATTCGAAAATGAAAATCCCTCCGCGCCTGCTGATTCCGAATACCCCAACCCCGCCAAAATTCCTGATCGGAATATTTCAAAAAGAAAGACGCTCCAAGATAAAAAGCAAGGCGATGGAACGATTCCGGGCGCCGAAAAAAACCAAACCCCTTACGCGAAAAAACAGGCACAGCTCGCGGAACAAGAGGGAGAGATGGATACAGACGCAAAAAAATCAAAAGGAATGGGTGGAATTGCGGCAAAAATGATAGGCAAAAACGTTGGACAGAGCCTGCTACGAATCACGGTTTCGGCGGTTGTCGCTTCATGGCCAATCTTAGCAGGACTATTTTTTGGCTTCATGGTGATCATTATTGTCACGCAAATTACCGCACCGATTTCCGACGTTGTCCAAACCGTTGCCAATACTCCACGCGATCTCAAACAAGGAGCTGGCCAAGTCGGATCCACCCTCCAAAAAGGAACCAGTCGCGCCATTTCTGACATCCAGACCGGCAAAGTCTTTTCCGACCTTGAGCAAGATATTGGAGCTGTCGTTTCCGGTGCCCTTGGCGACTAAAATCATAAGAAATCCACGCCAAAGGCAAATCCGCCTCTGGTGAAGAAACAAAGACAAATAATATGAATTTTACAAAAAAACAAATAGCCTGGGCCCTCGGATTTATCACTCTCATCATCCTCATGGGCTGGGCGATTTATGCGGTATTCCTCCGACCCCTTCTACCTGTCGAGCCAATACTTCCCGAAGAAGTGCCGATTGTAGGAGAGGGACTGCCGGGCGCAGGAGTTGGCGGACCCAAACCGCTGCTTGGTATTCCAGGAGAAACACCCGGATTGGCTTTGGCTCCCGACTTACCGGAGCCCGCCGCAAAACAGGATCAGGAAAGTTATGTGTCCGATGTCGCGGTCGGCGGCCCGACTCGAACAAAAGCCCTAACTGACAAACCCTCCTATTCCGTCACTCTCTCCGGAGACAAACGATCTCTCAATTTTTACGACCGCGAAAGCGCGCAGTTTTATCGCGTCAATGATCAGGGGCAGTCCATCAAACTTTCCGATAAACAATTCTACGAAGTACAGGAAGCCAACTGGGCTCCCAATAAAAATGAAACCATCATGGAATTTCCCGATGGCAATAAACTTTATTATAATTTTCAGACAGACAAACAAGTGACCCTCCCCTCCCACTGGGATGACTTCAGCTTCGCGCCGTCCAGCGGAGAAATGGCGTTCAAAAGCATCACCGATTCCGTAGAAGACAACTGGATGGCCATCTCATCCCCCGACGGCTCGTCTCCTGAAGCCATACAGCCTCTGGGAGCCAATGGAAATCAAGTAACTCTCTCTTGGTCGCCCAACAATCAAGTCATCGGCATGTTCACCAAACCTATTTCCAATAATAAACAAGAGGTGTATTTTCTAGGCCGAAATGACGAAAATTTCAAGCTTGCCGTGGTGGAAGGCCGAGATTTTCGTCCCAACTGGTTCCCCGACGGATCCAAAATGCTCTATAGCGTGTACAATAGCAATGACAATTTCAATCCCTCGCTCTGGGTCGTGGACGCGGTCGGCGACACCATCGGCGAGAATCGCGTGCCCCTCGAGGTCAATACTTGGGCAGACCGCTGTACTTTCAACCGCGATGGCTCCTCGCTCTACTGTTCCCGTCCTAAAGATATCCCCGCAGGAGCCGGCCTTTTCCCCGATCTCCTCACGCGCCGCAATGTCCCCTCCGAACTCATCAAGGTCAATACCGTCTCCGGAGGCATCACTATCCTCGGCGAACCCGAAACCAGCATGGATATCGCCCAAGTCTTCGTCAATGACGCCGAAGACAAACTCTTTTTCCAAAACAGCCAAGACCTGACCATCCAGTCGATGAGGATTAAATAGTCGTCATCCCCGACGACCCTGACCCTATTCTTGCCATAAACATATACGATCGGGGATCCAGACAAATCAAATATGTAAGAAGGACATCAATACCAAAAACCCTTTAAATAGTTAGAGGGTAATAAAAAATTTAAATACTTTAATTTATTATTCGGCCTGGATCCCCGACTCGCCCTACGGGGCTCTCGGGGATGACAAAACATCCTATGAAACGTCTTCTCTATTCCCTACTCATCTGTTTATTTTTCCTCCCCTTCAGCCTCCTCGCCGCGGACACCAATATCACCCCTCAGATGAATGTCCCGATACCGTTTATAAATATAACGGACAATGTCGCGCAGGGCTCGCCGATTCCTTGGATTTCTGACTATATCACCGGCCTCTACACCCTCAGCTACACCGTTGCGGGACTCTTGGCCATCATTATGATCCTCCTCGGCGGCTTTCTCTGGGCCTCCTCCGCCGGCAACCAGAACCAAGTCGGCAAAGGCAAAGAAATGATCACCTCCGCCATCGCTGGAATCGTGGTCATTCTGTGCAGTTATTTGATTTTGTATTTAATCGGAGGGGCAAGATTGACGACGATTACGGAGTTGACTGCAACCAAAATTTACACTACCGAAGAACGCAATAAAGCCTACGAAAAAACTATAGCTGAACGCACTCCAATATTAACAAAACTCCGCGAGACTAAGAATCAAACTCTTTTGGCATCGGTGAAAGCCTACGATGCCAGTGCAAAAACTTATGAAGACTTAAAAACAGCCAAATTAACATTCGATGAAGTTTATGCAAAATACTCAAAAATAGCCCTAGAATACATCGAAAACCCAGACGATATCCCCACAAAACAAGCATATGAACAAGCCAAACTAGCTAACAAACAAGCAGCTAGTGATCTTACTGCAGCCGAAAATGCCAATAGGCAAGCTTATGATGCATATCTCAAAGCCGCAGCAATTTATAAACAAGCTTATGATGCATATCCCGAAACAGCTGCCAGTGAACAGGCCGAAGCTGAAGCTTTTGACGAAGCATTCAACAGAAATTTAGCACAATAAAGTCGCTCAAAAGTGATCTGCTTCAAAGTCCGTAATGATCATGGCTTCTTTTTGGTCATTTCCAGATGCTCTATTGATCAAAATCCATGAATTTTGTTCAGTGGGCATGTTTCTATTGGACAAAATTAGAATCCCTAAATCAATCCGCTCAAAAACTTATCAGCGCTGATCAGGCGAACAGTGCCTTTGAGCAAATCCACTCCGGATTCGCCCACCACTTGATAGGCAAAAGGAACCTTGTCTCCTTTGGCAGATAATCGCTCCTGAAAATATAATAAATGGCTCGAAATGGACTGGTCTGTGGATTTCACTTCCACCATAAACCAAGGTTTATTATCAATCGTCACCAAAAAGTCTACTTCACGGCCCTGCTTCTCTCGGAGAAAAAATAACTCCGCCTTATATCCCTGATTATCATAAAGATAATGCACCATTTTCAATAATCCGGAAGCTACCATATTCTCCAATCGATTTGCGCGATCCTCAATTTGCGACCAATCCCATAAATAGAGCTTCGGTTCTTTTTTTAAAGCCCGAAACAATTTGCTCTGAAATGGATAAATACGAAAATGATAGTAAAAACGATCAAGTGTCTCCACCCAATTGGCAATAGTATTGTGATTAACTGATAAATCCAATGCAATCGAATTAAGAGATAATAAAGAACCGACTTTATGGGGCAGCATTTGTGCCATTATCTGCAAAGAAGAAAGGTCTCGAATTGAAGACAAATCCCGAATATCTTCACGAACCAAACGATCCAATCGCTGGAGGTGAAAACGACGCAAAGCGACCTTATCTTTATTCACAAATGCTTCAGGAAATCCACCAAAATCAAATAAATCAGAATAAAACTTACGGATGGATTCAGGCTCCAAGGATTGTGAAAATTTCAGCTTCTCAAATGGATTGGTATTAAAAGAATGACCTAAAAGTTCGGCCACGGACAAAGGGTGCAAACGATAATAATGATAACGTCCCATCATGGAGTCGCCCCCCCTTCTATAAATATCCAACCGAGCACTTCCTGTCACCAATATCTTCAAATAATCTTTGTGAATATCGTAAAGTCCTTTGATAAAATTTTTCCATCGGGCATATTTGTGGATCTCATCAAAAATAAGCAGCTCCGCCTCAGGATCAAACGACTGACTCAAAATTCGTTTACGGTGCAAAAGATCATCCCAATTCAAATAAACAATTTTTTTAAACTTGTCAGCACTCAAACGATGGACTAAAGTAGTCTTGCCCACTTGTCTGGGTCCTCCCAAAAACACCATTTTATTTTTCAGATCCTTTTGGATAGCATTATTTAAATATCGATCTATCAACATAAATTTATCCTATTTTATTAGATGACCAGATTATACCATACTATCAAAAAGTTGCAACCTTTTGTTAGTACGGTATAAAAAAGTACTAATCAATTTTCTTATGTTCCTCTGCTCTTCCTGCAACAAAATATCCCAAAAATGGTCGGGAAGATGTCTCCTTTGCCAGGCTTGGGGAACTCTCGAGGCAAGGCCGGATATGGAAGAAAATGTCCATGGACGAAGGTCAAAAACAATGACATTTGAAAACACGCCCAAACCCTTTCTGCTCTCAAGCGTCGAATCAACCGCAAATCAAAAACATAAAACCGGATTTGGAGAACTCGACGCAATACTAGGAGGGGGCCTGGCTATGGGCTCTCTTCTGCTTTTGGGCGGAGAGCCGGGAATCGGAAAGTCGACAATCGCCCTGCAGTTGGCGGACAGTATGGTGAAGACCAGAGATCCCCGCCTCCGAGGGGATGACGTTTATAAAATTCTCTACGTCTCCGGCGAAGAAAATCCGCATCAAATCAAAAATCGGGCGGAGCGATTAGGCGTGGACACAAACAGAATTCAAATTCTCGCCACCACTTGCATTGAAGAAATACTCGAAGTCGCGAAAATGGAAAAACCCATAATGGTGATACTGGATTCCATCCAAACCCTCTACAGCCTAGATATTCCGTCCGAAATCGGATCGCCCAATCAAATCCGCGGAGTCGCGCAAAAAATCCTGGATACACTCAAACCGCTGGGCATCAGCGCCCTGATCTTGGGACAAATCACCAAGGAGGGCAATTTGGCCGGACCCAAAATGCTCGAGCATTTGGTCGACGCGGTTCTGTATCTCGAGGGCGAAAAAGACTCGGCCATCCGCATTTTGCGCGTGCCCAAAAATCGCTTTGGGACCACCAGTGAGATACTGCTATTCAAGATGGACGAAAAAGGACTGCGGCCCATCAGTAATATCAATGAAGAAGCGATATCCAATCTGGAAACCCAGGCCATCTCTGGATCCGCTTTCACCTTTATCTCAGACAGCGGGAAGAATTTTCTATTAGAGGTGCAGTCGCTGGTGACCAAAACTCTCTTCGGATACCCCCAGAGAAAAGCAATTGGCATTGATCCCAATCGCCTCCAAATTCTCTCGGCCGTGATGTCCAAATATACCCGAACCCAGCTGCAGGGAGCCGATATCCACCTCTCGACCGCGGGAGCCATCAAATCCTATGACACAGCCTCGGATCTTGCCATTGCCGCGGCGATTCTCTCGTCGGCGCACAATATCCCATTGGACCGAAAAACACTGTTTATAGGGGAAATCGGGCTCGGAGGCGAGCTCAAAAACACGCGCAATCTGCAGTCAAAACTCAAAGAAGCCGAAAAACTTGGATTCAATCAAGCTTGGATTCCCGAAACAGGAAAGCATACTCTCTCCGATAAATCACAACTAAAAATATACCCAATCCGAACAATCGCCGAGCTAGAAGCTCATCATTTTAAAAATAACAAAATACAAAGGGCCGTGGAGAATGGATTGGATTAACAACAAATCCCCCTCAATCCCCCTTTGACAAGGGGGAAGTGGCTGTTGCTCCCTCCCTTGTCAAAGGGAGGGTTGGGGAGGGATTTACTTTACAAAACAGATCGAATCTGATATGATTTTTTATCTAAAAAACTGGCTTAATTATCTGTTTTTTCGTATGAAAAGATATCTAATATCAGCTTTTTTCGCACTAGTAGCCATCAGCATGGCTCTACTTCCTGTTGCAACAAAGGCCGAATTAACCGTGATAGTACCACAAATGAATGTCCCCCTTCCATTTATTGGTCCCTTCTCAGCTCCAGATGAAAAAGGAGAAGTGCTTCAATTCGCCTGGATTGCGGAATATATTATTGGTCTCTACAAAATCATCATCGCGATCTCAGGGTTCTTGGCGATCATCATTATTCTTGTCGCCGGATTTCTCTGGGTCTCAAGCATGGGAAATCATAGCCAAATCGCTCAGGCCCACAGCATGATACAGGGCGCCCTAGCTGGAATCGTCGTGATTATGAGCTCGTACCTGCTCTTGTCTCTCATCAATCCAGCACTCTTGAAGCCAGGTACCCTCACGATTTCCAAAGCATTAGCCAAGAATACCCCTTTTGACGATAATGGCAGTAAGGCCCGCATCGAAGAAACCGAAGCTCAATTCATTCGAGCATTTGCGGATTGCGCCAATAAGCCAAATCCTGAACTCTGCCGAAATATTGCCAGAGAAATACTCGTGGATACTTTAATCGTAATGGCGGACGAAAAAAAATTACCTTTCCCTGCTGGAACCATTCAAGTCTCAAAAAACGCCCCCCAAAGAGTCAATGACCTGCTCAAAGCAAACCCGACAATGACCACGAAAGAAGCAATTGACATTGCCATCAAATGCCAAGAATATGATATGGATATGGTCTATCTACGACTCAATCACCTCTACAATGCCGACGAGACTTTCAATACGACAGTAAACCCAAATCTTTACCCTCATAAAAGTTACCGCGAACAAAGCCCTCACGATGCCTTTGTTTACGTCTTCCAAGAAGCACAAAAAAAGGGATGTTACTAAAAATTTACTCAAAAAATATCCCCTTTGCCTCACTCTCAAAATGGGCAACGATATCTCCATATCGCCCCGTTTTTTGATTCTCGGCAAAAATACTCTCCACATCCGCCCGCACACCCTCCACCCACTCTGAACGTTCCAGCACGCTGTAATCATTATTCCCGTCTCCGAACACCGCCTCGAAATCACCGGACTGTCGGGTACCGTAGACATCTCCGGCTCCACGAAGCTCCAAATCTTGCTGAGCTAATTCCAAGCCATTGTGAGTATTTTCCATGATCAGAAGGCGTGCGTAATCACGCGAGGAATCCGTGGGAAATAAAAAACAATACGACTGATCCTCCGCCCGCCCTACACGGCCGCGAAACTGGTGCAGTTGGGAGAGGCCAAACCGCTCGGCCCCCTCAATCATCATGATCGTCGCATTGGGAATATCCACGCCCACTTCGACTACCGAGGTTGAAACCAGAATTGGAAATTTATTCTGTTTAAAATCAGACATAATCACGTCCTTTTCTTTGGCTTTCAATTTTCCATGAAGCGAGCGGATATCCAGATCCGGAAAAGCGTCTTTTTTGAGATGTTCGAGAGATTCCTCCACAGACAAAACCCCTAATTTATCCGAGGGTGAAATGAGAGGACAAATCACAAATATTTGTTTGCTCTTCGCTATCTGGGATCGGATAAAATCATAAGTTTTCTCGCGATCCTCATCCCCAACGACATGAGTGGCGACCGGCTTCCGGCCCGGAGGCAGTTCACCAATCATCGACACATCCAAATCCCCATACAGAAATAGGGCCAAAGACCGCGGAATCGGCGTGGCCGTCATGGAAATATAATGCGGATATAGTCCGCCTTTGGCAAATCGGCTACGCAAAATTCCCCGCTGACGTACGCCGAAACGGTGCTGTTCGTCGACAATAATTAAATTCAAATTTAAAAACCTCACCTTCTCTTCCAAAATAGTATGCGTGCCAATGACTAATAGGTTTGGAGTCTCTTTAATGAGAAACAAAGCCTCTTTTTCCGATATTTTTTGATCTGCCGACTCTTTCGGATCAAAAAAAATTTTATCCGATCTGGTTAACAGCAAAATCGGCATTTCCAAACCGCCCAGTATGTTCTTGGCCGAGCTGAAATGCTGTTTGGCCAAAATTTCAGTCGGAGCCAAGAGGACGCTCTCGAATCCTCCCCAAAAGGCATTGGCAATAGCCATAAACGCCACCACGGTCTTGCCACTGCCCACATCTCCCTGCACAAGACGATTGGCCGGAATCGCGCGCCCGAGATCCTGCAAAATCCGCCAAGACACCTTTTTCTGCGCATCGGTCAGAGTAAAAGGCAAGGTCCCCACCCATTTTTTGGTATTTTCCTCATGAAATGGAATCGGCATGGCACCTAAAGTCTCCAAATTCTTTTTAAGATACGCCACGCGGCCTTGTATCCAAAACCATTTTTCATATTCGATTCGCTCTCGGCCACGCGCAATTTCTTCGTCATTCTCGGGGAAATGCACCGCGCGAATCGCATCAGCTAGGGGCAGAAAATGACGATCCTTCTGAATAAATTCAGGCAAGCCTTCTTCCAGATTTCCGACACTTTTAAGCGCCAGGCTCACCAGAAAACGAATCTGTTTGGGAGAAATCCCCTCGGTAGCCGGATAAATGGGAATTTTCCCGCCAGTATGAATCGATTCGTGCCCCTCTTTCGCAGGCTCAAAAACAGGCTTCATGAAGGTTTTATTGTAATATTTATGCTCAACAGTCCCAGAAAAATAAAATTTCCCGCCAATGGGCAGAGAATTTTTGAGGAACGGCTGATTGAACCAAATAGCCTTGATTTGTCCGCTGTCATCGGACAGAACGGCTTCAGTCAGGGTCATTCTCTTCCCCCGAACTCGTATCGTGCGAAGCAATTCGACCATGGCTAGCACCGTCGCCGTGTCCCCCACATTCAAATCCGCAATTTGCTTCTCACTGGAAAAATCATCATATCGAAAAGGCAAATAAAAAAGCAGATCCCGAACCGTCCGGATTTCTAATTTTTGCATCCTAGTCCCCAGCGCCTTTGCCATGCGATGGAGTTGGGTGATGGGTGTTGAGAGAGGAAGCATAAAAATAAAAAAACACCCCTAAAATGAAGCGCCTGTTGCTCATTCTTAATTCTTAATTTTGAAGTTATAATTTCATCCATCTCGCCAGCGCTTCCGCCACCGTCTCATTGTCTGTACCTAAATCTTCCGCGACAAAAGGGAGGAGTGCCTCGCGGATCTCCACGGGATCGTTATCTTCCATGGGAACAATCAAAAGCCCGTTCATCAGGGCATCTTTTTCAAAATAAATTTTGCTCACATGCGGAGGGTCATACACCATCCAGAAACGCTTGAGATTCTGGTGAGGAATAAAGTCTCGATCCAGCAGAATCCCGCGATCCGTGACAGAAAATTGCAAATTCTTAGGCTCTTTATTGTACCGCAAAAATAAAATAAAAAGCACGAGTACTATAATCAAGGCAAATAAAAAATTAGTGTTCCAGAGCGCATACACCATGAGGAGTCCTGAAATAATGCCCAAAATCAAAAACCACCGGCCCGTCCGCTCCTGGCGAACATGCTCTCTAAAATTCCACTGAGCCAATAAGTTTCCGTAAAACGAGTCCATATAAGTTTATTCTACCACCTCCGACAAAAAACGAAAACCGGTCCGACGTAAAGTCGGACCGGTTTTTCTCACTGAAAACTCAATTGAATCCTCCAAAATGATCCTTGCGGCGATTATCTCCCTTAAAATTACCAAATGATTTGGGCTTAGAGAATCCCGTTTTTTTGGCACCATCAGAACTGGAGGCTCCGTATTTCGAATCTCGTTTATCCTTGGTGAAAAAACGCTTTTTCGGAAAAACACTGGCCTTATGCTGACCGCCCTCACTTTTGAAAAAAGTTTTATCACTGGAAAAAGGATCTTCTTGCCGGGTTGAATCTGGTTTATATCCTCCATTATCTTTTGGCGTTGAAAATCTACTTCTCGGCGCAAATTTATCAGTCGAAAAGCCGCCTCCGTAGGATTTATGTCCTCCGTAAGACTTGCCGCCGCCAAAGGATCGGCCGCCGCGGGAAGGGTAACTCCCTCCAGCAGGCCTCTGCCCTCGAGGAGAGAACTCTCTGGTATCTGCAGGCATGGGTCGAGGAGCGGGCAATACTGGGGGGAGCCCCACAATGGGAATAGGCTTTCGCATCAAACGCTCGATCTGCCGCAGATCAGATTTTTCATGATGCGAAGCAAAAGAAATAGCTTTGCCGAAACTGCCCGCGCGGCCCGTTCGGCCGATACGATGCACATAATCATCATTATTATCCGGCAAATCAAAGTTGATCACCAAAGAAATATCTTTGACGTCAATTCCCCTAGAAGCAATATCCGTGCATACTAGCACTCGATATTTTCCGGATTTAAACCCAGCCAAGGAGTCACGGCGCTGAGCCAGCGATCGGTTGGAATGGAGTTCCGTCACCCAGTGGCCCATGGAACGGATGGCCGTGGTGATTCGTTTGGCCGAATGCTTGGTGCGCACGAAAACGAGAACCGTTCCCTTATGTTCACCCAGCATATGATCCAAGAGCTGCATTTTTTTCTCGCGGTCAATCATGTAAGCACTTTGATGGATGAGATCTACCGTAGAGCCCTGCGGAGCCACTTCCACGCGAACGGGAGCCCGAAGATACCTTGAAGCCACGGCCGACAAATCCGCGGACAAAGTCGCGGAAAAGAGCAAGGTCTGGCGTTCTTTCGGACAAGCGTCCAAAATGCGCTTGATTTCCGGACCAAAGCCGATATCAAACATGCGGTCCGCTTCATCGAGCACCACGATTTTGAGCGGATTCAAACTATAAGTTCTCTGCTTCAAATGATCCGCTAATCGGCCAGGAGTAGCAATCACAATCGTAGCTCCGGCTTTCAAAGCCTTGATCTGATTGTAAATGGGCATGCCGCCGATGAGCACCGCGGTTTTGAAACCCACCGCGCGAGCCAGGCGATTAATCATTTCTTCTACCTGAATGGCCAACTCTCGAGTGGGAACCAAAATCAGAGCCTGTCCTTTTTCCAAAAACAAACGCTGAATCATGGGGATTCCAAAGGCTAAAGTCTTACCTGTACCCGTCTGGGCAATGCCCACCACGTCCTTGCCGCCAAAAGCAATCGGAATAACCTTCTCCTGAATAGGCGTCGGCGTCACAAAACGGCTCCCCAGAGCCGATAAAATCTCGGGCAAAATGCCCAATTCACTAAAAAGCTTAGGGCTTTTGGGTTCATTATTCATCATAAATCACGCTATTTCTTCCTTTTTCAGCCCCAATACTTACTCAAAAAGCCTATAATTGGCCTTAAAATTGAAGCTAGATTGAAAAGTTATATTTAAATTAATAAAAAAGTCCTATAATAATACACTAAAATAAGCAAAAAAGCAAACTGTCAGGGAGGAACAATCCCTGCTATTATAGAAAGAGTTTCCAGTTGAAGAAAAAATATTTAGAACAAAACACTTATGTTGATTCTGTTGTATTTTGTAATATTCGGCATCCTTGGATGGTTTCTGGATATGCTGTATCGGAGTCTCGTGATCCAAAAATGGAATTCGGGCACACATATTCCCGGTTTTTCCGTTATTCATGCCATGGGCGCCTTATGGCTTTATTTCTTTATTCCATTTATATCCGATTTTTCTCTGATTGGGCGTTTCTTATTATATGCGGGAACCTTGACCTTGGTCGAATTTTTAGGGGCTCTTTTCAGCATTTATGTCATGAAAAAACGTTTCTGGAATTATTCGAATAATTTCCTCAATTTCCGAGGACATATCGATTTCGTACATACTTTTTATTGGGGAATTCTAGCCTTGATTTTCGAACAAATCATTTATCCTCTCTTGTAACCAAATAAATTCCAACCCGGCAAAAAAAGGCTATTTGATAATAGCCTCTTTTTTTAAAAACAATTATTTCACGAATAATCGTTTTTTCTGATCTCGCGACAATCGCTTAATTTCAGCTTCTCTGGAAAGCGCCGTCCCCCAAGTCGCACAATTCTCGGAGTAAACCAATTCGACCGGCCTGCGATTTTTGGTATATCGGGCCGCCTTTGGAGAATGATTATGTTCCTCAATTCGACGATCTAAATCATGGGTCGACCCGGTATACAAAGACCCATCACAACAACACACGATATAAACCCAGTACGACATATTTTGCGAATTTAGTCATAACCGAAAGTTCGCCTACGCAAAGCTACGGCGAACGAAGGCGGAGAGGGCGAGATTCGAACTCGCGAGGGTTTTTTAGACCCTGCCACGTTAGCAGTGTGGTGCCTTAGACCAGCTCGGCCACCTCTCCAAAGAATAGTTTTTTCAAATAAATATTAGATTTTATGGTATGTATTGTCAATTATTCATTGACTTTTTGCTTCAAAAAGCCTATTATACCTAATACTTTTTGCACAATCCTTATGCACCCAAAAGCCAAAATCCTTCTTTATTCCAGCAATCTCTGGAATTTCGCGGACGGAATGCTCGGTCCGCTTTTTGCCGTGTTCGCGGAAAAAATAGGCGGAGATATACTGGACGTGACATGGGCATGGGCGATTTATCTGATTATCACCGGAGTTTTTGTCATTTTGGTCGGCAAATATTCCGATTATTACAGCAAAGAAAAAATCATGATCGCGGGTTACGCCCTCACCGCTCTGTGCACATTCAGCTATATATTCGTAGAAACGCCCCTGCACCTCTTTATTGTCCAAGCAATTCTGGGGCTTGCGGTCGCTTTGTGCAACCCCACTTGGTACGCACTCTACTCCAAATACTCACCTAAAGACTCGGGGTTCACATGGGGACTGGCTGACGGCCAAGCCAAGATTTTAATCGGACTGGCAATACTCGCGGGCGGTTTTATTGTTGAAAACTATTCTTTCGACACTCTTTTCATCATCATGGGCACTCTACAAGTCGCCGCGACACTCTATCAGATAAAAATTTTAAATAACCCAGGGGACCCAGGCATGGTTCGATGACACATACGGTGTGGCCCCAGCGATTTTTGCATTATTGAAAAATCCACACAAATAATCTATTCTGATATCGTTCAAAACTTGAAATTGTTCTTAACAAGAAAGAGAATCCAAATGGAAGCTCAAGTATATGTTTCTGGAGCACTCACCAATATCCAAGAAGAAACCAAATTATTTTATGAAAAAATAGGCGCACTTTTTACCAAAAACGGACGATTTGCCTATATTCCTCACAAAAAATCCGATCCGATAGAATTCGCGAGCCTAGATCCGGGGGCCGTATATCAAATGGATTCTATGGCCATATTGAATTCCAAACTCATAGTGGTCTATCTGGGACAGCCTTCCACAGGCGTGGGGATTGAAATGGAAATTGCCAAAAGCCGCGACATCCCCATGGTTTTACTATACGAACAAACCAAAACCGTCTCCAGAATGGCTTTGGGCATGCCCAATATCAAAAAAATCATCAAATTCACAAATTTTGATGATGCTCTCGAGCAACTGGAACAAGGACTGCAGCAAAGACTTTTTTAGATTTTTCTTTTAAAAAAAATTACTCAAAAAAAAATTTGAGGCCAGATATAATTATCTGGTTTTTATTTTTCCAACTAAAAAATCATCCCGACCAATGATTGAAAGCCTCATTTCACTTCCAACTCTCATATTCCCGAAAGTCCAGCTTTATTATTATCGACAATAAACCGCATTTAAACGAAACAGGTGTAGATTATTTTTTGAGACGTAGCAAAAAACTTTTTTTGGTGACCACGAATAAAAACCACCCCGCTTTTTCGAGAAAAAATACAGACAATCTCGAAATTATTTTTTACGAAAAAGAAATCGATTTCACGGATCTATTTTCCATTTTAAAAGAAAAATATCACGTGGATCGCATGACCATCCAAACCGGAGGAACGCTCAATGCCATTTTACTGCGAAAAAATTTGATTGATCATCTCTCTCTAGTGGTAGCGCCTGCACTGATCGGCGGTAAAAAAACCTCATCATTAGTCGATGGAGAATCTCTGCACTCGATCGCTGGACTAAATCCATTTTTCCCATAAAAAACAAGCTTTAAAAGTTATGCTTTTATTTTTTTCATCATCTCCAATAGTTTTCCCGCGTCGATCCCCTCTTTCTTCCCCCCTTCGGTAAAATCAATCAAAGTTTTCCATTTTTCTTTTTTTATAACGGGTTGTTTTTTGATTTTTTCGTTCAATAAAACAGGCGTCGTCTCAAAAATGGCCTCATGCCTCACCAGCCACTCCTTCTTCTCCAATCCCCCCGCATACCCAATCATCGACCCATTTTTTCCAATAACCCGATGACATGGAACAATAATGCCGATGGGATTGCGGTTATTCGCCATACCCACGGCGCGGGAGGCGTTTTTGTTTCCAATAGAATCGGCTAATTCACCATAACTACGAGTCTCGCCATACGGAATTTTGCGAAGTTCGGCCCACACTTTTTTTTGGAAATCCGTGCCATCGAGATCCAATGGCAGATCGAAATCACGGCGATGGCCATGAAAATATTCGTCGATTTGCCCGAGCGCCAACTCCAAAACCGGACACGGTTGATTTTCTCCAGCTTTTTCGACAAAATTAAGGCCAATTACAGATCGTCCGTCTGATTTTATTTCTAATATACCGATAGGAGAATGGTAATAGACATGATACATATTTTTTGATCCACAATACTCTTTTTTATGACATTACAAGAAACCATGCAAAAACTCGAGAGTTTAGGCTAAAAAACCATTGAAATAGCCGATCGTTTGATTTACGATGAACATGAGATTGCCACGCTTTTCTCTGCAAATTTATTTAACAAAAACAAAGATATTAGTTCAAAATCGCTCGCAATGACATCCAAACCACGGCTCCATTCTTAATTCCTAATTCTTCATTCTTAATTCATCTATGAAATCCTCTATTCTCAACTTCCCCAAACAATTCGAGTACGAGCCAAAAATCGAAAATCCGAAAAAAAATCATCCCAAGTATGAGCATTTTATTGTCTCCGGAATGGGGGGATCCCATTTGGCGGCGGATTTGCTCTCGCTGGCCAAACCGGAATATAAACTGACTATTCATTCAGACTACGGCATTCCCGAATGGATCCAAAAATCCGACAAAAGCCTCCTCTGGATAGCCAGTTCTTATTCAGGCAATACGGAAGAAGTACTGGATTCTCTCTCACTGGCCCGCGCCAAAAATATCGACTGTGTGGCCATCGCAGTAGCAGGGCAACTGATTGAATATGCCAAACAGAATGGCATCCCTTACATCCAAATGCCCAATACCGGGATTCAGCCCCGCTCGGCCATCGGATACAGTCTCCGCTCATTACTCCGTCTCTTGGAAGAAGAAAAAGGACTATCTGAAAGCGCCTTATTATCTTCATCCCTCAAATCGGAATCTTTGGAATCATCAGGGGAAAATTTAGCCGGAATTCTGGCAAATAAAATCCCCGTCATCTATTCGTCCAACAATAATCGCGCCATTGCCTATAATTGGAAAATAAAATTCAACGAGAACACAAAAATCCCCGCATTCTACAATGTCCTGCCCGAACTGAATCACAATGAAATGAACGGCTTTGATGTCGTTAACGCCACAAAAATACTCTCGGACAAATTTCATTTTATATTTTTGGAAGATTCCAGCGACCACCCGCAAAACCAAAAGCGCATGCGGGTTTTAAAGGATCTTTACGCCAAACGAAATCTCCCCGTCACTTCAATCGCTCTCTCTGGCAAAAATATCTGGGAGAAAATTTTCGCCAATCTTCTCGTCGCTGACTGGACCTCATACCATCTCGCCCTCTCCTACGGAATAGAACCGGAACCCGTGCCGATGGTGGAAGAGTTTAAAGAGTTGATAAAATAATAGAAGCAACAAACACCCTCATCTGACGGTGTTTGTTTGTTCTTATAAATAATTATTCTTTCTTATTTTTCGACCCCACCGCATTCCCCGTGATCACCGCATTCCTCATCTGTTCGGCGAGTTCCCCCATGTGGCCCGGAGAATGAGGGATCATAATCGTATTGTTGTGAGCTCCGGACCCGAGATCTTTGAGCGTATCGAAGTATTGAGTCATGAGCACCAAATTCATCACGTCCTGCGACGTAGTACCCTCCACCGAGCGCTTAAAATCATCGACAGACTCTCGAAGCCCCTCGATAATGGCCTTACGCTGATTGGCGATGCCTTGTCCCTGCAGAGCCTTGCTTTCAGCCTCGGCTTGAGCGGCTTTGACCTTCATGATGCGGTCAGCTTCTCCCTTCTCCGCCGCGGCAATACGCTGGCGCTGAGCCGCGTTGATATCGTTCATGGCCTCTTTGACCCGGGCATCGGGTTCAATGTCCGTTACCAAGGCTTTGAGGATGCCGAGACCAAACTCATCCATGGTCGCGTCCAGTTCGCTTTTGACCGCATCCGCGATCTCATCTTTTTTCTCGAACAAATGATCGAGCGTGATTTTCGGAACGCGCGCGCGGACGACATCGAACACGAAAGACGTAATCTGCCCCTGAGGATCCTGAAGCTTATAAAACGCATCGTAGATTTTGGTGGGCTGAACAAAATACTGCACGGAAATGACCAAATGAACGAACACATTATCCTCGGTCTTGGTCTCGACTTTGACCGACAATTGCTGAACGCGCACATTCACGCGCCCCACCACCCATTCGATCCAAGGGATTTTGATTCCCAACCCGGGCCCCACCACTCGGACAAACTTCCCAAAACGCTGAATGACTCCGTACGTCTGCTGTTCGATGGTAAAAAATAACGCGAACAAAGAAAAAAACAGAAATATCCCTCCCAGCCAATATAGAAATAACATAATAGGATCCATAAATAATTACTTAAATAGATAAAATTCTCCCTAGAACTTACAATACTTAAATTACAAATTAAATGAAATCGGGTCCGTCATTTTAGCCGTACCCGATCAATCCTTTCAAAATAGACAAAAACTCACACAAATCATCCCTCAACAGTAATCAGTCCTTAAAATACTGTTTTCGCAGTTCATAACCCATAATCGTAGGGATATAAAAAATCAAATCTGCGGCTAATTTTCCAACAAAGATTCCAAGTAAAAATGGACTGATCATCAGAGGGAAAAAATACAAGCAAAACGGACGCACAAAAAAACTATCGAGGATTTCCGCCGAGCTGAACTCTAAAAAGATATTTCGAATATCCTTCAAAAAATCCCACCGATTGATTGTCCGATGATCAGCACGAACAAGAACCTGTCTCGCGCGGATATCTCTCCATGCAATCGTTCCATAATAAAAAATAGATTCCCCAAAAGCCCCCACAAAAGCAGCCAAAACCCGATTATCCGTGGCAAAAAACACCAATCCCGCCGCCGCCATTGCGCCCGCGGTTCCCATGATTTCTGCAGGCAGATACCGGCTGACCCACTCCTTCATTTTAGACATAGAAACGAACTCCTATATCAACAATAAACTCCTACCTCAAAAAGAACCGAATCTCTATAAAGTACGTCAAAAACGATACTATTGCAATAAGGAACACGTCAAAAAAACTCCCTCTTAAAACTATGCATTTATATTCCCATTTTTTTGTGAGAAAAACAAAAAATATCGGCCGATTCGATCCTGGCGATATTTTGTCCTACAAAATTCCAGAATATTCAGGGTAATTGTCTCTAACCAGATTTTTCCAGCTTGCCGTTTCATTACTGCCAGTCAAATCATTTTTATGATACACAAGCAAAACAGACACTCTATTTATAT
This sequence comes from Parcubacteria group bacterium Greene0416_36, assembly GCA_007375725.1. GTDB lineage: Bacteria > Patescibacteriota > Patescibacteriia > VMEV01 > VMEV01 > VMEV01. Next base: position 37,400 of record VMEV01000004.1, read on the forward strand.
TTTTATGGATAGCGACAATGCACCTATTGCCAGAACCATGACGAGATTCTTGGGTACCCGAAATCTTGAATTCTGTTTTACAAATTTTTATATCAGCAGAATCAATAATCGTCTGGGCCATGTTTTTATTAAACAAAACATCAAAAACACCGAACTCTTCTACCAAAAAGGAATATGTCAGATCCCAAGCACTTTTATATTTTCTGGCAAATGTTTTGATAAAATGCCTTTCCGTAAAAGACTCAAAGACAACTTCATATTTAGTAATATTCATGAGGATCTTCTTGAGTTATCAAACCCAAAGAAATAATATCATTATCATCAGCACACAAATATGGAAGCTGATTGTGCGTGAATTCGACAATCTCTTTTGTTTTTTTGCCTTTCCATTTTTTCTCAATATTCTTGATAAGTTCCAATTCTTCCCTTTTCATTTCAGATAAATCTTTTTTTGATCCTGCCCGAGTTTGTGATATGAGCATCGCACCCTCTTTTGTCTGATTTATTCCAATTTGACCATTTTCATAGAGCTCATCTATCACTCTGAAATAAGGATCCGCTACTGGACCATATTGGATTTTTCTATATTGCACTCCACTCATACTATGCAGGTGGTAATAAAACCAACCCGCATCAGCAAGATACACAAGCTTAGCCAGTTTCGTTTTTGGAATTTTGTCTCCTCCTCGCAAAAAAGCCAAGATCATTTGTTTATATTTTTCGTAATTGGGAGATTCTCCGCCTCCAAGCTCTTCAAATGACACGCCCAAAATACTAGAAAGCTTTTCAAACTCTCCCATGGTCAACTCTCTCTTCCCCTGTTCGATGCCAATATAAGAAGATCTAGAAATACCCAACTTCTCCGCTATAAAAGCCTGAGAAAACCCGCGAGCCACCCGAAAAGCACGGACAGATTGTGTATATTTATTATTCATATGACCAGATCATATCAAATAATGTCGAAAAATCAAACATATTGTGTCAAAAGTTATGACACTCGGCATTATATTGATTTTTAATCATTTTTATATATACTAACCCTAGCATAAAATTCGGAGAGGTGGCCGAGTGGTTTAAGGCACCAGTCTTGAAAACTGGCACCCCGCAAGGGGTCGTGGGTTCAAATCCCACCTTCTCCGCCTATACAAAACAGACGCAATAACTAAAAGTTTTCCCAACAAAAATGTAAGGGCACAGAATTCTGTGCCCTTACATTTTTGGCACCCCCTTCATCTCCAAAATCCTATCCACCCTAAACGCCCGATCTTCTTTGCGCTCCATGCAATACGCCTGCATGCCGATATATTTCTTGCCGAGATAGACCATTTCGCCCACGCGGTGGGGGATGATTTCGCGGCAGGATTTTTCGTCCGAGCCTTTTAAATAGACAATTTTGAGACTTTTTTCATTATCAATCGCTTCCTGAATCATCCGGACTTTATCTTCCAAACTTAACAATTTCTCCGATTTTCCATATTGAAACTGTGTGACAAATTTCACCACATTCCAGTCGAGCCAGATATGTCGCTTGGCAACCGGCTTTTTGAGCACGAGGCCTTCAATCGAAGTGCACCGCGAGAGGGCCACGTACAGCTGGCCATGAGCGAAAGTGCCTCGGCCGATATCCACTATCACGCGGTCGAAAGTTTTTCCCTGGCTTTTGTGAATGGTGACAGCCCACGCAAGTTTGAGCGGGTATTGATTGAATGATCCGATTTTCCGCGAATCCACATGTCCTTTTTCGAAAACATATTCGAACATGTCCCAGGTATGACGTCCCACAACCACTTCCTCCCCGCTGTTCAATTTCACGATAATGGCCGTATCTTTTTCACCCGCGTCATTTTCTTCGTCCACGAAATTGATGATCTGGCCGATGGTTCCATTGACCCAGCGGCCCATGATTTCATTGTTGAGCATCATGATCTGCGAACCGATTTTAAGTTCGAGATTTTCGGTAGTGGGCAAAGCATTTCTCTCGAATTTACCGGAAACCCGGCTCGAAAAGGAATAATTTTTTCCAGCTAAACGTAACAATGCCGCCGCATTGATCTCATCCGCCGCGGCGTTAGTCGTGGTGAGATAGATATAAAATTCCTTTTTCGGAGGGACGAAATCAGGCTCGTATCTCTCGTTGAGTATTTGGAGATCCGCAGGCGTCGCCGAATTATTGCGAATCGAGTTCAGCAGTCTGACAAAGTCCGCGTCTTTCTGGCGATAGACTTTGGACAGTTCCAGAAATTCCATATCCAAAGATTCAAACACTTTCGCACTGAAAAAATAAGGCGTCAGATAGGTGAGCGCGAAAATTTTCTTTTCCTCGGCACTCACTACCGGAGGCAATTGATAGAGGTCGCCGATAAAAACCATCTGCACCCCGCCAAACGGCAGCTTCCGTGTTTTCCCGTTGAGACGCAAAAATTTATCCACGCAGTCGAGCAAATCCGCACGGACCATCGATATTTCATCGATCACGATCAAATCCAATTTCTCGTACATCTCCGGATCCGACACTTTTTTTACCTTTGAAACCAAAATATTGGGCTTGAAATGAAAAAAGGAGTGAATGGTTTGCCCAGAAATATTAACCGCCGCCACCCCCGTGGGAGCCAGCACGACCATCTCTTTTTTCGAATGCTCACGAAAATATTTGAGAAACGTCGATTTTCCGGTTCCCGCCTTCCCTGTCAAAAACAAATTCTTTCCCAACTCGACCATCCCGATCGCTTTCTTAAAATCGTCATTGAGCTCAATAGAATCTTTCGCTTGTATTTTAGCTTTCCTCGCCTTCTTCTCTTTCTTCATTTTTTTCGCCAGAGTCATAAAAATTATGTAAACAAATACTCCATCTCTCCCCAATTCTTGCCTGATTTGATGTCCACAAGAATCGGAACTGAGAGCGAGATCCGGCCTGTATCTTCCATGGCAGGCTTTATTTTTTTGGAAAACTCCAAAACCGAATCCTCTTTCACCTCAAAAACCAATTCATCATGCACCTGGAGAAGCATTCTCACTTCTTCTTTTTTATAAATCTCTCGAATCATTGAGTCCACTCGAATCATGGCCATTTTCACGAGATCTGCGGCCGTACCCTGCACGGGCATATTGATGGCCATGCGCTCGGCCTGGGCGCGGAGCATGGGGACATTTGAGTGAATATCGGGGAGATATCGGATGCGCCCATACAATGTCTCCACATATCCCTGCTTTTTGGCGAGTTCTCTCGTCTCGTTCAAATATTCTCGAACACGCGGACGCACTTTGAAATATTTTTCGATGAATTCTTTGGCTTCGGCGAAGGTCATGCCCGTCGCTCGTCCCAGAGCATAGGCCCCCTGGCCATATAAAATGCCAAAATTGATGGTTTTCGCGGCCGAACGCATGGACGGGGTCACTTCTTCAAGGCCGATCCCATGAATTTCCGCGGCCGTGCGGCGGTGAATATCCTCGCCTCGTTTGAAAGCCTCGATCATGGCCTCATCCTCGGCCATCGCCGCCACAAGCCGCAGCTCGATCTGCGAATAATCGGCGGACACCAGCACATATCCTTTCTCCGCCACAAAAGCCTTGCGGATCTCCCGCCCCCAGTCGGTCCTTGTCGGAATATTCTGCAAATTCGGATCCATCGACGAAAGCCGGCCGGTCGCCGCAATAGTCTGATTAAAATTGGTGTGAATTCTCCCCGTCGTCGGCGACACCAGTTCCGGAAGCGATTTGATATAGGTCGAAAGCAATTTTGAAAATTCGCGATACTCGACAATGAGGGGAATCATCGGACTGCGATCCTCGATTTTTTCAAGTTCTCCTGCGGCCAGGGACAATCCCGTTTTGATTTTCTTGATTCCCTCTTTCGAAACCTTCAACTTTTCAAACAAAATAAAAGCCAATTGCTGACTGGATAAAATATTAAACGGCTCGCCCGAATAGTCGTAAATTTTTTTCTCGAGTCTGGCCATCTCCTTCTCGACCTGCCCTTCCAAGACCTTGAGAATATCTGTATCCAAAGCAATGCCATAACGCTCCATTCTCCCTAAAACCGGAACGAGAGGCAGTTCCATTTCCGCAAATAATCGCGATAATTCTTTTTCATCTAATCTTTTACGAAAAATCTCCACCAACGAAAAACACAAATCCGCGTCTCCGGCCGCGTACGGCGCGATTTCCTCGGCCGACAATTCTGACATAGATTTCTGGTCCTTTCCGGAACCAATGAGGGTCTCTATTTCCTGCTTCTGGCGCCCCAATTCCGAAAAAGCCACAGCCCCGAGGCTATGCGCGCGGCTCCCAGGATTGCACAGATACGAAGCGATCATGGTATCGAAAGACAGAGGATATAAATGAACTCCCAACGTTTGTAAAACATGCCAGTCAAACTTAATATTATGCCCGTATTTGAAGATATTTGGATTCTCCAATAATTTTTTCAGCTTTTCCAAGTGGCCATATCCCGGATTCTTCGAGTCCCAGTGAATATAATAGCCCTCATGACTTTTCCAAGAAAAACTCATGCCCACGCATTTGGAGTCAATCGGGTGTAAAGACGATGTCTCCGTGTCAAAAGCAAAGGCCGTTTGTTTCTCCGCCAAAGCTAAAAATCGCGCCATTTTCTCCGGAGAGTCCACCAAATAATAGGTTGAAACGACTTTTGCGGCAGAAACCGGAACCTCTCCGCCGCTTTCTCCGGCCAAAGCATTAAATTTTGGAAGCAAAGACTTAAATTCGTATTTTGAAAATACCGAAAATACGGCCGACTGGTCCCAGAGTCCCAACTTGCACTTTTCCAAGTCGAATTCAATCGGGACATCCCGCGCAATCGTGACCAATTTTTTAGACAAAATCGCGTCCTCTTTTCCCGCCCCGAGCATTTTCCGAATCCTCGGCGAAAAAGCCAAAATCTTGGAAGGCGGAACATCGGCCTCGAGTGCCTCGTAAATTTTCTCGACCGATCCAAAAGCCTTCACCAATCCGGTAGCAGTCTTCTCGCCAATGCCCTTGATTCCTTTGATATTATCTGAAGCGTCGCCGGAAAAGGCCTTCATATCGAGAAGCTGTAAGGGTTCCAATCCATATTTTTCCATGACGGCGACCGAATCAAAAATCGTTGTATCGCTGATTCCTTTTTTGAAGGTGTACACTTTCACGCGGTCATCCACCAGCTGCAGCGCATCGCGGTCGCCGGTCACAATCACTGCCTCGATCTTTTTTTCTATAAGGGCCGGATGATGACTCAAAGTCCCGATAATGTCATCCGCCTCAAAGCCTTCTTTCTCAAAAAAAACCATTCCCAATGAACCCAGAACTTCCTTGATCATCGGAATTTGATCATATAATTCCTGCGGCTGTTGGGTGCGCGTGGCCTTGTATTCCTTGTACATCTTGTGCCGGAATGTAGGCCCTCTCAAATCAAAAGCCACTGCCAAATAATCCGGCTTTAAATCCTTGATCGCTTTGAGTAAAATGCTCGTGAATCCATACGCTGCATTCACCATCTTGCCATCCTTTGTCTGTAAACTCGGTATCGCATGCCACGCGCGGTGAAGCAGCGCATTTCCATCCACCAACATAAATTTTGGGTGTTTCATAAAATATATTATTTCACTGCGATTCTTTCTTTAACACTAGCCAAAAACCAAGCAAATATCAAAAGAAATCCCTCCCAAACCCTCCCTTTGACAAGGGAGGGAGTTATCTCCCCCTTGTCAAAGGGGGACTAAGGGGGATTTGTTGCTTTCACTCCACTCATTAAAATTTATAACTTCTAATTTGTGACTTGTAACTTTCTTTTTTACATTTTTATACTCCTAACCTTCCTCCTTCCCCTCGAACGCCTGGGTTCTTTTGAATTCTGGGGTATCACTATACGATTTTCACAACTCATATTATTGGTAATCTTAGCATTACTGCCCTTCTGCATCCCTTTTTCAAAAATCAAAAACCTCTACTTTTCCAATAAAAAACTTTATTTTTCACTCATTTTATTTATCACTATTGCCGCTTTCTCAATCATCCAGAGCATAAATGTTGCTCGCTCATTATTTATTTTTTTCGCCACCCTTTTCACCGCCTCCCTCGCCTTCGTTATCCCCCTCGTCATCGACACCGAAGCCAAACTCCGCCAAACTATCGGCGCGTTATTCATCACCACGACTCTCGCCTGTCTCTTCGGCCTCTACCAATTCACCGCCGACATGCTCGGCGCGCCCACTTCATGGACCGGCCTCCTCCCTCGCTACGCCCACGAAATCCTCGGCTTCTCCCGCATCCAGTCCACCTTCGCCGAACCCCTCTACTTCGCCAATTTTTTATTCCTCCCATTTTTTCTAGCCCTCGCTTATTTTCTAAACCAACCCCGTCATCCTCGAGAGCCCGGAGGGCTCATCGGGGATCCAGACCCTCAACTACTAAAAAAAAATACATCCCCTTTCACCGATCCACACCTATTGATGGGTTTGTTGCTCACCTCCCTCCTCCTCACCACCTCCCGCGGCGCTTATCTCGGCCTCCTCGCCGGATGCGCCTTCTTCCTCATTTTCGCCTACCGCAAAATCTTCTCAAAACATTATTTCTTCTCTCTATTCAAAATCGGCTTGGCCTCAATCATCCTCTCTTTCTCACTTCTCCAAATAGGATCCTCCACTCAAACAAAATCATTCTTCGAACACACCCAAATCCCCACCGACTCCGGATCGTTCCTCGAGCGCAAAGAGACCTTCACCAAGGCTTGGCAATTATTTCTCCAAAAACCTCTCCTTGGCCACGGCATCGGATCTTTCGGGCCTCATCTGTCCGCAGATCCTCAAATTCCGCCGGCAGGAGGCTTTAAAATCGTAAACAATCAATATCTGGAACTAATGGCCGAAGTGGGAATATTAGGAATCGTGCCCATCACCGTCTTTTTTATTCTGCTCATCACCCAAGCAATTTCTCTTTTAAAAACACAAACTCAAATTTCTTCCCATAGCCCCTTAAATCCTTCCACAAACGACCGGCGCAGATTACTTCTTCTTGGACTAACCAGCGCCATTATCGCGATCCTTGCTCAATACATGACCCTTAGCACACTTTATATGATGCAGATGTGGTTCGCGATAGGACTTCTCATCGCCGCCATACGGATATTGTCATCCAAAACAAATGTGTTAGGTTGAAAATAGTGTTTCTTATTTCGTTCTTTTTTATATTTATACAAAAAAAGAGAGTTAAAAATGACTAATTCTGAAAGAGAACAGAAACTAAATTTCTGGGATCTCATTGCCTCCATATTCTGGCTCCTGATGGAGTCTTTCTGGATGATGCAGTGGAATACGATGGCCCAATGGATGATTCCATTTGCCATCATCACCGGACTATACACGTTCCGATACATCCAAAGAACCATCGCCGCTTTCTTCTCGAGTCTGACCATGTTCTTATGGGTCACAAGAGCTGCTTTTTGGGTGGTCTCCGACATCAACAAAATCATGCCCCTAGAAATAGTAGCCAAAGTACTATTCGGGATAGGAACCATCACGCTCGTGGTCCTTATCCTTACAAATTCCTTAGAGCATTTCTCCCGCTTCAAAGGAACCAGCCACAATGATCAATCGCATAAACTTAATCTCGCCGAGCAAAGCGGTTCCGTGGTGTGGTTTCTAATGGATGGACTCTGGCTCATGAAATTGACATTCTGGGCGTACATCCTAATCATCCCCGCACTCGTCCTTAATTTGACCATCTTTCGTTATACCGAAAGAAAAGCCTCTGGCATGATAGTAACCACAATCATCAACTTGTGGCTGCTCTTCGCCATCAGCTGGATGATTTCTGACCTGGGAGGCATCACGGTATTTTACACAGTCTCTCAAGTTTGTTTCGGATGTATGGGTGTGTCTATTATCGCTCTAATCATCAGCCTCAAACCCGCCACACAAAGCAATCAAATTTCCAACCCCGAAATAGCCAAAGGTTTTATTTAGCTATTCGAGAAAGGATAAAACAAAAAGCAGGCCAAGAAAAAAATTTCCGACCTGCTTTTATAATAAACAACAAATCCCCCTCAGTCCCCCTTTGACAAGGGGGAGGTAACAGCCCCCTCCCTTGTCAAAGGGAGGGTTGGGGAGGGATTTGTTGTTATTTCCCCTATACCAATTCCCCCGCCCCCGCTGCCAGGGCCAAGGCCACGATCAGATACGAAATAGACACCACGATAATACCGATAACCGCGTTCTTGATAATTTCCTTCGCCTCATCCACCTGCGACGAATTCCCAGCCGCCGTGATCCAACGGAAGCCGCCATATACTGAGTAGAGCACCGCCAAGGTGCCGATCACCCCCAAACACAATTTCACAATGGCACCCACTCTGGTCGATAAAGTGGAAGTATCTCCTTTTGTACGCAAACCCGCTTGCTCTGAAGAAGCATCAAGCGTTTTCCCAATCGCTTGAATTCCGGTTTTGGGTTGGGCATAGGCAAACCCCATTGGCATCAAAAATACAGATGCCATCAAGATGAAACTCAAGAATATTTTTTTTAAAAAAGTCATATAATTTGATTATTTACCGCCACTCGATAGCTGAATCGCCACCGCAATAATAATATAGGCAAATGTAACTATTGCCAAGCCAATGCAGGCATTTGTCACGGTCTGTTTGGCCGCATCCACCTTCCCCGAATCCCCCCCCGCCGTAACCCACTGAAACCCGCCGTAGATGATGAAAATGACCGTCACCGTACCGATGAGCATGATGAAAAATTGGATGACTTCACCAAAACGAGAAGTGATATCTATGATAGTTTGACTGCGTCCACCCTGAGAGGTGACTTGAGACCCTTCAGTCATGCCACTCGAAGTTGTAGTCTCTAACAATTCCCCTGAGGCTTTTTGGAAACCCTTCTTTTCTTCCGCCAATACAAAAAGCGGACTGAGTAAAGCCATCAAAGAAAATAGAATTGGGAGAAGTGATCGAAACATAGGGGAAAAAGTTGGATAAAAAGACAGGAGATCCCCGATCCGCCTGACGGCTCTCGGGGATGATTTAAATTTCGCTTGGGGGCTAAATTTAAATCATTTGAATACCGTATCAATCGCACTCTTGAGCGCGAACGAGCTGATCGAATAGGCGGAAATCACGATAATAAGGCCGATCACGGCATTCTTAAGCCAAGCCTTAGCTTCGTCAATCTGAGCAGAATCACCTCCGGCAGTCATGTATTTCCATCCGGCCCAGAGGATGATCAAAGTCAGAACCGTCCCCAAAAAGGTAAGGATGATCTTGATGATATTGACCACCGTATCAATGAGATCCGCCTGGGTCTGGTCCTCACTAGTGGCGGCATATCCCGCCCCCGTCGCCACCTTCTCCGCGTCCAACACCGCCTGATCCAGAAAACGCTGAGCAGACACGGGAGCCAGAGGCAAAGCGACTAAGCCGAGACTGACTAGAAATAGAGATATTTTTCGAAACATAACAAAATAAATTAAATATACAGCCAAACAACAAACCCATCCCCAACCCTTCCCTTAACAAGGAAGGGAGAACTCGCAAATGCCTCCCCTGTTAAAGGGAGGTTAGGTGGAGTTTGTTGCTTACCCATTCAAAAACTCACTCGTCCTAAGCGAATTGAGCACAAAACTGGTAATCAGCCAAGCAAATGAGACAATCAGGACTCCCATGACGGCATTGAAAATTAGGGCCTTTGCCTTGGAAACATCTTCCTCATTTCCTCCGGCCAAAAACCAAGTATAACCCGCATAGATCACAACTAGAAGCAAGACTGTACCGAGTGCGCTGAGCAAAGTCTGGAGTATCTGCCCGATATAAATATAAATATTGACCCTGCCGGTATTTTCTTTGTATCGAGGATCAATCGCGGGACCCAAATTTCCTAAGGCCTCACGAGTTCCTGCCAATCCAGGACGGTGTTGGCCGCTGGGTCCCACAACCGGGTTCAAAGCACCTCCCATATCAAACAATCCAGGATCTTCCGCTTTGCCTATAGGAGCAAAAGACAATACCAACGAAAAAACAATCATACAAACTGCCACTATTCTTTTTACTAGCATTCCGGTTTTATTCATATTCGTATTCAATAGTGGATTGCTTGATCGAACTCAACACAAAGGCCGTAATGCCCCAAGACAACATAATGATCATAAGGCCGATAAATCCATTGATCAGCCATTTTTTTGCGGTCTCTACCTGATCCGCATTGCCCCCAGCCATAGCCCAGAGATAACCGGCGTAGAGAGTCATGGATAAAAATATAATTCCCAGAAACCCCAAAGCAATGCGCACGATCTGCACGATCAATTCAGTGAGGCCCGCTTTTCCTTCCTTCCGAATATCATACGACCCTCCGGCGATAAACTTCATGCGGCTGCGCGATAATTCATTTGACCCCGCCCTGCCTTCCGGATTTTGGGTGATGGATTCAGCATCGCCTGGGGTGACCGTTTTACCTGTTCCCGACGGCTGAGCCATAGCTGGAGTAGAAAAACCACCCCAACCCATAGCGACCGCCAAGAATAATAAAACTATTTTCCGAATCATAAAAATTAATCAAACAAACTCGTAGGGATATCCACGGGATTGAGAGAGGCCACAATGAAATCAGTGATGAAATACGCGGCGGTAATAAGAATCATACCGATGATGCCATTGGCAATCCATTTTCTCGCTTGATCTACCTGATCCGTATTGCCTCCAGCAGTCAGCCATAGAAACCCCGCGTAAATCACCACGGCAAGCAAAATAAAACCCACAAAGGAGAGAATCGTCTTGATGATAAAACCCAAGGTCAGGTTCAGCTGGCGTTCCGATTCCGCTGCATCTGCCACCTTTTTTCCATAGCCTACCTGGGTCACGACTTGTACCCCGCCAAAGGGATCCGGCTTATCTTCCGCGAGCACAGGAATCGCAAAAAATCCGGCAAACAAAACCGCGGTAAACCCCATCAATAACATTTTCCTAAAAAAAATCATAAATTTCTACCTGTCATTGCGAGCCACCGCATTCTAGCGGTGGCGTGGCAATCTCATGAATAAACCCCTACCCCCTTTGCAAAAAAGCTCCGATCAAAAATCCCACAATCAAATAAGCTGTGGCGATAATAAAAATACCGATAGTCCCATTGGTCACCCATTTCTTCGCCTGATCCACCTGATCGGAATTCCCTCCGGCCGTGAGCCACAGGAACCCTGCGTAAATGATCACCAAAAGCAAAATCACGCCCACCACTCGCAATATCCAAAATACCACCACACCCACAATGAAAAAAAAAGTGAATTCTTCCCTCCCCGCCTGATAATCCGTATCACCAAATCCCTCTCGAGCGATATCTTGTAGATATCCAGCTCCAGTAGCCCCAGGATCATTTCTACCTCCAGTTCCAGGTTCTACCGCAAAAACTATTACAGGAATAAATAACAAAAAAAAGCAGATAAGTAATAAATTCAATTGATATATAATTTTTTTCCACATAAAAATTATGAAGCAATACGAGTCAGAGACTCAATAAACCCAGCTATAACATAGGAGGCCCCGACAATAATCGCGCCAATAGTACAATTAGTGATGATCGTTTTTGCTTTCTCCACTTGATCAGAATTACCTCCAGCAGTAAGCCACAGAATACCTGAGTAGATAATAAGAATCAACAATATTACTCCAACTAAAGACAAAAGTATTTTTACATAGCGAATAATTGTGCTGACCAAAATTAAATTGACAACTCCTCGAGTCTGCAATCCTTCTGTTGTTACTTTTATACCGCTAGTATTAACACTAGTATTGCTTAAAGCCGCATCCAACAACTTCCCTCCGCGTACTTTATCTTTCGTTGTATCTTGAGCAAAAACAAAACTAGGAACCAACAAAATCGACAGTAATAATGCAATCAAAATCTTTCTCATACGATTTTTAACTTGTAGTTTGAGTCGCGAGCAAGATAAAGGCCGTTATCGCATAGGCCGTGCCAATAATCAGGGCACCCATAAAGGCATTGAATATAAGCGTCCGCGCCTCGGCGGCCTTGTCCGTATTGCCCCCAGCCGTGAGCCACAAAAATCCGCCGTAGATAATGATGATCAAAATCACGAGACCTAGAAACTGCAGGGCCTGCTCAATCAATTTACCAATACGCTGGGCTAACCCAGTGGCAGTGGCATCATCTTTTTTTTCTGACAAAGAAGCTTTTTCCATGGTTGTACTAAAAAAACCATCTCCCTTCATAATAGTCTCCGAAACCGAAGCCGATACAAAACCAACATTGACCCCGAATAACATCACCAGAGCCATGGAACTTAAAAATAATTTTTTGAAAAATGAAGGCATAAAGTTTAAAATTTTCCTAAAGCTTTTAGAAATTCTTCAACCGAGATTTTCGATTGTTTCAATACACCCATCAACATTCCCCTTTTTAAATCCTTGCTATGATAAGGCAAAATAACTCTCCTCGTGGCATCTAACGAATGTATCAATTTAATATGGCTTCCCTTCTGCGAAATCACTTTAAATCCCAAACTGAGGAGCAATTGTAACACTTCCTTTGCCTTCAAAATCGGAATAATACTCATACATTACCTTGAGGTCTCCAAAGCAAATTCTATTGCCTCTCTTGCCATATACTTTGCCTCTACCAGACTATCTCCCCCAGTCACAATTTCAGGAATTTTCATCACTCGAACAATATAGCCTTTTTCATCATTGTTCCTTTCAAAACGAGTATCAAAAACCCCTTTTTTCGTCTTCAATCTGAATTTTTTTATTTTTCTTAACATATTTATAAAGGTGTAATCAAAGCCGTGGTAAGACCCTTTGTGATGAAGCTTATCAAGACATACGAACTGCCGCAAATCACAATCGCAATCACCGAGTTCACCAATATCCTCTTCCCTTCCCCCGCCTGATCCGAATTCCCCGCCGCCGTAGTCCACAAATACCCTCCGTAGACCACATATCCCAATGCCACGGTACCAATGATGGACAGGGCAATGCCCATGTAGCGGCCGATTTGATTGACTACCACTAAACGAGCATCGGAGAGAACGTCTGTTCCTTCTTCTCTTGATATAGTCTCATCTAAATTTGTCTGCGATAAACCACCACCTTCATTGTCTGCTCCTAACATTTTATTGACAAGTGTAGGATTAAGTTGTGCATACAATAAAATAGGAAGACAAAATACTAAACTTACAGAAACAGATAAAATCGAAACAATTCGCTTCATAAATTTCTATCCAGCTAAAGCCAATACTACAAAATTAGTCAGTGTATACGCACCCATTAAAATCACCATCCCAATCACCGCGCTGGAGATAATTTCCTTGGACTCATCTATTTTCGCCTGATCGCCTTTTGCCGTGAGCCACAGAAATCCAGCATATACTACATAACCAAGAGCAATCACACCCAAAAACCCATAGATAACAGACAAAACCTGGCCGATATAGACGGCGGGGCTTTTGGCACCTTCTGCGGTTATCTCATATCCGGATTTCTCAGCAAATATGTTCAGTTTCCCAACAGGATCTGGGTTTTCGGCGGCCAATACCCAAAAAGGCAACATTAAAAATATTACACTCGATAAAAAAATAAAAGTTTTTTGAAAAAATGAGTGTCTCATAATTTATTTAACTTCTACACCCGTAATCACATTGGTACCCAGCTGACTGATCGCGAAATTGGCTAGGGAATAAGCCCCAAAAATAATCACAAGGCCGATACCCCCATACAATAAAATCTTCTTGGCAGTATCAACCTTCGAGGAATCTCCCGCGGCCGTGAGATACAAAAATCCGGCATAAATGATAATAAGCAATGCAAAAATACCTAGGATACCAAGGATAGATTGGATAATACCTCCGGAATATTGAATGAAGGCTTCTTGTTCCACCTTGCCTCCTCCTTCAAAGGCTTGCGAAGCCTTTCCTGTTTCCATTAGCCCCGTTGACAATGGATCAGCAGCCAAAATATTCGAACCCAAACCAAAAGACAGGACTCCGACTAGGATTCCCGACAATAAAATTTTATTTCGGAGAAAATTTCGCATATAAAATCTTCGTTTGAAGAAGTAGAAAAAAGATATCCCTATTTGTCTGTAGGGGCGCAGCGCGCTGCGCCCCTACAGACAACATGTCCTTTTTCTGCTTCTTCCTCCGAGCCCTTCAGCTCGGAGAGAAGAAAAGATTATAGATATAACAATTAGCTAGCTTATTGCTATCTCCTATCCTTGTAAACCTGTAGCAACGGTGAGTTGCTGGAGCACGAAAGTCGTGATCGCAAACGCGGACAAAATGATCACCAAACCGATAATACCGGCCTGAATGAGCTTTTTAGCTTCGTCTGTCTTATCGCTGGAACCTCCGGCAGTCATCCATTTGAAACCACCCATGAGGATGATCACCACGGCGACAGTACCCAAAAATCCCATGATAATGCGGATCAAAGCGGCAATCGTTTCACGTGGATCGCGCTGTCCGAGTCCGGTATTTTTCTGAAAATTGATGCCGAATACGTCCTCAGCTGCGCCCACAGCCACGGGGACCGCCAGCATATTGAGAGACATAATCACCGACATGATTCCTACACCTAATTTTTTCATCATAATATCACCCCCTTTCATTTTTTATAGTGTCATTGAGAGTCCTGCGTTTTAGCAGGACGTGGCAATCTCATATAAAACATCAATACATTATTAGCCTAAGTATAGAAAAAAGACGAATTTTTGCAAATCTTTCTTACTTGGCACCGATGCTGGCAAGCACATAACTGAGAATCGCGTAACTGCCAAACGCCACGATAATCCCGATCACGGCCCATACCAAGGTATCTATCCCCTTCTTCACCTTCTCCGAATTACCCCCCGAAGTCAAAAAATAAAACCCTCCGATGATAAAAAACACGAGCGACAATATACCCACAAGCCCCAGCATAGCCTGCACTACTTGACCAACCAATTGGGGAACAGATGTTATACCCTCGAGAGGATTTGGCAATTGATTTTTTGGATCTGGTTTAGCTGTCATCAAAAGAGGCAATGACCAGACAATCAAAGATGAATATAATATTCTAAAAAACGATTTCATATTTATAAATATCTTAATCATTATTTAGTGAAATCCCCTGCCTTGCCTTCCTGAATCGTACCATCCGTAGGGTGTTTATAAGGTTCGACGATAGGACACTTGCACTTATCAAAAATAGGCTTAAAATTCCAGACCCCGTTTTCCCAAACACCTTCAAATTTAAGAGCTTCTGTCTTTTCCTCACTAACGGACCCCAAAAGCAAACTCGCAAATACAAATCCTACTATCTGATAGGCGGCTAACATGATGAATAAACCAATAAAAGCTGATTTTATGATCTCTTTTCCTTTTTCTACTTGGCTTGAATTTCCAGCGGAAGTCACCCAGAAAAATGCCCCCACCACAATCATGAAAACAACAATTCCTCCAACCAAAGTCCAGAGAACATTAGCAAGGCTAATGCCCACTTTAAAAAAATCACAAAAACCATATTCAGTATTTGGCACTGATCTACCACCAACATAACTGGGACATGACGGAGTGGGAATAATCTGAGCTTTGACAGGCATAGGAGCCACACATAATCCCACAGAGATCAAAATCGAAAATACCGTAAATATAATTTGTATCAATTTTTTACGCATAATTATTCGACAATTCTCGATACCGTAGTCTGTTCCACCTTATCCGCGGCATTTCCGATGATATCTTTCAGTTTATACTCCCCTTTATTCGCTTGGTCAATCATATCACGGAAAATGGATTCCACGGCGAGAGGCTCGTAGCCCTTGTACCAGCTTTTCGCGGTCAGAATTTGCTCGGCAAAGGGCCCCATTTCGACATCTTCGATCTGAGAGAGAACCAAGGATCGCAGAGCCGTGGGCTTTTTGGCTTTTGCGAGATAGCCTTTGGCGGCATCCGCGGAACTGATGAATTTGAGGAGATCCCAGGCTTCATTTTGAAAACGCGATTTTTTTGATACCACTTCTACGAAATAATTCGCGAAATTGACTTCTGGATTGCCGGGAATCTGGGGGACCTTGCCGATAGCGTAGTTGAGCTTCGGCGCGCGCTGTTTGACGACAGGTATATGATAGGAATACCCAAAGAAAAATGCCAGCCGGCCGGAGATAAAGGCGTCCAGAGAGTTCGGCATGTCCGGAGTCCAGGTGTACACCTCTTTGACCGGAGAAGAAAAATCGGTATAAAAACGCACGGCCTCTTCGCCGGGGGCGATCACGCGCTTCTCGGCCAGTTCCTGAGGCATCTCATGAAATTTGATGTCGCGGTCCAGGGTTTCCATCACCGCGCCGTTTTGCATCATCAGAAGCGACAAAATATCGCTGGAACGCTCGACATTTGAAGCTGTCCCCAAGGCGGCGCCCGAGAGAATTATACGGCCACTATCATCCACACGGACGATTTTTTTGACCGCCTGCTGGAACTCGCTCCAGGTGGCGGGCGGAGTCGGGATACCCGCATTGTTGAGAATATCTTTATTATAAAACATGACCAGGGTATCGAAGCCCAAGGGCGCGCCAAAAATCTTCTGAGCCCCGGTCGTCCTATCTTCCCATATCACGTCATAGGCGACCTGATCCACAAAATTATTGAGAATATGAGGAACCGTAATGCCTCGACTGGTCTGGAGTTCAATCACCTGTTCTTTTTTTATCGTGCCTCGCATCACGGGAATGGGGAGCGTGGTAGTCTCCGGAGCCGTTGCCAGCTTCGGAATATATTCACCCACCCAGGTATTGTGCAGCGTGAACATATCCGGCCCGCGATCCTCAGCAAAAGCATTAAGCAGTTCATCCCGATACTCTTCGAAACGAAACTTTTTATATTCCACACTGATATTGGGATGCATTTGCTTATAGGCGGCAAATGCGTCCGTGAGCATATCCTCATCCTCAAAGACTCTCCAATACTTAAGCGTCACAGGAGTAAAAGCCTGCTTGGCCTCTTCCGACCCACCCTTGCAGCCAATCCCTGTAGTGACGAGGAGTGCAAGTATTAAAAATAATGGAAGTAGTCGAGCGAATGGCATAAATAAAGCAACAAATCCCCCTTAGTCCCCCTTTGACAAGGGGGAAACAACGCCCTCCCTTGTCAAAGGGAGGGTTGGGGAGGGATTTAGTAGTTATAACTTCAACCCCTTCAAATACTCTCGGAGACCCTTCGCCACTTCCGGATGCTTAAGCCCGTAATCCACCGTAGCCTTTACATATCCCAACTTATCTCCGCAATCATAACGCACTCCTTCAAATTCACATCCATAGAGAGGCTTGGTTTTGATCCATTCATTGAAAGCTCCGGCCAGGCGAATCTCGCCGCCGCTATCAGGTTCAATATCCTCCAGCATGGACAATACCCCAGGAGTCAGAATATATTTGCCCACCACAATCAAATTGCTGGGAGCTTCTTCGACTTTTGGCTTTTCGGCAAACTGTTGAATTTCATGAACCCGGCCCCCTAATTCAACTGACCCCACCACCCCGTAACGAGACACCTCTTCTTTCGGGACTCGCATAAGGGCCACCACTGGATCTCCATATTTTTCATATACTTCCATCAATTGGCCAATGCATGGAACCTTCGAATCCACCACATCATCGCCAAACAAAACAGCCACCGCTTCATTTTTTCCGACCAGATTGCGAGCCATCAAAACCGCGTGCCCGTCTCCCAGAGGCTGAGGCTGGCGCACATACGCAAACGCAGCCAAAGATGACACATGCCTGACTATTTCCATCAAATCTTTTTTGCCTTTTGCCTCCAGCTTCTGCATGAGTTCATACGAATAATCAAAGTGATCCTCAATCGCACGTTTGCCGATGCTGGTGATAAAAATAATTTCCTCAATGCCGGACGCCACAGCTTCCTCCACCAGATACTGGATCACCGGTTTATCAACAATCGGAAGCATTTCTTTTGGCTGGGCCTTTGTCGCGGGCAGAAATCGCGTTCCCATCCCCGCCACCGGAATAATCGCTTTTTTAATTTTCATAGTCATAGATATTGTACCCTCCCTATTTGCCTGTTTAAAAAAAATAAAATGACAAGCATTGATAAAATATTAGCATAGAAGCCCCTAAAAATTCAAAGAAAATTCCCAAAAACGTAAGGGCACGGTGCACCGTGCCCTTACGTTTTTGAGGTCATGCCCAATCCATACACCACCCAAAACAAAACCGCCAAATCATTTTTGAAATACGCCACATCGACCATCCCGTGGGCCAATAAAACAAGCATCATGATAAAAACAGGGAGGATAAATGGACTCTTTTCGGCACGAATAGATGGCCAGCAAAAAACACAAAAAAAGACGACCAGCAAAATAAAAGAAACCATGCCCAAGAGGCCCATCTCAATCCAAAAATTAAAAAATAACTGATGGGGGTAGAGTAAAATTTCTGTATGCTCGGGGAGTTTGTATTTTTCATAATTACGGGAAAAGCCTCCGAGACCAAAACCCTCAATCGGATGATCGGCAATCATCTTCCAAGAGCCGATCCACAATTTATGACGCACATCCGTGGACGGATCCACCGATATCCGCGCTCCCGCAAAAACAAGAAACACAATCAAAGCCGGAATGAATAGAAAATAATTTTTTGAAAAACGATTTTTTTCACGCATCAAAATAAATGCACCCAGAGAACACATCCCCGCCATCAAGGCCAATGCTCCGCCGTCAGAACCCGATAAAAAAAGAGCAGCCGAAGTAAACGCAAGCACGGTTATTTTCCAGAAGCGATCCAAAAAAAACGAAGAAAACAAAGGGATGTTCCGGGCAAATAAAACAAGATAGGCTCCGAGAATCGGGGTGACGACGAGAGACAGAGCATTGGGATAGGGATAGAACGAAGTGATTCGCAGGTCTCCCTGATTCCACGGAGCGGGAATCCAGCTAAAGGCGTATTGCAAGAGTCCATACAGAGCCAAATAAAAAGACAAAATTCCGAGTGTAATAAACACTCCGCGAATATTTTTTTCGGTTCGAATCGTTTTTATAAAAACCCAGAAAAACAAAATAGGCTCTATAAAATAGGCTTTCCATTGACCCAGGGCCGCGCGCAAATCCGGACTCAAAATCACAGCCACAGTTGCGGAAAGTAAAAATAGCAGGACCGGAAAGGTAAGGGCGTATTGCGATACGCCCTTACCTTTCCGGTCAAGTAGAAATCTTTCCCGAATCAAAAACACACAAAATAAAACCAGAATCATCGACTCCAGGAGCGTCATGGGGATATTAAACATCGAGAAACGAATTTGGTATGCGGGCAAAAACAAGAGAATCAAATAAATGCCCCAGGAAATTTTTCGGGAGGAAAGATAAGCGAATAAAGATAGAAATAGGATGAGAATAAACATAAATCCCCCTCAATCCCCCTTTGACAAGGGGGAGGTCGCTACGCCCTCCCTTGTCAAAGGGAGGGTTGGGGAGGGATTTATTCGCCACACCCACCCCACTCCAAATAAAACCACCCCCGCCGGCACAAAATATGTCAGCAAAAATAGAGCCGACATAATCAAATAGGCCCCGAGATACTTTTCCTCCAAAAGCAAAAAAGGCAGAATAATCAAAGCGTACCAAGGTTGGACCCAGGTGGCCACCAGAAACAAAAAGAAAAAGAAAAATGCGGAGCCGAATAAATACGGATCTATTTTCCCGCGAATCATTCGAACAAAAATAACGATGGAAACGACAATCCATAACCCCAAACACAAAACTCTCCATAGGTTAAAAGTCTCTGGAACCAGCCAAAATCCGATCAAAGATCCGGACCCAAAATAAAAAGGATAGTCCATACGACCAGCTTGAATCAAAACACTGGAGAGAAGAGCGGGCCAGTGATCCCAATCCCAGAATGGGGCCCAGGCCACGAGCGTTACAATGATTCCAGCTACCAGCGCCAAAAGTGTAGGGGCACAGCGCGCTGTGCCCCTACACTTTTGGCCCTCCCGCCACCACAAAAAAAACCAAGCCGGAATAAAAAATACGGCCCAATATTTTATCCAGAAAGCGATAGCCAAGAACACAAAAGAAAAAACAGTAAGGGCGTATTGCGATACGCCCTTACTGTTTTTTCTGGACAAAAAATAAAACGAAGCCAGGAGAAAAAATAAAAGAGCGGCTTCATTGTGACCACTAGAAATTCCTTCCAGGAGAATCAGAGGATTCCACAGAAACAAAACCAATGAACGGGAGGCTAATCCCGCTTTCTTTTCCAAAATCCGAAACAAAATCAATCCCGATCCCGCGATAAAAAAAATATTGGCCAGGCGAAATAAAAATAAATTAAGAGGCAGATCGGTTCCGGCAAGACGAGTAATCATCATCGAGAACGAAGTCCAAACCGGACCATATGGAGTGACTTGATCCCTCCAATTAGCAATCGTAGTCTCCAAAAAGGGATCGGATCTAAAAAAATTAAAATGATAAAGATATGGATTAAGCTCATATCCATTGCCAATCCGCGCGCTAAAAATATAATTATATAGATCTTGCGACAGAACCGGAGGAATCAAAATGAGAATAAAAGAAAACAAAAAAAATCCCGCCCAAATTATTTTTAAAAAAGCAGGAGCTTGATTTAAATTAGGATGAGCATTACCCAGCAGAGATTTCGCGAAAAAAATAAAACTAATACCAGCCAAAATCATCCAAAATAATAAAAGCCAGTAAGCAAGGCCTGATGAAGGAGGCGTGGTTCCCCCGGAAGTGAAGTTTAATAAGCCAATCAAAAAAAACGCTGAATACAAAACACAAAGATAAAACAGATACGGTTTAACTTTTAACAAAGAGTCAGTAAACATAACTGCTGTTATTCCAAAATATAAATACTCGCCTCACTGTCCTGATATCCCACTTTCGCTCTAGGATCTTTGGCCAAATTCTCGTCCAGCAATTTTTGATCCGTTCGGTCGACAAAAACGGTGTGGGAGCCGAGCTTACCAACAATATCTCTGGAAATATCAGAAGTCTGTTCACCCGATGAAATCTTTCGCCAAACTTCATATTTCTCGGAACTGTAGCGATACATGAAGGTCGGATCGAGGCCCGTCATGTAGTAAAAATCTTTGCCTCGGTAATAAAGAATCGGAAAATCATCCCAGTCGCTGTTGAAAACAAGCGAACCTTTCGGAATATTCTCGCTGATCCACAACGACGCATGGCTATAGCGGTCCCATCGAAACCCTCCAACCGCATCTTTCAAAAAAAGAAATTGATACAAGGCCCAGAGAATGGAAAAACATAAGATATACAAAACAATTTTTTTATTGATGGCGCGGCGGACATCGTTCCAGGTAAAATTCCAATCGCGAAAAACAAAGGCGCCAAAGAGAACACCAAACGGCACAGCATATTCGATATAGCGGCGCGACTTGAGAGTTAGAATAAAAAACAGCGCCGAGACTAAAAAGAAAAACAAAGACTCCTTCGACATCTTTTTGATTCCCATCGCCAAAAGAGGCACAAAAACAAAAAGCAAGAAAAAGTAAAAAATATTGCCATTGAATAAAGTGCTAAAAGTATAGGGATACCACTCCGCGCCCACCCCAATAGCCTCGGAATAGTTAAACAAAGCGATTTCAACAGTCTGGATCCAATAAAAATAGAGATTATCTGGGAAAAATGGGTTAATCACTAGCCCCAAAGACATTCCCAAAAAAATCAAAATTCCCGAACCCAAAACCGAAGAATCCATCCAATTTTTTTTATCAGAAACTAGATGGGCCGCTCTCTCTCGAAAAGATCCTGGTTCCTGAATTATTTTATAGATCATACGAGAGACCCAATATAAAAACCATACGGCCGGCATGATCAAGAATCCGCCATACAGCCACACATATAAGAATGAAAGAAAAAACAAAGCCCATTTTTTGTCACGGATAAGCAGATAACAAAAAATAAGCAGGAATAAAATCGACAAGCCAACCGCTTTGACCAAATGAATTCTAAAAACAAAAGCAGGCATTAAAAACAAAAAGAGGGTCCAAATAAGCGGATAGCGCACATTGAAAAAACGGAGAAATAAATAAAAAAAAGCCGGAAATAAAGCAGCAAAAAATATAGCGGAGAGGCGCGCTCCTTCAAAATCTCCAAATAAAAAAATAAAAGGCCAGAGCAGAATATGATAGAGAAAATGATGGTCCGTGAATGCGCCGGCAAGATGGGTGTAGAGGAGTGAGGGAAAAGTATCCGGAATTCCGAGGGAGGCCAAATTTCGGGTTATAGCGATGTGATAAAAACTGTCAGGATCCGAAAAAGAACCAAACGGAGCCAGGATCCAAAAAAAAGCAAAAGACAATAAGAAAACCAAGAAAGCCACCCCAAAAGGATGGCTGAATACAGTGCGAATAAAAATAAAAATTCTATTCATATATTACTCCACCACCACACTCACCGATGGCCCATCAAGGATGGTTTTGTCCTTCATTTGAAGTTTGGTTGTCAGCGTGTACTTCCCTTTTTCAGCAAAGTGCCAGTCGAGAGCCATGAGCGCTCCTGTTGGGGATGTGATAATGCCTAGGATTTTCTGTCCGCCGAAATCGCGCTCGCCAAATACCTCAACCTTGTCGATTTCCACAAAACGATTGGAAAGCAAGGTGATTTTGTAGGGAAAAGCAGAGAGCGAAATCAAATCACCAGCTAAAGGCCGCATCCACTGTGCGAGTCCAAAAGCCTTAGTTCTGGATACCTGAAAAAAAATCGAAGATTTCGCGCTATTTCCAATATCATCCTTAGCTACGGCTTTGGCAGTATAAAAACCATTCGGCAATTCGCCAAGCTGATAAAGGAAATCAAAGGGGGAAGACTTTACCGTTCCCACTAAATTATCACCGATATAATATTCGACCGACGCAATGGCACGCGATCCTCCGGCTCCAGCGCGGAAAAAAATTTCATCTTGAGTGATCACGCTTCCCTGCCCTGGAGATAAAATCGAAACAATCGGAAAATTCTCCACGACATGAATATTATCATATTCCGTGGGAATATCTCCCCACAAAATCTCGAGATCGCGGCAAGATTCCACGACCGTTCCATCCTCGGCCGGAAGGGAAGAACATATTTTCTCCGTCTTGGGCAAAGTCGATGCTTTCTTGGGATCCGTTACTGGCTCTTTCAATTTGGCTTTTTCCCGTTCCACCCAGCGAGCAATCCCCTGTTCCCACCCAAGATACGCAGAATCTGCTTTAGCTGGATCCGCAGGCGCTTCGCCTCGAGGATCGTCTTTTTTGAGATAATGCAAAATGGAATGGTGAGTACGGTAAATTTTTTGAATCACCAGTTCCGGCGGAGTCAGAGGGGTGGCCAATAACCCGCTGACCGAGTCGATATCGATCAATTTATAATCCGGCAGGATTCCACGAAGGATGGGTTTCAATGTTAAAGAAGAAGATTTTTCAGAAACTTTGGGGAACTCGCTTGTTTTTTTCCCGGACAAAACACTTTCCATAAACGACTGCCAAATCGGAGCGGCGATCACGCTTCCATCTGCGCCTTGTTTCATCTTGTCATTGTTATTATTGCCAACCCACACTCCGGCCGCCAATTCCGGAACAAAACCAACGGTCCAAGCATCCCGATTATCATTGGTGGTTCCCGTTTTAGCGGCGACCACTCGATTTTTGAGGGTCAGGCGGTTATTCATTCCAAACACAAATGATCGGGCCTCGTTGTCAGACATCACGCTGACGAGGACACGGACCGGCTCCGGATCCATAGCCTTTTTCTTGACCACGGCAAATTCCTCCAGAAGCTTTCCATTATTGTCTTCCACAGACAAAATCGACCGAGGAATAGACCTCACCCCGTCCTGAGCGAAGGCCGTATAAGCTCCTACATGCTCGAGCAAGGTCACTTCGCCGCCGCCCAAAACCAAGGACAAACCAAAACGGCTTCGGTCTCCCAAGGTTGTATAACCCAGCCTCTCGGCAAAATCCAAAACATTAGAGACGCCCGTCAAATACAGTACTTTCACCGCCGCAATATTGAGCGACCCCGCCAAAGCCCGCCGCAGAGTGACCGGACCATATTCTCGGAGATTATAGTTTTTGGGAATATAATCCTTGGTATCGGTTTCAAAAATCGTTTCCACGTCATATACAATGGTCTCCGGAGTGTAGCCCTTCGAAAAAGCACCCGCATATACAATCGGCTTAAAAGAAGAGCCGGGCTGGCGCGGACGAGTGGACACATTCACATTTCCATCATGCTCGAGATCAAAATAATCACGGGACCCAACCATGGCTAGGATATCACCAGTGACAGGATCGATGGAGACTAAGGCCGCATTGGTCGCTCCAAATGAAGAGGCTTTTCCAAAATTTTTTTCAATGGACTCCTCCGCTTTTTTCTGGATATCATAATCCAAAGTAGTCCGAACGCGAAGTCCGCCCTCTTCCACTAATTTTTCTCCATATTTGTCCGTGAGAAACTCGCGGACAAAAAATACAAAATGAGGCGCTTCGATTTTCTCGATTTTATTTTTAAATTTAAGTCCATAATCGCGGGCCTCAGAATATTCCAAATCGTCAATATATCCCTGCTCTTTCATCAGGCCAAGTACCAAATTTTTTCTGGCCAGCAGTTCGTCCAAATGAGATCCATAAGGCGAAAAATAAGTAGGCCGCTGAATAATAGCAGCGAGTAGCGCGCTCTCAGCCAAAACAAGATCCTTGGCAGGTTTTCCAAAATAATAAAGCGATGCGGACTCAATGCCATAAGCCGTGCCGCCATAAGGAATTTCGTTGAAATACATCTGTAATATTTCATCCTTATTGAATTTTCGCTCGATTTGGACCGTGAGAATCCACTCCCTGATTTTTCGAGAAATTGTTTTTTCCGGACCTAAAATAGCATTCTTGATCAGTTGTTGAGTGAGTCCCGATCCGCCGGCACCTCCGCCGCCGCGTCCGGTTATCTTTCCGAATCCATATTGAAATACCGCAAATACCGTTCGGCCAAAAGAAAGCCCCAATTTCTTCTCCAAAAAATCTTTATCCTCTAGGGCAATCACGGACCAGACAACATGCTTGGGCACCTCTTCCAGCTTGACTATGGTTCTGGAGCGGTCACCATGAATTTCGTAGAGCAAATGCTCGCCAGTTCGGTCATAAATCTTAGTACTTTCCACCACGCGGCGATCCGCCAGACGGTTAGGATCGGGCAGATCACGGCCAAAATAAATAAACAATCCCACTAGAGCAAAAATTCCCAGCGATACAGCAAAAATAATCCCGTAAACGAATACGGACCAAAAATTCGAAGAAAAGGCTAATTTATATTTAGATCCTCTCCATTTATTGGGAGAACGTAAAACGGACATAATTTATTTTTTTCCAAATTCCTCCCAATGCCTCTGCCAAAGGAGCATCTTGAGAGTATGGTAGCTCTTTTCGTGGCGGATTTTAACAGATGAAGGGAGGGTTCCCAGAGAACGGGACACTTTGACTAACTCCAAAAGTCCCTTCTCTATTTCATCGGGGTTCCAAGTAATCGGACAAAAGGGACTGGGCCGCTTGGCCGAACACCACCAAAAGGCACAGCTGGCCAGCCCGCGGTCCAAATGAAATTGGGCCGAATCCAAGTTCGGGTCTTGGGGATACTTATCCAAAATTTTACACATGACTTGTGCAAAACTCCACAGCTTTTGGTGAAAAATATTTTTCGGATCTTTCCATAATGGAAAAGAATTTTTTTCTTTGAAATCTTCCGGGGTGGTTTCCCAGCTAGACGGCTGAATTTTTATCTCTCGAGTTTGAAAAGGCGCGCACAAATAACGACCAATAGTCCAGGTGGATACCCGATCCGAGGATAAAACTTTTTCTAATAAATCTTCATGATCGCGGTGATGGTGGCCGTAAAGCTCGGCATCCGTCGCGCTGATGATATACGGCGCGATATTATTTTTTTTTAAATCGCCAAGAATGGTAAACGGCACATATGTTTTTGACACCTGACGATTCCGAAAAACGAGAGATAACCCGCTTTTGTGTTTATAAAACAAAGCAGGCGATACGGGAGAAGCGGCTGAATATTCATCCAGAATCGCCCATTTATATCCCTTCCGAGCAATGAGATCCAAAACCGTATCATCAACCGCCATCTCGGGACAAAAAAATCCCTTGGGGGAATACGAGGCCCCCAAAATACGCCGGTTGATCTCATCATTCAAATCGATTTGGCGAAGGGCTTGCTTGGCGGGAATCAATGGCAAAATTGGATGATACATGGCCGAAGAAACCCATTCAATCTGTCCTCTCTCGGCTAAAAACCGTAAGCCATCAATAATATCTCCAAATCCATTTTGGAACAATAGCTCGGTCAAAACTCCGGAGATATTAAACGTAAAATTCCAAGACGGATATTTTTTTGCCAAAGCGATAAGCGGCCGATAACATTCATCGGCTACCTTGGCCAAAACCTCCGCATCCTGCGAGGGGGGCTGATAGGCGTGTAAAAAATTGATCCAAATGGTTTTCATAATTTATTTTCCAATCTTATGATATTCAATGGCTGAATAAAATAATTTCTCATATTTTTTGGCCGGAATCTGCCATGAAAAAGATTCCCTCATGCCGCGGCCCACCAAAGAATTCCACAGGCTTTTGTCGCCATAAGCCACTAGAGCTCTTCGGATGCTGGAGAGAAAATCCGCCGAATCATAATTATAAAACACAAAACCATTCCCGCTTTGATCCTCAGCCCCCATCTCAATGACCGTATCGGCAATGCCTCCCGTGGCTCGGGCGATGGGAACAGAACCATATCGGAGACTGATGAGTTGCCCCAGCCCGCAGGGCTCAAAACGGGAAGGCATCAAAAACATATCCGAACCCGCGTAGACCTTGGTGACATTGAGGGAATCAAATGCCAGATTCGCCGCCATTTTGGTGGAGAATTTTTTCATGGCTGAGCGAAGCATTTTCTCATAACGCTCTTCTCCGGCTCCAAAAACCACCAGCTGCAAATTTTCCGAGAGCAATTCTCCTAAAATTTCAAACAAAAGATCAAATCCCTTTTGTTCGGTTATGCGCGTGGCCATTGCCAAAAGCGGAATATCTCCCGAAACGGGAAGATTCATCATCTTTTGCAATTCAGCCTTATTTACGGCCTTGCTGCTCCAGTCACTGGAATTATATCGGGCAAAAAGGCCAGGGTCAGTGGCGGGATTATAATGTTCATAATCAATCCCGTTGAGAATTCCGGACAGACGGTTGCGGCGCCTCGACAGCATGCGGCTCAGTCCTTCTCCGGACTCCTCGGTCAGGATTTCATTGGCATAGGTTTCCGAAACCGTCGAGAGCGCATCGGCCCAAACAATCGCACGCCGTGCGAAATTAATCCGTTCCACCGCTCTTTTGTCCCCAAAACGTGGAAGTGGAGTGCGGCCCGCATCCCGATTTTTTTTGTGAATATTCCACCAATTTTTTCCCATTTGAAAAGTAAGATTATGTATAGTAAAAACCGAGGCGATGGATCGTAATTTGTCGTCACTCTGTCCCTGGCCATGCAATAAGTAAGGGAGCAGTCCACAATGCCAGTCATTGCAGTGGACAATATCCACGCTCTCTTCCAAAAGCCGAATGAGTTCCAAGACCGCGACATCAAAAACAAAAAAACGCTGACTATTATCCGAAGCGTTATAAATCGTGGGCCGAGTGGAAAAAAATTTAGGAACATCAATAAAATAAATCGTGACTCCCTCAAATTCCGAGACATAATAATCTACAAAAATTTGCTTGTTGCCAGGCAAGATACAAGGATGCTGGAGTTTCCACGAGGTAATAGAAGACGATTCTTTATTGATCACGCCATATAAAGGGGTAATAGCAAACGCGCGGTGACCCAAAGCCTGCATGGCCCTAGGAAAGGAACGCCCGAAATCGCCCAGTCCTCCTGCTTTTGAAAAGGGGTCTATTTCAGGAAAAACACAGGCAATAGTAAGAATCTTTTTCATAAGTGACCTAGAGTTGAATCATTAGCGCAACAAATGGCCGCAGCTAAGGCGTCGGCAGCGTGATTGGGCGAAGGTATCTCCTTAGCCCCGAGCAAAATCTTCACCATAGCCCCTACCTGATCCTTTGACCCCCTTCCATACCCGCAGACCGATTGTTTGATCTCGAGGGGAGTATATTCAAAAACCGGCACACTCTGCAAGGAGGCAGACAAAATACACACCCCTCTCGCCTGGCCGACCAAAATTGCAGATTTGACATTTTTGCAAAAAAATAAATCTTCGACCGACACACGATCAGGCTGCCATTTTGCGAGACACAGGTTGAGTCCCGTATGGATCTCTGAGAGGCGAAGACTAAAATCCTGCCGAGGATCCGTCTCGATACAGCCATACTCCAAAAGAGTATATTGATTGCCGGTATATTCAATCACTCCAAATCCCGTATTGGCGAGTCCCGGATCTATCCCCATGACTTTTATTGCCCCTTTTGTATTCAGCATGTAAAAGAATCAAGAAAAATCAACATTGATATACAAATTGTCGACATCGTCCTCATTGTCCAAAGCCTCCAGCAATGCGCCGAGAGACTGCATCGCCGAAGGAGAAATCGTGATTTTCTCTTTGGCGATATATTCGATATTGAACTCTTTGATCGCGATTTTCTTTCCTTCCAGCGCCGCACGAAAGGAATTCATATCCTCAACCAGAACCGTAATTTTGACATGCGCCGCGCCGTCGATCTCTAGGTATTCAATATTTTCCGCTCCGGCACCGATCAAAAACAACTCGCGGTCATCGGCGGACATGGAATCAAAAGCCGAAGTGAGCACCAAAGCAACTCCTCGGCGCACAAACATCCATGATACGCTATTGGCCGCCGCCAAATTTCCGCTATTTTTACTCATGATGACCTTGAGATTAGTGAGAGTCCGATTGCGATTATCGGTAATGGTCTCGACCAAAATCGCACTGCCTTCGGGTCCAAAAACTTCGTACATGACCCCTTCCATGACCGTTCCGTCATTCAGTTCTCCAGTTCCCTTCTTGATAGCCTTCTCGATCGTATCTTTGGGCATGCTCATGGCTTTTGCCTTATCGACCGCCATCCTCAATTTGAAATTAGTATCCAAATCTTTGCCCAATTCTTTGGCGGCCATAGTAATATTGCGGCTGAGTTTGGTGAAGAGCGAACTGCGCTTGGCATCCGCCGCGCCTTTTTTGACTTGTATATTGTGCCATTTGGAATGTCCAGACATACAATTGAATCGCTTAATGAATACAAATGAACATACCAAAATTATCAAATTTAGCGTTTTTTTTCAATGGTAGAAAGCAACAAACCCATCCCCAGCCCTTCCCTTAACAAGGAAGGGGGAAACAGCCTCCCACCCCTGATCACAGGAAAGG
Organism: Parcubacteria group bacterium Greene0416_36; assembly: GCA_007375725.1. Classification (GTDB taxonomy): domain Bacteria; phylum Patescibacteriota; class Patescibacteriia; order VMEV01; family VMEV01; genus VMEV01. Next base: position 66,790 of record VMEV01000004.1, read on the forward strand.
TTAGAAAAAGATTTGTTGCTTTCTAAAAATAAAAAAGCAGGTATATTACCTGCTTTCACATCATAAAGCCAAAATTATGAAGTATAACTCTATGATATGCTCGAGAAGAAAAAAAATGCCCGCTGTAAAAAGCCAGCGGGCAAGGCGGGCACGAATATCATCGCCGTCAAATACTTCGCTGGCAAGTATGACGGCGACAAAAATTAATCTGACCGGAATAGCCAGAAGAATTTTCAAAAATTCTATTTTCATCGGATCTTCCCTTCCCTAAAAATAGAATTTAAAAATCAAAATCCAAGTCAAAGACAGTCTAGAGCAGAAGCCCTAGTACCGTCTCTGACTTAGAACCTGATTCCTGGAAATAACGACCACCCTACGCCCCGCCAAAAGGCGGGGCTGCGATCTGGCACGGCAAGCTTTTTATTGTAGAGAAAACACAAGGTTTTTCAACCGGAGAATAATCCCCATTGTCCCCAAGTTATCCATCACAAAAAATACAGAGCGATCTAACATAAAAAAATCCTATCCACTTTGGGAGAGAGAAAAAAAAGCATGTCTTTCCGAAGAAAGTGCTATTGGCATCCCTAGAATTGGAAATTTCTTAGCGCGAAGCCAAAAAATATCACGATTCATAAGGATGTATTGGAACCCGAAAGTCCCAATAAAAAATCTCTCTCCTCCAAACTAAACAGGATTATGAATAATGTCAACAAAACACTAAGTACTTAAGGATCTTATAAGGATATCAGTTCCAATTGTATTTGTCAATAGTACACATACTCTAGGTATTTTGGCCTCATTATTTTATCGAGCTCCATGACAAAACAAGTAAGGGCACGGTGCACCGTGCCCTTACTTGTTTTGCGCCTGTTTTTATGGATGTTATTCCTTAATCGGCATGATCAAGTAAGAGTAATCGAGTGAATTTTCCGGCCGGAAGATGCCGGCATTTTGACTGTCGATAATCAAAATTTGCACGGACCCAGAGTCCATGACACTTAAGCCATCCAAAAGATAACGGTAGTTGAAAATAATTTTATTGGGCTCTCCTTCCACGGGGGTATCAATACTCGAGACATTTTCCCCGATCTGCGAATGAGTGGAGGCAACGGTGATCTTATTTGTCTCTTTTTCAAAAGTTAGCTCCACATCATTCATTCCTAAACGGCAAAATAAAGACGCGCTTTTGGTGATATTAGCCAATTCAGAAACTGAAACCGTGCTTCGAGTCCTGAAAGACTGCGGGATAATCTGACGATAATCTGGAAACTGCCCCTCGATCAAACGAGAGACAATTTCAGTTCCCGAAAAAGAAAATAAAATCTGGCTATCCCCCATCACGATATCTAAAGTATCGGACTCCAGATTATCCCCCACAGCTCTGACTAGTTCCGTAATGGTTTTAAAAGGCACAATTAAATTCCGTTCAGACTCTACATTTTTTTCCAGATGAATGATCTTCTCGGCCAGCCGAAACCCGTCAGTAGCAGCCAAAGTAAGACGATTGGAGGCGAAATCAAAATAAACACCCGAAATTTCCGGACGAGTATCATCATTGGCCGAAGCAAACAAAACCTGCATCAAGGCTTTTTTGAAACCCAATGCCGCGACCGAGACTACCGACTTTTTTTCCAACTGAGGGATGAGCGGAAAATCTTCCGCACTCTGCCCGTTGATTTTTGTTTTCTGATTCTTGCATTGAATATGAAGAACATTGTCAATTACTTCCAAAAAAACCTGATCGGACGGAAGCAAATGAACATAATCGCTGAGCAATTTCGCGTTCACAGTAAAGGCCCCTTCCATTTCGATCCTTCCCCGAACCAAAGAATGCATGCCGATTTCCAAGTTAGTGCTGGAAAGTTTTAGAATCCCATTTTCTGTTTTGAGCTGAACGTTATTGAGGATTGGAAGGGTTGTATGTTTAGAAGCTATATGGGATACGATTCCGAGTGCTTTGGCTAAATTTTCTTGAGTACAGATGAATTTCATATACTTTGTTTATTATGTTTTGTATTTCTATATATAGACAAATTAACAATATAGAATAATAAGCGTTGTGGAAAAGCGGAAAAGCGATTTTGAGATTGTTTCTATTTGGGTATTTCAAATCGTTCATTGCGGATAAAAGGTAAGGTATCTTCTGTATGAGTTGGGACAGAGTGGGGACAAAAAAAGAGAGAAGTTTTTGGGTGTCGATAAGTCCGGTTGTTATTCAGATTTTTTCTGGATTCATTCTACATGTTTTCCATTTTTTTCCAACAGCTTTTTTTTGATATTTTGAGTCGGATAAGTTGTGGATCGTGGGGATATTTTTTTGTGGCACAAAAAAATATAGGGACGGTCCGATGTTACGTCGGACCGTCCCTATATTTCCCCCCCCCTCCTAATGCTCATTATAAAGCCTCTGCCGTATCAAGCTGATTTCCTGTCTCATTTTTTCATTATTATCGACTTCTCGTTTGATTTTTTCGCAGGCGTGCATGGCGGTGGTATGATCTCGGCCACCCAGTTCTTCTCCAATGGTTGGATACGAACTGTCGATTTCTTGTCTCATGAGAAACATCACTATTTGGCGCGGAATTACCAGTTCTTTTTTTCGGCTTGATCCGGTGATTTGTTCAAGAGTGATGTCATAGAATTGGATCACGGTACTGACAATTTGTTTGGGTGTGATTGATTTTTTGGGATAAGTAGAGGTCAGAGTGGCCAGGATATTTTTCGTCGATGCGATCGTGGGGCTGATTCCCTGCAGTTGATGATGGGCAATAACACGATTGAGCGCGCCTTCGAGCTCACGGATATTGCTCTGTACGGTTACGGCGATCAATTTGATAATGTCCAGCGACAATTGATATTTTTTCTCGCCGCATTTTTGATCTAGGATTGCCAGTCGGGTTTCCAGATCCGGATTTTGAATATCCACGATCATTCCCCACTCAAAACGGGACTGAAGGCGGGCTTCAAGAGTCGGAATCGCTTTCGGCGGGCGGTCGGAGGTGATGATGATTTGTTTATTCTGATTGTGGAGGGTATTGAAGGTGTGAAAAAACGCTTCCTGTGTTCCCTCTTTGCCTGTAATGAACTGGATATCGTCCATGAGGAGTAGATCCACAGATCGATAAATATCCTGGAATTCTTTTCCCCGCCCGGTTTTGATCATGTTGATGTAATCATTGGTGAATTTTTCGCACGAGGCGTAGAGAATTTTCACATTGGGATTATTCTGTTTGATCTCGTGGCCTACTGCCTGCATGATGTGAGTTTTTCCGAGGCCCACTCCTCCATAGATGAAGAGCGGATTGTATACTTCTCCTGGCCGTTTGGAAATGGCTTGTGCTGCCGCGTGTGCCAGCTCATTAGACTTACCCACAATGAATGTGGAAAACGTGTATTTATTATTGATTCCGAATTCGTTTTTGGGTTCTTGTTTTTGGGGTTCGGCATACTGGACCGGCTCCTGCGCTGCAGGAACCGGGGCGGTTTGGGCGGGAGAGGTGACATTCCGGGTGTTGTTGGCAACGCTGGATTGTTCGACTCGGTAAGTGACCTCCCTGAGTTCGTTTTCCGTGAGCTTTTGAAACGCTTTGAGAATATATTGATGATACTTTTGTTCCATCCAAGCTTGAGTAAAAGTATTGGGTACTCCAATCGTGACCTTACCATTTTCTACGGAAGATATTCCTGTATGTTTGAACCAAGTCGTAAAATTGGGTTTGCTGATAGTCAGTTCTAGTTCTCCCAAAACAGCTTGCCACAGTCTTTGGATATCCATAAATTTTGGAGGGGTTAGTCGGCGCGAAATTTCGAAAACATTGTAACAGGGTCTGTGGATAAATAAAAGTTGACAGAGTCTGGGAATCAAGTGTTTCCTGAATGTGAATTGACTAAACGTACCAAAATCTGTATCTTTAGATTTGTAATCTGGATGGAGTAGATTATTTTTATATTTTTTAAATTGAAAGGTTAAGTTTATATGCCCAAACGAACGTATCAACCGAAGAACCGCCGGCGAAATAAGGTTCATGGATTTAGAAGCCGCATGGCGAGTGCCAAAGGCCGGCTCGTTCTCAAACGCCGCCGAGCTAAGGGCCGAGCCCGATTGACAGTTACCGCTAGCTAATATTAGGTTTCATGGCTTTTGCCTACAATCAGAATCGTCTTGGAAAAAAGAAGGATTTTGACGAAATTTTTGGCAGCGGTTGGTATTTGAATAGCCAAACCCTGACCCTGCGCTTTCGAAAAACGGAGAATTCATTCTCTCGTTTTTCTGTTATTGTCTCCACCAAGGTTTCCAAGCGCGCGGTAGACCGCAATCGGTTGCGGCGCCAAGTGCGCGAGATTTTGCGCAAAAGCTGGGACCGTGTGCCTCTGGGTTTTGATTTTATGGTCATAATCAAGCCCGGAAAAAAAATTGCAACCAGCGATGCCCTAGCAAAAGAATTGTGGCCGATGGTGGATCGTATGATAAACTTTAAAAAATATTCGGCTCCGGTTTCTAAGAAGTAGTTATTTTATGTGGTAACAAATCCCTCCCCAACCCTCCCTTTGACAAGGGAGGGGGTAGCAGCCTCCCCCTTGTCAAAGGGGGACTGAGGGGGATTTGTTGCTAATGCACACATCTTTCTTTATCATATGTCTTTATTTTCTCGCAGTATCCTTGCCATCATCTCATTATATCAAAAAAGCCTGTCTCCTGATCATGGCATCCCGCGTGTTTTATATCCCTATGGATTCTGCCGTTTTTATCCGAGCTGTTCGGAGTATTGCCAGGAGGCAGTTTCTAGGCACGGGGCGGTTCGGGGGATTTATCGGTTCATTCCTCGATTGCTCCGCTGCAATCCCTGGTCCGCTCCTCGTTTGGACCTCCTTAAATAAAATTGTGTATGTCACTATTTGATACTTTTTTATATCAGCCCCTATTTAATTTACTGGTCCTTATTTATAATTTCATACCAGGCTCGGATATTGGTCTGGCTATTATCGGTCTGACTTTGATTGTAAAGCTGATCCTGTATCCCCTGTCCAAAAAAGCCCTGGAGTCTCAAAAATCCCTCCAAGCCATACAGCCCAAGGTTCAGGAGCTCAAGGTAAAACATGGCAAAGATCAGCAGGCTTTGGCTGCGGATTTGATGAAGGTTTATTCGGAAAATAAAGTGAATCCTTTTTCTTCATGCCTCCCTATTCTGATTCAGATTCCGGTTTTTATTGCGCTCTACCAGGTTTTCCAACATGGATTGGATCAGGGTTCCGGTCTGGATATGCTTTACTCTTTTGTGGAAAATCCGGGAACCATCGATCCCGTGAGCTTCGGTCTCGTGGATTTGGCCAAGCCCCAGCCTGTGCTGGCCGTGCTGGCCGCGGTGTCCCAATATTTACAGACCAAAATGATGATGGCCAATAACCCTCCGCCGATCGCCGGTTCAACCGACGAGGCCACCGTGGCCATGATGAACAAACAAATGCTCTACATGATGCCGATACTGACTCTCGTGATCAGCTTCGGACTGCCCGGAGGACTCACTCTCTATTGGTTTGTTTCCACCTTGCTCATGATGGCTCAGCAGTCATGGATGTTTCGGGAGGTGGCGAAAAAATAACAAAAAATGTAAGGGCGTATTGCAATACGCCCTTACATTTTTTGTTATTTTTACATCTGCCTATTTTTCCCCACTATTATTTTTAGTTTTTGGATGGCAGGAGTGATAGTGGCCGGGGCATTGATGACTTTTTGTCCGTCGAGCAAAATAGCGGTATTGGTGGGAGATTTTGTGATCGAGAGTGTTTGCAGATTGAGTAAGGTTGGATTCTGTTCGGCGGATCTGGAGGCGAAATAGCGGTTCCAGAAAGTATTGGAATGGTGGCGGATTTCGGTCACTAGAGCCGTGCGCGTGGAATTTTCTTCGCTGTGATTGTACACGCGGATGGCGTGGTGAGGAGCGGTAATTTCCAAGCGATAGCTATTGTCACATTCAAGCGATACTCGCGGGCTGTCGATGGCTGCCTGGTGTATGAAAAAAGAGTCATTGATTTTTCCCAGCGGGATTTCCCGGATCATACGCGCCGAGATGGTCTGGCAGGCAGCTTCTTCCTGTGGAATGCCAAAGAGTTCGGCAATGGAATTTTCGTCTCCCACCGGAATGATTCCCAAGGTGACTCCATGGGGAACAACCACATCAAGTGCCTTGGATACCGTTTTGTCATTGCCGATGACAATGATATTTTTTGAACCTTTTCGGATTTCCTCTTCAATGATGGCCTTGATCGTATTGAGCAAGGTTAAGCGGCAAATGCGCCCGCGAATATCAAAATCGGTGATGGCGTTTTCGATTTTAGCCAAAATCTTTTCGTATTTCTTTGCGCTCAAAAATGAGTCATAGATATATGAGTACATAAGTTCCCCTCCTTAAAACTTATCGGATTATTTTTTTTCTGTTTGTTTTGTCACTTCGGCATTTTTAATAGTACATTTTCCGTTAAAAACAGATCCCGCTTCGATATTAATCACCGCTGCCGTGATGTCTCCGGTGATATGCGACGAACTCTGCAGATCCAGCCGATTCTTGATTTCCAAATTTCCCACGATTTCTCCGGCGATCGAGGCGCTATTGGCCTTGATATTGGCATTGATTTTGGACCCTTTCTCAATCTTGATGTCATTGTCCGTGGAAATGGTGCCATTGATGCTTCCCTGAATTAAAATATTTCCCTTTCCGGCAAAGTCCCCTTCAATCTTGATGGAAGGTCCGACCACGGTTTCGAAATTGCTTCCCGTGCCGTCGCTTTTTTTATCGAACATAATCGTCGAATTAAAGTGTGTCTTTATCAAAAAAAATTTCATTGGCTAAAACTAGCGTCAAACAAACTGTAGCTTAGCGTGGAGAGGGGTGTCAAATAGGAAGAGGTCATTTATTGACATCGTTATATCTTTATGTTACTTTATTTCTTGGAATTTTGTCTGAGAGTTAGGCCCCAAAAGCACCGATGAGGTGTTTTATTTTTTTAGTAAATTATTTTCTTTTAAGATTTCGATTGGGGTTTTCCAATCCAGTTTTTT
>VMEV01000005.1 GCA_007375725.1 Parcubacteria group bacterium Greene0416_36
TCTCATCCCGTTCGCTATCGTTGAGGTGAGCGTGTTTTTTTTATCATCATATTTTCCACCTTAATCTTCCTATCGGTGCTTTTCAAACCTAACTTTCGGGAACATTAAAAAAACGTATTTTGATCCTGACTGCTGGAAGGTGGTTGGGAAGGAGAATGAAAAATGAGTATGGAAATAAAGTTCGAAAACGGATTTATTATTGAAAGAAAAATTGATCAAAAGGATTTTTTGGAAAAAGAGGGGTTGATGAACCCATATTTCAACCAACCACTTCCCTTTTGTGGTGTTGTTAAGCAGGAATGCTGGCTACAGGGGAGGGCATATGAGATCACCTAAATTTGTAGGCATCTTAAAAATTTTTTGCTGCTTTTTTTAAAAAAAGCAGATTCTTTGAATCAATCATGCTGTATGGTTGATTCAAAGTTCTATAAAAAGGAGAAAAAAATGAAGAAAAAAGAACCTCCAATGGAGGGATCGATTTTTGGGTTTTGGGGAAGTGTGTTTCTGGTTTTTTGTGTAGGAGGACAATTTTTAGGACTGCTGATTGCAGTGGTTCTAAAAATTTTAGGCCTCCTTCCCCAAGGGTAATGAACCCTGTTTGTGTCCTGACATTTAAGACTAATTCACGTCAGGGCAAACTTTGAGGGCAATAGTGGAAATTATTGCATTCAAAGTTTGTGGAAGAGAAGTGATAGAACCAAAAAGTGATCCTGGGTGTGGAATATATCGGGTCTTATGGGAGATTCGACATTGGGGATTACGGTTTGGGTTGAAAAATTGATTTAGAAAGTTTTTTGTGATTTTTATCACAAGGAGAATTAAAAATGAAGAAAATCTTGACGGTAAGGCTTCCCATGTCACTTTCACAGGATGAGCAAATGAAGATAGTTAGTCGGGACATAAAAAACCGACTGGATACTATTGCTAAAGAAATCGGAAGCGGAGAAGTAACCGTAAAAATTTTAAGCTCAGAACTTTCACGAGACAGAGAATTTCGTTTTGTGAAAGTAAAATTTTCTGTCGATTAAAAAAAAGAGAATCTTGGATATCTAAAAATATATTCAAGATTCTTTTCGTTTTGGAGAATAAACCTCACATTATGCCAAGGCCATAGAATCCTCAAGTCTGATTGTCTCCAAATACAACTCCGCGGCTTCTTGGATATTTCGGAAAGCCTCTTCGAAGGTATCCCCCTCGGATAGACAGCCTGGAAGACCCGGAATGGTGACGGTATACCCGCCCTCGCGGATTTGTTGGGGGAGATGGGCGTAGGGGTTGCGCATATAAAGTGAGGATTCTATCAATAAGCCTTTGAACGATGTCTTACGTGTAGTAATTTGATCGTATGTGTTTCTTGGTCACGTATAAAAAGTATTCGATAATCTCCGACACGCAGACGAAAATCGGCTATATCATGATTGGTGAGTTTTTTGACTTGTATTCCATCGGGCCAAGGTTCGATTTTGAGGCCTCTGATTTTTGATGCAATTTTTTTCTTTTCTTTTTCTGGGATAGTGGAGAGATCCTTTTCCCATTTGTGGAGATTGAAGATTTGCAATTTATAGCTCATATTTTTGAGCCCATTTTTCAAAATCTACAGGGTTGCCTTTCCCGAGGCGTGCCTCTCTGATAGTTTCTACTGTTTCAGGATCATTGAGTTCCCATAATTCTTCGCGGATTTGGGTGAGCAGGTCAGATTCTAAAAACATTTCTGTCATTTTTTTTGAGAAAATCATGCCTTCGATTTTATTGTTGGATAATAAAATTTGCATTGGTTTTTGGCCCATTGTTTTTTTTAGTTTTTTTTGAAGCTGGGTCGATGTGACAAAATTGAGAGTCATATTTTTGTAGGATTATTACAGGAATACTATCCGATTTTTATCGGATAGTCAAATAATCCAAAATAAAACCCTCCATAAATTGGGAGGGTTTTATTTGTTGCGGGCTTTGCCACGCCGTAGCCTTGACGAAAGGAGGTGGGCGAAGCCCGCCTACGTCCGCTAAAAGGCGGACTTCGGCGAGGCGAAGGCGGGCGCGGTAGGAATTGAACCCACAGTCGCGGTTTTGGAGACCGCTGGTTTACCGTTAACCGACGCGCCCAAACAAAAATGACCGTTTTTATTGTAATTGAGATCAGTCTAAAAATCAAACCTTTAAATGTGTTGTTTTTGCCAAACAAAAAACATCGGTTGAACCTGATGTTTTTTGTTTGGCTGTTCATTCTTCTGCCGTCGTCTTAAAACAGGCTATGGCGTGATAAATAATTCTTCATTCTTAATTTTTCATTCTTCATTTATTTCAGCACATCCTTATACTCCACCTCATAAATCGAAATGAAAGTCAGGAACACTGCGAGGATGAGGGGGCCGAAGAGGAATCCCAATGGGCCGAAGTAGGCGATGCCGCCGAGGATGCTCATGAAGATCAGAAGCGGGTGGATCTTGGTTTTGCCTTCGATGATGAAGGGGCGGATGATATTGTCGACGAGCGAGATGCAGAACATGCCATAGAGGAGGATGAAAATACCGTGCCAGAATTTTCCCATGGCCAGGAGGATAATGCCCGTGGGGAGCCAGACCAAGGTCGCTCCGAGCATGGGGATGAGGCCCGCGAAGGCGGTGAGGAAGGCGAGGAAAAAGGCCGGCACTCCCGCGATCCAGAATCCAATGAAGCTCACGATTCCCTGCGCCGCAGCGACCGCGAGAGTGGAGAGAAGGGTGGAGAGGCTCATTTGGCGGAACTTGTCGAAAAGCAGGTGATCATAGCGGTCTGGTAAAGGCGAGAGGTATTTGAGTTTTTCGAGGATCTTCTTGCCGTCTTTGAAGAGATAGTAGAGGGTGATGAGGAAGAAGATCACACTGAAAGCTACGGTCGCTCCGGCGCTGAGGAGCTCTCGGGTCGCGCTCACGATATGGGTATTGACGGTGGCGGCCGCGGTGATCAGTAATTCTCGCATTTTGGCGGGATTGAGGTATTGGGCTATCGGATTGTCGGCAGATAAAAATTTCTCGGCCCATGCGCTGGTTTGCCAGCTTGTGGGGAAGGAATATCGGAGCTGTTGGTAAGCGTCGATGGACTTATCCGTGAGCATGTAGGCGAACTGAAAAGAGGGGAGAATCACGACAAGCAGAAGGAGTCCGCACATAGCCAGAGACGCCCATGTTTTTCGTCCACCAAGCCTTTCCAAAATCATGTCATAGAGAGGATAGGTGATGGCGGCGATGGCCGAGGCCAGAAAAAGTATGCCGACGAAGGGCCGGAATAATTGAAATATAAGATAGGCGATTCCCAAAAGACACGCGATTAGGAAATAGCCGGAGAGATTGTTGATTTTCATATAATTTATGAGTATATTTTATGGTGCGACTATACCATATATATGTAGTTTTTGCACGGATTTATGATCAAAAAGGCAGAGATGTAGCATGCTACATCTCTGCCTTTTTGATTATTGCTGAGAAGACGTTACTTGATTTCTTTGTGGGCTTGGTGGCCAGCGCAAAATTTGCAGAACTTGGACATTTCAAGTTTATTCTTGAGTTTGCGACGATTTTTTCGAGTATAGTGAGTCACCTGTTTGCATTCAGTACACTCCAGTTTTGTAAGGTTATCTTGAGACATAAGAATCAATTACGAATTACAAATGACGAATTACGAATATTTAAAGATTCGATTATTCGCGATTACTAGAAATTTATAGCAAAAAAAAGATATTTAATCAAGTATTGTTGCGGACTGTGTCACGCCGTAGCTACGACGAAGATAGGAGGGCGAAGCCCGCCTACGCGCTAAGGCGCGCTTCGGCGTGGCGAAGGCGGACCGAACGGGGCTCGAACCCGCAACCCCCGCCGTGACAGGGCGGTGCTCTAACCAGTTGAGCTACCGGTCCAAAAACAGGAAAAGATTAACATGAAGTTTTATTTTTTGCAAAATCGGTTTCGGCAGATGTTTTTTGACTTCAAATGTTTGTTTGTGATATTTTACAGACATTCCGCCAACATAGCTCAGCGGTAGAGCAGTAGTTTTGTAAACTATTGGTCGTGGGTTCAAATCCTACTGTTGGCTCCCCGCTTCGCTGCCATCGCTTACGCTCATAGGCGAGCTTCGCGGGGCAGGCCTCACATCTCGTAGAAAATTGTTTTTTACATGTGGATAAATACAACATTCAGCAGCAAAATCAATGCATTGTGTTTTGTAAAAGTCATCTGATATAATGCTGGGCAAAGAACTGGCTTGGGAGGGGGTTCTTTTTTATCCTGCGAAGCTCGCCTTAGAGCGAAGCAGGATGAAAGCAAGGGGAGTGCCTTTATTACTTAGAGGGCTCCTTTTATTTTTGGCTGAAATGACGTACTCTGGGGACAACTTTCAAGAGTTTTGATAATCTATCAGATTAGCTGGTGGTGGGATGTTGTCATCCTGAGCCTGTCGAAGGATCTCTCGGCAAGGCATGAGATGGTTCGACAGGCTCACCATGACAGCACTACTTCCTAACCTATGAAATTCTACATCACCACTCCCATCTACTACGTCAATGACAAACCCCATATCGGCCACGCGTACACCACGGTGACTGCGGATGTGATCGCGCGTTATCATCGGACCCTCGGAGACGAGGTTAAATTGCTCACGGGAACGGATGAGCATGGAGCCAAGATAATGGAGGCCGCGACGAAGAACGGCAAGAGTCCCAAGGAATTTTGCGATGAGCAGACTGTGAAATTTCAGAAAGCTTGGGAGGCTCTGGGGATTCAATATGACCACTGGATGAGAACGACTTATGACTATCACGAACGCCGTGCCGGGATTTTTCTTCAGAAATTATTTGATAAGGGGCTTATTTATAAAGGAATTTATAAGGGGCTTTATTGCGTGGGATGCGAGTCTTACAAAACGGAGACAGATTTGGTTGGCGGTTTGTGTCTGGATCACAAAAAAGCGCCGGTGATTCTGGAAGAAGAAAATTATTTTTTTAAATTGTCGGCATTCAATGGTCAACTGCAAGAGCTGATTGAAAAAGGAGAACTCATTATCGCTCCGGAGAGCCGCCGGCTGGAAATGTTGGGGCTTCTCAAGCAGGGGCTCAATGATATCGCGATTTCTCGAAAAAATGTGTCCTGGGGCATTCCTCTCCCTTGGGACCCCGAGCAAACGGCGTATGTCTGGATCGAAGCGCTCATGAATTACGCTACGGCCGTGGGGCTCTTTGAAGACCCGTCCAGTTTTGCGAAATGGTGGCCTGCTGACGTGCATTTGATGGCCAAGGATATCGTGAAATTCCACGCCCTGATTTGGCCCGCCATGCTTTTGGGGGCCGGATTGCCTCTGCCTCGGATGGTTTACGCGCATGGATTTTTTACGGTGGACGGATCGAAAATGAGCAAGACCCTTGGCAATACGATAGATCCTTTGGAATTGGCGGCGGAATATGGAGCGGATTCCATGCGCTATCTGCTTCTGTCTGATTTTGCCTTTGGCGAAGACGGCGATATTTCGCATTCGCGATTTGCCACGCGTTACAAGGCGGATCTCGCCGACGGCATCGGCAATCTGGCCTCGCGTGTGGCGGCGCTCTCTGGGAAACTGGGGGAGTGGGAGATTCATTATCCGTCTTATTCCGATTTTCCCATCCGTGTGTCCGGACTCTGGTCGCTCTATCATCAGAAGATGAAGAAATTTGCCTTTCATGAAGTACTCTCGGATATTCGAGCCTTTGTTACCCAATGCGATCAGTATGTAGAAGAGACCAAGCCTTGGGAATTAGCCAAGACGAATCCGGATCAATTGAAAGAGGTTTTGTCGAATCTTCTTGAATCTTTGCGGCACATCTCTTTGGCCTTGGCGCCATTCATGCCCGTGATATCGGAAAAATTATTAGTTCAGTTGGGAGGAAAGGACCTCTCCCGATCCGAGAAGTGGGGAAGTCTCTCAGGAAAGATTCAAATGGCCAAACTGGAGCCTTTATTTCCACGAAAAGAGCTGTCCCTTCCCAAGACAAATTAAAAATCCTCATCTGTTACATTAGTGATGAGGATTTAGAGACGGGACGGGAGGGACCCCATCCCTTTAATATGGACACCTTTTGTCTATCAAAAGCAGATAATAATGTCAATTATGGAAGAAATCAAAAAAAGTAATAAATCCAAGAAACCGAAGTTGTATATCTGCCCGCCTTGCGGTTTTATTTATGATTCGCGATTGGGCGATCCCGATGGCGGGATTCTTCCCGGCACGCCTTTTCATATGATTCCGGACGACTGGGTCTGTCCGGTCTGTGGAGCGGCTAAGAGCCTGTTTGTGCCATATGAAGGGGAGAGTTAGGTTTTTAGGTAGTAGCTTCATTAGCTTCGTCAGGTAACAAAATAAGATATGGAGAAAAAAATTATTGTATCGTATAAGGATTTGGTTGTTTGGCAAAAGGGCATGGATGTAGATGCTTTATTGCTTGAAGTGATGAAAATGTTAAATAAGATGTTATCTTCTTTGTCTGAGCATGCTAACTAATGAAGCTAATGTAGCTAACGAAGCTAATGACCTAACCATGGATTACGTTTCATCTCTCATTTCCCGCCGCGAGATTGCGGCTAATACTTACGAAATTCGGTTCACGAAACCTGATGGGTTTTCGTATCGGGCGGGGCAGTTTGTGAATTTTGGCATTGAGAAGGCTCCGTATTCGGATCCCAAAGGAATGCGGCGGTCAATGTCGCTTTGTTCAGCTCCCAGTGAAGAAGACTTGAGAATTGCGTGGAGGGGGAGTCCTAGTGCCTTCAAGCGATCGCTCTTGGAGATTTCTATCGGTAATACCTTCAGTATTCGCGGGCCTTTTGGGCATGTTGGACTGCCGGGAGAAGGTTCCGCGATTCCGCTGGTATTTTTGTCAGGCGGGATTGGCATTGCCACGTTCCGGTCACTTTTGCGGGACAACCAATCCAAGGGCTTCCCTCATGGAATCACTCTCTTTGATGCCAACCGCACTGAATCGGAGATTGCGTGGAAAGACGAGCTGCCCGGGTGGGTGGGGGAGAAGGGTCGTGTCATTTTCACCTTGACGCGCGAAGACTCGCCCTCTTGGACTGGAGAGCGCGGCAGAATCGACGAGTCTATGATCCAGCGATATGTTCCGGATTTAGGCACTCCTCGTTTTTATATTATCGGCGTGACGAATATGGTAAAATCATTGGAAGCTCTACTCTTGTCGATGGGCGTTTCGCCGGAGAAAATTGTGGTGGAGAAATTTGGAGATTCTTAGCCCTTTCATTGCGAGGACCGCGTCTTAGCGGGACGTGGCAATCTCATGGCAGAAACCTTTTCGACACGAGATTGCTTCGCCCCTGCTAAAGCGCAGGTTCTCGCAATGACATTTAATTTACACATATGAAATACACCCTACCCCCGCTTCCTTATTCCTACGACGCGCTCGAGCCGCATATCGATGCGCGCACCATGGAAATTCACTATACCAAGCATCATCAGACGTATGTGGATAAGCTCAATGCGGTCCTTGAAAAACATCCGGCACTCGCTGAAGAGAAACTCGAAGATTTGATGAAGAAATGGAATGAACTCACGATTCCAGAGGCCGATAAAATGGCTATCCGCAATCATGGCGGAGGCCACTTGAATCATTCATTTTTTTGGAATCTGATGGACCCGAAAAAGGAGATTGATTTAAAATTATCTAAAGAAATCCAGGCTTCGTTCAGCTCGGTCGATGAGTTTAAAAAACTCTTCAGCGATAAGGCCGCCGCGTTATTCGGTTCCGGTTGGTGTCATTTGGTGCGCGATGCATCTGGCAAATTGATGATTTATTCCTTGCCCAATCAAGATTCCCCCCTCATGTCCGGCCATACTCCAGTGATCAGTCTGGATGTCTGGGAACATGCCTATTATCTCAAATATCAAAACAAGCGTGCGGACTATATTGAGGCTTGGTGGAAGGTGGTGAAGATTATTTAATAAATCCCTCTCCAACCCTCCCTTTGACAAGGGAGGGGGTTTGCAGCCCCTTCCCCCTTGTCAAAGGGGGACCGAGGGGGATTTGTTGTTTTGATTTCGAAAATACTTACAAAGTATGTTTTTACAGATCCAATCCCTCGACTATCGCATCGTCGAATACTTCGCCCTCCATCGAAGTGATTTTTTGACTTCGTTTTTCATGTTTTTGGCCGTCTGGGGAGGAGAAATCGTCAGCACCTTCTTAACCATTTTGATTCTCGGGTTTCTCTGGAAACGGAGGGAGATCAAGACGGCGATTGTGGTTTTTGGGACCTTGGCCAGCGGCGCGACGAGTGTGTGGGTTATTAAATTTCTGGTGGGGAGAAGTCGTCCAGATGAGTCATTCCGATACTATGTCGAAACTGGTTTTTCGTTTCCCTCCGGGCATGCCACTTTCGCGGTGTGTTTGTATCTCTCGTGCATTTATATTCTGGACCGATATTCCGTTTCTTGGAAATGGCGGCTCCTCTTCGATATCGTGATGATCTCCGTGGTCCTGGCCATGGGGCTTTCGCGCGTGTATTTGGGCGTTCATTATCCCACGGATGTGCTAGGCGGTTTTGCCTTGGGATTTTTGTCTTTTCTCTTTTTCTGGGCATTGGGACGCACCTCGCTTTTGGATCGTTGGGACAAGAAATAATCTTCTTTTATGCCACGCATTCTCTTTGTCTCTAGGCCCGACTGTTTTTCGTTTCCGGCTGGGGATACGGTCCAGATGAAGCATACGGCAAAATATTTGGAGCCTTTAGGATGGAAGGTGGATTTTTGGAATGGG
This sequence comes from Parcubacteria group bacterium Greene0416_36, assembly GCA_007375725.1. Taxonomy (GTDB): domain Bacteria; phylum Patescibacteriota; class Patescibacteriia; order VMEV01; family VMEV01; genus VMEV01. The sequence goes on from VMEV01000005.1 coordinate 8,771, forward strand.
AATATTGCGATGCTTAAAAATTATGAGATAATACATGTTTTCAACTCTCGTCCTATCCATTTTTTTGTTTATTTGACCGAGCTTTTGGCGCGACTGCGGAAAAAACTGGTGATTTCTCCGATTATTATTGATCTTGATGAATACAATCGGCGGGGGCGATACGGACTGGATTGTTTTCTCTTTCGTTTGCCTTTCTGGAATCATTGGGGCGAATGGGCGAAGTCTGCGTATTTGTCCGCGCGCGGAGGGTATTCTTTGCCGGGTTTTGGTCGAGGGGATTACCGTTCGGGGGTGCGGACTCTTTTGGATGGTGCGGATGCGATCGTGTGTTTATCGGAGCTGGAGCGAGAATGGATTGCAAAAAACGTGCGGGATTATGCAAATGCGGCGATTATTCCTAATGGCGTGGAGCCTTTTTTTTATTCGGAAAATAAAATCGCTCGGGATTGCTTTTTGTGTGTGGGAAAAATCGAACCGCTCAAAAATCAGCTCCGATTGCTCGAGGCTTATCGTCTCTTGGAAACCGATATTCCGCTTTATTTCATTGGATCATCATCGCCCAAACACCCTGCCTTTGTCCGCGAATTTTTTCGCCAATTAAATCGAACCTCGGGTGCCATTTACATTCCCTCGATGCCTCATGCTGAATTAGCCTCTTTTTATCATCGCGCGAAAGTCCACATTCAGCCCAGCTGGTTTGAAAACGCGCCTTTGGTTCATATGGAAGCCTTGTCAGCCGGGGCCGCATCCGTGCTCACTGATCGGGGATTTGGAAAGAGTTTATTTCCCGAGTATACGGTTCTTTGTTCTCCTCGTTCGCCGGTCTCTATTGCCGAAGCCATTGTTTCGGCTGAGACAAAAGAGATCCCCCATGGATTTTCCAAGAAAATGGTAGACGAGTATTCATGGGGTGCAACGGCGCGTAAATTGGCTTCTGTGTATGAGTCACTCAGTTAAATTATCGATTATTATTTGCGCCTTGGATTCGAGAGATCATCTGGTTCGCTGTTTTGAATCTCTGTCCCTCCAATACCTTCCGCGGTCGTGGGAACTGATTCTCGTGGAGAATGGCTCGTCCGACGGGACGGCGGGCTGGGTGGCCGCGGAGTATCCGCAGTTCCGTGTGATTGCTAATACTGCGAATAAAGGGGTCTCGATTGCCCGCAATCAGGCATTGGCCGAGGCGAGGGGAGAGTTTGTTTTATTCCTGGACGCGGATACTTATTTTACGGAATCCCACACCATCAAGCATTTGATCTCGGTCTTGGATTCTGATCCCACCATTGCTCTCTTGGCCCCGAAACTTTTGTATCCCGATGGCCGGTATCAGTGTAATGTCCGCCGATTTCCAACCTTGTCGACCATGGCGGTGCGGGCCTTGGGCTTGGATTTGTGGGCGAAGAAAAGGCGTTTTTTTAGGGATTTTTTGTATGAAGATATTATGATTGAAAATAAGGAGCTTCTGGATGTCGATTGGGCCTTGGCCGCTTGCCAATTGATTCGTTCCTCAGTTTTCAATCAAATCGGGCTTCTCGATCCGAAATATTTTTATGGTTATGAAGATATTGATTTTTGTTATCGATTGAAGCGTGGGGGAGCGCGAGTGGTTTTTGACCCCCGCGTGTCTTTGGTGCATATTTATCAGCGGCGAAGTACCCAATCATGTTTTTTTGCCTACCATCATGGTCGCAGTATTTTGCGATTTTTGGTTAAAAGATATCTATGCCTTATTTGATCGCCTCTATTTTTTTTATTTTATTGCTCGTGCCATCGGAATGGGGGCATTTTATTTTGGGGGCGAGCGCGGCTTTGGTTTATTTATTTCTATTCTCGAAAGGGAAGATTCAAATGATCCGGAGTGATTGGATTTTATGGGTACTCTGGGGATATTTTTTGTCCGGAGTTTTTTTTCTTGTCCCATCTTTCGAACGGGGAATAGCGGCCCTAGTGGATTTTACGTCCTGCCTGTTTTTGTTTTTTTCGGTTCGGAGCATGGATTTGTCTCTTGAAAAGTGGGCAAAGCCTCTGTTCGTCGTGTCGGGGATTAGTGCGCTCTGGGGACTCGTGGGACTTGGGCTCAGCGATCACTGGGGCTACCTCCGGACCTTTTCTTTCTGGGGCTCCCATGCCCACTGGGCGTCTTTTTTGATTTTTATTATTCCGATCGCGATGTTTTGGGTGATGAGGGGAGGGCGTCGGTGGGGGATTTTATTTCTGGCGATTTTATTCGCCAATTATTATTTCACCTTTTCCAGAAGTTCTTTCTTGGCTTTGGGTTTATGTATGGGGGTTTTGCTACTGATGAGAAAGGGCGATAAGCAACAAATCCCCCTTAATCCCCCCTTGACAGGGGGGAGATTGCTCCCTCCCCTGTCAAGGGGAGGGTTGGGGAGGGGTTGGTTGTTGGCTGTTTTTCTAATCCTCTCCCTCAGCCTTTACAAAATACACGATGCCCAAAAATCAGGTGTGCGCTTGTCTTTTTTATCACTCCAGCCCATTGTTGTCTCCATAGATAAATCAATTCCTGAACTTGCTTCTGGGATCGACTTTTTTTTCGAACCAATACCTCCTCGAAATGCTGTGTCTTTTCGTCTTTCATACTGGAAACACGCGAGCGAAATTTTTCGGGATCATTGGTTTTGGGGCATCGGAATCGGGGCCTTCGCAGATCAGTATCGCCTGTATTATCAGGATTTGCGCGATTTTTCGGGCGACCCGCATTCGTGGCCGCTGTCCTTGGCTTTGGCGGGCGGGGTGGCGGGGGGCGTGATTTTATTCATCTGGATTATTTCGGTGGTTCGGACAAGATTTTGGGAGGGGTGGGGCGACTCTCAGAAAATATTGGCTCTGTCTTTGGGTTTATTACTCGTTTCCAATCTCTGGGACCGAGGATTGATTTTTCTGCCGCATTTATTGATGATTTTCGTGTCTTTGGGGATGCTTTTGGGGGATGCGGGTCGTCCTGGTAGGGACACGTTCGGGCGTAGGGGCACGTTGCAACGTGCCCCTACGGGGCCGGTGGTAGGGATATCCATAATTTTATTATTCGTTTCGTCTAGCTTTTTCCTCTCCTCTCTCTTTTCCAATCCCCGTCTTGCTTATTATTTCTATCGCCCTCGATCGGAATATGCTTATGCGGAGGCCCAGAAGCATGTGGATGGGGAAGTCCGTGCGGATTATTTTGTCTGGATGTCCCGCGCTTTATTTTGGGATGCCCCCAACTATATTTATCGGACTCAATTAGCCGTCAATTTGTGGAATACCGGCCGTCACTCCGAGGCTCTCTCCGAAATCGAGCGCACGATTGCTTCCTCCCCCCGTGGCATTCCCAATTTGTACTTGTATTATTTTCAATTATTGAAGAATCGCGGGGAGTATGAAAAAATAGTGCGAGTCGGAGAAACTGTGATTCTGGATTATCCCAGAGATATTCTGGTCTCCGAGGATTATTTTCTCTTCGACGGCGGCATTGAAAAACGGAAATCCGTGGCCGATATTTACGGGTGGATGGCCCGAGCGGCAGAGACTCTGGGAGACTTCGGAAAAGCGCAATTTTTCGAGGAGAGAAGCCGATTTATTTTGGGATTATGATGGAATATGTCTTTTTTGTGCCCCAAAATGAGTGCCTATGATGGAGGCAAAAGACTATTCGATTTTTTGGGGGCGATGGTGGCTCTTGTATTGTTATTCCCTTTTTTTGTTCTTCTCGTGGCCCTTATCCGTTTGGATTCTTCAGGGCCTTCGATTATCCGACAGAAAAGAGCGGGTAAGGAGGGGAAGATTTTTACATTGTATAAATTCCGAACCATGCATGAATCCGCCACTCTTTATGCAAGATCGCCAGCGAGTCTGGAAGATAGTCGCATCACGTGCATCGGAAAATATCTGCGCCGCTGGAATCTCGACGAGCTTCCCCAGCTGTGGAATATTCTTCGAGGCGAGATGTCGCTGGTGGGCCCCCGGCCGGAGATGCCGTTTGTGGTTGAGGAGTATCTGCCATGGCAGAGGAATCGTCTCTTGGTAAAACCCGGCCTTACTGGACTCTGGCAGATTTCCACATCCCGACAGTATCCGATTCTCGACGATATTGGCTATGATTTGTTTTATGTCCAGAATCGGTCATTTCTTTTGGATATGTGGATTTTGTGGAAGACAATCGGCGTTCTTTGGCGCGGCAGTTTCAAATAAGTTATAATAGAATCTAATCCGCCTTCTCCCGAAAAGGGCTTCCACCTTCGCTAAAAAGCTAGGGTGGACAAGACGGCGAGATACATAATTCTTAAGGAGGGAATTTATGGATTTTATTAAATGCGAGCGTTGCGGGATTCCGCTTAACCGTGAGACGGTGTCGGTGAAGAATCCCAAGATTTGTTGGGAATGTGCGGAAGAGAAACGGCGTTTCACGCCCGAACCCTCGAGTATTTCTGCTTTCGGGGGACCCATGGAGATGCCCATTCCATCGGCCAAATCAATGGGAAAATAGCCGCCGGGCTATTGCCGCCCTTGATTTTTCCGCGCAAATAGATTTTAGTGGGGTATACGAAATAAAAAGGAGGTTTCGATATTTTTGTTTTTGCATTTTATGGAAGTGAAAAAATTGAATCATTTGGCCATTATTATGGATGGCAATCGCCGATGGGCGAAGGTAAATGGCCGGTCTGTCCCCGAAGGCCATCGGGCCGGGGCCGAGAAAATCAAAGAATTATGCCAGTGGGCATTGGACGCCCAAGTAAAAATTTTAACCCTCTTCGCTTTTTCTACCGAAAATTGGAAGCGCTCGCCGGAAGAGGTGGCATTTTTGATGTCTCTGATTGAGAAATTCTTGGCTGAAAATGGAGAGGAACTCATTCAAAAAGGAGGCCGACTTTCAGTGATCGGCCGCCGCGACCGCCTGGCGAAATCGATGGTGGAAAAAATCGAGGATATTGAGTCACGGAGCCGCGGCAACGAGAAAGGCTGGCTCCGAATAGCCATTGATTACGGAGGAAGAAATGAAATCACCGACGCGGTCCGAAAATTGATTCGAGAGAAAATCGAGGAGTCTGCTGTGACGGAAGAATTCCTGTCTTCTATGATGTATGATCCTTGTCCGGATCCGGATTTGATTGTCCGGACTTCGGGCGAATTGCGTCTGTCTGGATTTTTGCTCTGGCAGTCCGCGTACGCCGAATTTTTATTTTTAAATAAACACTGGCCTGCTTTGGGCAAAGGGGATTTTGATTCGATTTTGGAAGAATTTGCCAAAAGAGAGCGCCGTTATGGGAAATAAAAAAATACTCAAGCCCGATTTGGAATTCCAGTCTCTTTTTCGAGAGAGACTGGCTAGTTCCGGTGATTTATATCTGGAAATTCGCGCCTCTCCTTCTTCTTCCAAAACCGAACTCAGGGAGGTTTTATCTAGTGGAACCTGGAAAATCGCTCTGGTCGCTCGGCCGGAGCGTGGAAAGGCCAATGTCGAATTGGTTCTTTTTTTATCCCGATTTTTTGACGTACCGAAATCAAATGTGGTTCTGGTTCGAGGAGTGGCCTCTCGCCAGAAGTGTGTGCATGTGTGGAAAAAAATCCCTCCCCAGCCCTCCCTCTGAGAGGGGAGGGGGCACTAACTTCCCCCTTGTCAAAGGGGGACCGAGGGGGATTTGTTGTTTGTTGTTGAGTTGTTTTTCTTTATGCTAAAATAATTACGAAATCAGTTTTGTTATTTTGTACAAATCCATGCTTGTCGATAAAAAAGAACGGCCAGAAGGCCCGACTCTTAAGGTCGGTTTTTTGGCTACAAAAAAAGAGTATTGTTTGAGTGTTTTTCAGAAAATTTATTGCGAGGCTCGGCGTTTTTTTCGGAGTAAGAAAAATGAGGAGGGCGACACCATTGAATCCATGATGCGGGGACTTCACCGAGAGGATCAAGAGATCGTCCGCTATGGCAATAAATTTTTTCTCAACCCTTTCTTGGGCGCTTTTCGTCAGGCGAGGAGTTTTTTTGTTTTATGTGTTTGGGCGGTGGTGCCTATTTTACTCGTATCCTTGGGCGCGTTGGGCGTCCAGTATTGGTCGGATCTGCGAGGCTCGACGGTACAGGCGGCCCGGTCTTTCAAAGAAGGCGTGAGCAATCTGTCCATGCTCCAAAGAGCTCAGGCCTCTTCTTTTTTTCAAGATTCCGGCGAGAGTTTCTCTCGTTCCCGTGATTTGTTGGAAGAGGTCAAAATGTGGGCAAGGGGCGCTTCTTTATTGGGCCTAGAAAGCGGCAATCAATATTCATTGGGAGATAAAGCCGTCCGGATGGGAGAATCCGCTTCCTTAGCTGCTGTGTATTTTTCCAGTGCGTTTGGCAAGCTGGAGGGCGCAGAAATGAACAATTTACTTCCCTCACTCGAAGAATCTTCTCGGGATTATTTCCGCGGGCTCGAACATGTCCGATTGCTTCAGAATATCATGGATTCCATTGATGCTTCTCGGCTTCCCGGGGCCTTGGCCTCGGATTGGGATCGTTTTTCCGCTCTGGGGAGGGAGGGCCTTTTGGACTTGGAAAAGCTGGGCGATGTGATTTCGATTGTCCCCGAGATTTTGGGCAAGGCCGACAAAAAAAGATATCTGATCATTTTTCATAATAATTCCGAAATGCGCCCGACCGGCGGATTCATGGGGAGTTTCGCCTTGGTGGATATTGTGGACGGAAAGATTTCCGAGATCGAAGTTCCCGGCGGAGGCCCCTATGATTTGCGTGCGGGTTTCAATGAGACAATTCTGCCTCCCGAGCCTTTGTCTATGGTATCTTCCCGATGGGAGTTTCAGGATGCTAACTGGTTTGGCGATTGGCCCACTTCGGCCGAGAAAATTAAATGGTTTTACGAGAAGAGCGGCGGGCCTACGGTGGACGGAGTGATAGGCGTGAATACGTTTTTATTCAGAGATATTTTGGAAATTGTCGGATCCATTCCTATGCCGGAATATGGCAAGGTTATTTCCGCGGATAATTTTTTGGAGGAAATTCAGACCCAGGTGGAGCTCGAGTATGACCGTCTAGAAAATAAGCCCAAACAGCTCATTGCCGATTTGACCCCGGTTGTGACCGAACGGATTATGGGATTGTCCCAAGGCGATCAGCTGCGTCTTTTATCCGTTTTGAATCGCGCATGGGTAGAGAAAAATCTATTTGTTTATTTTGTAAATCCGGTGCTCGAGAGGCATATGGTCGAGCTGGGACTGGCCGGGGAGATGAAGTCCTCCAATAGGGACTATCTCATGATTGTGCGGACCAATTTAGCATCGTCCAAAACCGACCGCGTGATCGATGAAAATATTGAGCTCACGAGCAAGATCTCGGCCCAAGGCCATATTGTCAATGAGATTAATTTGTATCGGACGCATCAGGGGACTCCGGGAGATATTTTTACGGGCATGAAGAATATCAGCTATTTCCGTTTTTACGTTCCCGAGGGCGCCACCTTGATATCGGCCGAAGGCTTCAGTAAGCCGGAAGATTTCTATTTTTTTGCCTCTCCGGAGAATGCCAAAGCCGATCTCGATTTGGCCCTTATTGAAAAGAATGAACGTTTTGACAGCGAGAGCGGGACTCGTTTAACTGAGGAGCTGGGAAAGACCGTCTTTGGCAACTGGATCCAGACGGGAATGGGGGAGACAAGCCATATTCGACTCGTGTATGAATTGCCTATCAAACTGGATGTGTTTTCGGATACCTCCTCCGGCGGAGGGATCGAGTCTTGGAAACGTTGGATCCACGCTTCGGATGCCGATTCTATGGACCATTATTCACTGTATTATCAAAAACAGCTGGGGGCCTGGGACAGTACGTTTTCTTATGATTTAATAGTGGATCCGATTTGGAATGTGGCGTCTTTTTATCCTTCTAGCTGGAATCGAAAAGGGAACAATTTCGAGTGGTCTGGGCTTTTCGATCGGGATACTATTTGGAGCCTGCTGGTCCAAAAAAATTAGTTTTTTATGAATAAACCAACCGATAATGACGGCGGCGGGGCGCCTGTCCCTGGAGTCAAAAAATATTCCCGATTTTTGGAGTTTTATAAAAAAGAGGGAGGCGAAAAGGACATGTCGAGCATAGAGCATTCCAATGGGAGATGGCTGTTTGTGACCATTCTCGTGTTTTTTTCCATTGCTTTGTCAGGCGTCTTGTCGCTCCTTTTGGGATATTGGTATTTCAATCGCCAATTAGGGCAGGACCGGAAATATGAGGTCAAGGTGGCGGTATCCGGAGACCCGAAAATCATCTCGGGAGATGAGCTGGTGTACCTTGTGGATTATGCCAATCTCTCTGGCGTGGAACTCCGTGATGCCCGGATCCATATCCGCTATCCCGCGGGATTTTCTCTTCTTTCCGTATTGCCAGAGCCGACCGGAGACAGTTCTATCTGGGATCTGGGAGTGCTTTCTTCCGGAGCCACGGGCCAGATCAAGATAATTGGGCGCATTTTGGGAGAAAAAGACAGTTCCAAAACACTTTCGTCCGTCCTTTATTTTGTTCCCCATAATTTTAATTCCGAATTTCAGGAAATAGGTTCAACTACCGGCAAGATTGTTGGCTCGGATTTGTCTTTGGCTCTTGAAATTCCCGATGAAATGTATGTGGGAGAAAAGGTCCGAGGCCTGATTGTCTATAAAAGCCTTCGCAATGAACCTTTGGGAAATATCAAAATCGATTTTGAGAATCCTTCCTCTTTTGAGATTTTGTCTTCATCGGTTCTTCTAGATCCGGTGGAAAATGTTTTTATCATCAAAAACGCCGTGGCAGAGGGTGAAATCGCGATCGAAGGGATTTGGGGCGCGCATCCGGGAGAGGATAAACAGTCGATCAAATTGTTGGGAGAATTGGGAGATGAGTCCAATTTTTATCGGCAATCCGAGATTGAAAAAACAATGAACGTGCTTCGAAGTGATATCGAATCCTCCTTGGTCGCGAATGGCAGTGCCGAAAAATCCGCAATCTATCCTGGGGATCTGCTGCAATATTCTTTGTCCATTGGCAATAAAAGCGATGCCTTACTCGAAAAAATAGAAGTTGTTTTTGTGGTGGAGGGGAAATCGGATTTTAATAATTCTCATCTTAGAAAAGATTTTCGTCTGTTGGACTGGGATGTGGCTAAATTTAATGCGCCTCCTCTTGTCAAATTATTGGATATCCCCAAAGATCAGTCCTTTATTTTCGAGAGAAGGCAGATGACCTGGGGAGAGGGGGAGTACAAAGAACTCGCGAAATTGTCTCCGGAGGGCGAGATCGAATTATCTTTATCTTTGCCCGTGACCTCTTCGGCGGCCATAAAAAATCTCTTGGGGGTCGATGATTTCGGCCGGATTGAGATGGAGAGTCATTTTGAGGTGCGGGTGGGAAAAACCGGCGGGAAATCTCTTGGGCAGGTGATCCGCAGTAATTCGATTCGAAGCATCCTTCATAGCGACTTGGCTCTCGATAGTGCGATTCGTTATTTTGATGAAAATAGCGTGCCGATCGGCTCTGGCCCCTTGCCTCCGGAGGTGGGAAAAGAGACAAAATACCGCGTGTTTTGGAAACTCTCCCAGTCTTTTCATGAAAGTGGCACGGTCTCGGTCCGCGCGGTACTCCCCGACGGCGTGTCGTGGGCCGGTAATATAAGGGTGGGAGCCGGCGAAATGGAGTATGATTTCAAAAATAAAGTCATTTCCTGGAAAATCAATCAGCTTCCTTCATTCACGCGAGAGATCAGCGCGGTATTTGATATCGCTCTTGTCCCTGAAGCCAAACACTCCGGACAAATTCTCGTTCTCGTTCCTAAACCTTCAATCGAAGCCGTGGATCTCTATCTCAAGAGTCCTATTGAGCGATATGGCAAAACATTGACAACCAATCTGGAAGGTGATTCCATTGGGCAAGGAAAAGGGATAGTGGGGGAGTAAACAAATAATTAAGAATGAAGAATTAAGAATGGGACAGCCGTGGTCTTAATTGATTTATTTTTCATTCTTCATTCTTAATTCTTCATTCTTTCTGTGTTTTCTATTCAAAAAAAATCCACCCTCAGTCACGCTCGATTGGGCAAGTTAGAGACGCCGCACGGAGTCCTTGCGACTCCGTTTTTCATGACCATTGCCACGTCCGGCGCGGTCAAGACTTTGGATACGGTTTTTTTGGAGGAAATGGATATTCCGATTCTCTTGGGGAATACGTATCACCTGTATCTCAAGTGTCCGGGAGATTTGATGAGAAAGGCGGGAGGGCTTCATGGGTTCATGAAATGGGATCGGCCGATTCTGACTGACAGCGGAGGTTATCAGGTTTTCAGTCTGGCCAAGATGCGAAAAATCACGGAAGAAGGCGTGAATTTCTCCTCGCATCTCGACGGCTCCACACACATGCTCACTCCGGAGAAATCCGTTGAGATCCAGCTCAATCTCGGAGCGGATATCATCATGGTTCTGGACGAATGCCCTCCTTATCCGGCGAAGAAAGAGTATGTGGATGAGTCACTCGAACGCACGACCCGATGGGCCAAACGATGCAAAATTTTTTTTACGAAAAATTATAAGAAGATGGGGTATGGGGTGGCTGGCCGTGTAGGGGCACAGTGCGCTGTGCCCCTACATCACGTCGGCGGCAGGCCTTTATTATTCGGCATTGTCCAAGGCGGCACCTACGAAGATTTGCGGGAGAAAAGTCTAGCGGAAATCCGCAAGATTTCTTTGGATGGGTTGGCCATTGGCGGCGTGGCTGTGGGTGAACCCAGTGAAGAGGTGCAGAGAATTGTCTCCTTTATCGTTCCCAAAATGCCTAAGAATAAGCCGAGGTATCTCATGGGTGTCGGGTTCCCGGAAGATATCGTGTTTGCCGTGCGTCAAGGCGTCGACATGTTCGACTGCGTGATCCCCACCCGCCACGCGCGGCATGGGGGATTGTTTATTTGGAATCGGGATTTATCACGAGGTAAGGGTGTATTGCAATACGCCCTTACAGGTGGGCAGGACGGAAAAAACTTTTACAAAAAAGTGAATATCAAGAATGAGAAATATAAATACGATCTGGATCCTTTGGATTTGAAGTGCGGGTGCTTTACCTGCCGCAATTATTCCCGTGCCTATTTGCGCTATCTTTTCGCCACCGAAGAGATGCTCTCATATCGTTTGTGCACCATTCATAATGTGTGGTTTTATCAGGAGGTGATGAAGGAGATTCGGGAGCAGATTAGGGAGGGGAAGATTTAAGCAACAAATCCCTCCCCAACCCTCCCTTTGACAAGGGAGGGAGCAACAACACCCTCCTTCCCTCAGTCTTCGCACCTCTAAGGGGTGGGCGTAGTAGCTTCCCCCTTGTCAAAGGGGGATTGAGGGGGATTTGTTGTTTCCTGTTTCATTCGTCATTTGTAATTCGTAATTTTTTATATGTACTCCACCGTCCCCGTCGTTTCCGTCACTCAATTCAACGAATATACCAATGAAGTATTGGCGAATCTTAAGTTTGGCGTGCGGGGGGAGATTATTGGGTATAAAGTGTCGCAGGGGAAGTGGGTGACCTTTGATTTGAAAGACGCCACAAGTAAAATCAGCTGTTTTTCGACCGTGTATAAACAAAATGTGGCGCTTGAAGATGGGATGGAGGTGATTTGTTATGGGTATCCGAAGATTTATGTGCCGTACGGGAGATTTTCATTTACGGTCGAGGCCGTGGAACCGGTGGGCGAGGGTGCGCTCAAAAAAGCATTTGAGCTGACTAAGTCCCGCTTGGAATCGGAAGGACTCTTTGATCCCAAGTACAAAAAGCCGCTTCCTCGTTTTCCGGATCGGATCGGTATTGTCTCGTCTCCCGAAGCGGCGGCGTATACGGATATTCTGCGGATTCTCAATAATCGCTGGGGAGGACTCGAGATATTTCTCCGTCCCGTGCTGGTTCAGGGGGTGAATGCTCCGGGGGAGATTGTCGAGGCGATCCAATATTTCAATGCTCATTTTCCGGTGGACGTGATTTTGGTGGCGCGTGGGGGCGGATCGCTCGAGGATCTGCAGGCCTTCAATGACGAGCGGGTGTGCCGCGCGATATTCGCCTCGAAGATCCCGATCATCACGGGAGTGGGGCATGAACGGGACACCACCCTCGTCGATTATGTCGCCGACCGCCGAGCCTCCACCCCGTCGAATGCCGCGGAGATCGCGGTGCCGGACCGCCGTGATATACTGGATCAATTGCTTTGGTCTCGGCGGACGATGGACTCATCCATGGAAGAGAGGATTCGAACCCTTGGGACCCAATTATTGCATAGTAAAACGCATTTGGACCGATTTGTGGAGAATATTCAGGTGGGATTTTCGAATCTCCAGGCGAAATTTGTGACAGCGAGCAATCGTCTTGGGTCGATGATGCAAACCGGCCAAAGTAATATCGCCTTGGCGGAGAAAAATATCCGTGATATTCTTCTTCGCAGAATCGCGTTGTCTCGTTCTCGACTCGGAGAGCGTCAGGTATTTCTCCAGTCCACTCATCCTTATCGGCTTTTGGAAAAAGGCTATTCGATTTCGTATCAGCGAGACGCCAAGACGATTATTCGTTCGGCCAAGTCCATTAAATGGGGGGATAAGATTGTGTCGAGGTGGAGAGATGGGGAGGCGGTGTCGATTGTGGAGAAGACAACAAATCCCTCCCCAGCCCTCCCTTTGACAAGGGAGGGTGTAGCAGCTTCCCCCTTGTCAAAGGGGGATTGAGGGGGATTTGTTGCTATCTTTGTTACACCATTCATGGAAACTTAAAACTTGCTTTTCTATGGCCAAAAAACAAATCAATTTTCAAGCCGCGTATGGAGAACTCGAGCAATTGGTGGGGACGCTCGAGACTATGGAAGACCTCGATGCCTCGATTGAGCTTTATGAAAAAGGCCTCGAGCTCATTGCCGTCTGTCAGAAAAGGCTTTCGGAGATTGAGAATAAGGTGACTGAGATAAGGGAGAAGTACCCGGCGGGGGAGAAGGCCTTGTCTGTAGAAAAAAGTGGAGATCTTGTCTAGTGTCATCGCCTTCGAAGGGACCACTGGGTCAACTGTCATTGCGAAGCTCCCCGTTTTAGGGGAGATGAAGCAATCTCGTGTCGCAGGGTGTTATCATGAGATTGCCACGCCCCCGCTAAGACGCGGGTTCTCGCAATGACAGTCTGTTTGGAGTAGTGGGCCTCCTATTGACGCTTATTTTTATGCTCTACCTCCTCGCCATTCTCTTTTCCGCCGTCATTTCGGTGGGCCTCACCCTCGGCGTCCGCAGACTTGCCCTCGCTTTTAATATTGTCGATTCGCCGTCTACGGACCCTTCCCGAAAAATTCATCGCCGGCCGATTCCGCTTTTGGGGGGAGTGGGGGTGATTGGGACATTTCTATTGGGGATATTAGGTGTCTTGGTATTTTTTCCAGATCTTTTGTCTGGAAGTATTTCAGGTTCTCTTCTTATCGGCATTTCGATTGGCTCCTTGTTTATTTTAATCGGCGGAGCGCTGGATGATCGCTATAATTTACCGCCTCTACTCCAGCTCGTGTTTCCTTTTTTGGCCTCACTCTCGGTGATTGTGTCCGGCTTGGATCTCTCGTTCATCACCAATCCTTTTGGCGGGATTTTCTCTCTTTCGGGCTGGGAATTTTCTGTGTGGGGACAGGCGTATAGCGGGGTGTCCATACTCTTTTTATTGGCGTGGATCTTCTCGGTTTCTTACACGACGAAAATTCTCGACGGCCTCGACGGCTTGGTCTCCGGCATTGCTGTGATTTCTGGAATTATTCTTATGTTCTTGTCTTTGGCCATTGGACTCTCGGATGTGGCACTACTTTCCGCGATTTTTTCCGGTGCTTATTTGGGATTTCTAGTCTTCAATTTTCACCCCGCCTCTATTTTCCTCGGTGAATCGGGTGCCCTTTTTGCCGGATTTCTCCTCTCGATCCTCGCCGTCATGGGCTCCGGAAAAGTCGCCACTGCCTTTCTCGTTCTGGGAATCCCCATCCTCGACATGGTCTGGACCCTCTTCCGCCGCATGGTCATCGAGCGTAAATCGCCCTTCAAAGGGGATCGGAAACACCTTCATTTTTTACTACTGGATAGGGGATTGAGTCAGAGGCAGGCTGTATTGACTTTGTATTTGTTTTCTGGTATATTCGGTCTCGTCGCCCTATTTCTCCAGAGTATGGGGAAATTAGTGGCAATAATTGTTCTTATCATTTTGATGATTCTGCTATTGGAATTATTGTATTTTAGGAAAGGGAATGTCGATGGAAATGGAATTAAGTCGTGAAGAACTTTTAGGCTATTGTTTGCAAAAAGAGTTTAAGCCTAGATTTGAGTTGGAGGTATTAAAAAAAGAACGTTTCTCGGTCTGTAGCCCTTCTTTTTTTGAAAATTTAATTAGACTTGTTGTTAATTATGGGAGAAAGCATTCAATTGGAAATGCTTTTCATATTTCTTTAGTCGGACTATTTTCAATCGTCTTAGGATACGACATAAAAAGTGGTGTTATTTGTGTAAGTATGGTACTTGCTCCCAACAGTGATCCGCTTTTAATTTACAGTACCGATTATGCAGTCTATATTCTCTTACAAGATAGAATAGGTATTCAGATCGATAGCCGTGTAGATATCGCATACATCGTTGGGTGTATTGGGATTTGTTTAGAGGCATGTGATCAAGAGCTGGCTAATGGATATGCATTTGGAGATGGATTCACTCGGCTTTTAATGCATGAGAAAGTAGGCTAGTATAAATCTGTTTTTTCTAGCTCTTGGAATTTTTTAAGCAAAAGGGTCTAGTCTAATCGCACTAGCCTTTTTTATTTGACTTTTTTATAAAAATCTATAGATTGGAGGGGTGAGTTAACAATACTCTTTTTTATATACTTTTTGCCTATTTTTTATGATCGCCGTTATCAAAACCGGTGGGAAACAATATCCCGTCCAAGAAAAACAAAGGATTGAAGTGGAAAAGCTCGAGGGGGAAATCGGTGCTTGTCTTGAATTTCCTGAAGTATTGCTGGTGGCCCAAGAAGACGGCTCGTCTGTGCAAATTGGCAAGCCTTATGTGGCCGGAGCCATGGTTTGCGCCACGATTCTCGAGCAGGGAAAGGGCGATAAGATTCACGTCATCAAGTTTCATAACAAAACTCGCTATCGACGCAAAATTGGTCATCGTCAGCTTTTCACCAAGCTGGAGATCACGAAGATTATGGCGTAGATTTCTCCATGGGTAAAAAATGTAGGGGCCTGAAATGTAGGGGCACAGCGCGCTGTGCCCCTACATTTTGCCCTTACATTTTTTGTGTCACATTTTCACTCTCCCTCTCAGCGCATGCGCCATAGTAATCTCATCCGCATATTCGAGTTCAGATCCCATGGAGAGGCCTTTGGCAAGTCGAGAGACCGGGATATTTTTCCCTCCGAGGAGTTCCTGAAGATAGAGGCCGGTGGATTCGCCTTCGATATCGGCATTGAAGGCGAGGATGACTTCGGAGGGCTTTTGGTATTCGAGGCGGGAGAGAAGCTGGGGCACCTGCAGGTCTTCTGGGGTGATGCCTTCGAGGGGATTGATGTGCCCCCAGAGGACATAATAGAGGCCTCGGTAGAGTCCCGTATTTTCCACGGAGATGAGATCCTGGGGTTTGGAGATAATGCAAAGCGTCTGCCGGTCGCGGTGAGTGTCCGCGCAAATGGCACAGGGGTCGCGGAGATCGATATTGCGGCATACGGAACAGTATTGGTTTTGTTCGATGAGTCTTGCCAAGGACTGTGAGAGTTCCAGCACTTCGGCCGGGCTTTTTTTGAGCAGGGCAAACACAATACGCTCGGCGCTTTTGGGGCCGATTCCTGGGAGGCGGTTGAAAAGCCGGATGAGGTTTTGGATGTGGGAAGGGAATTTCACACGACTACTGTCCCAGCATCTTCATCATTTCAGGGTTGGCCGTCATTTTGGACATCATGATCTTCTGCATTTTTTTGTTTCCGTCTTCGAAAGCGTCTTTGACGGCCGACTCGAGCTTGGACTTCTGATCGGGAGTCAGGAATGACGGATCAATGTCGATCGATAGAATCTGCTGTGCGCCATTGAGTTTGATTTTCACCTTACCCGATCCGCCTGCGCCTTCGACATGTTCTTTTTCCAATTCCGCCTTGAGGTCCTTGAACTGTTTGGCTTTATCGACCATGTCTTTGATTTGTTTGAGTTTGTTGAACATATTTTTTTAGTGAATAGTGAGTAGTTGGTAGTGGGTAGAAGCTAGTTAGTTGAGAGTATTCCTACTCACCACTCACTACAAACTACTCACTAACCCACTACATCTTGCCTTGTTTTATCAATATTTTCAAATGAAGCACGGTTTTCGCGGAAAAAGAGGTCGGCTTTGCCAACGGGACCGTTTCGATGTTTGGCCACGTGGATTTCCGCGATATTATTTTTTTCTGTGGCGCTTTTGAATTTGTCTTCGCGGTGGATGAACATCACGACATCCGCGTCCTGTTCGATGGAGCCGGATTCGCGGAGATCGGACAGCTTGGGGATACCCTTTTCGCGGCTTTCCACTGCACGTGAGAGCTGGGAGAGGGTGATCACGGGGATATTGAGCTCCTTGGCCAACCCCTTGAGAGAGCGGGAAATTTCGGCGACTTCTTGGACCCGGCTTTCGGCACGCCGCCCTTCGATTAACTGGAGATAGTCGATGATGATGACGCCCAGTCCCTGCTCCATCTGGAGCCTTCGCGCCTTGGTGCGGATTTCCATGATATTGGTGGAGGACGAATCGTCGATGAAGATGGGCGCTTCAGACAGGACTCCCATGGCGTTTCCGATTTTGGGGAAGTCGTCGTCTTCGGGCCGGTCGGACAGTTTGCCGGTGCGCATTTTCCAGAGATCCACGCCCGCTTGGGCGCAGAGCAGGCGGTCCACGAGCTGTTCCTTGGACATTTCCAAGCTGAAGAGCCCCACGGGGATTTTGTGGAGGGTCGCGATATTGCGGGCGAAATCCAAGGCTAGGGATGTTTTTCCGAAGGAGGGGCGGGCGGCGAGAATGATCAGATCGGAATTCTGGAATCCTCCCAAGAGATTATCCAAGGATTTGAAGCCCGAAGGTACTCCCCGAAGTTTTCCTTTTTCGCGGTGGATTTCGTCAATGCGGTCAAAGGCTTCAATCAAGATATCCTTGATCGGGATGAATGCTTTCTTGATTTTTTTTTGCGAGACGGAAAATAATTTCTGTTCGGCGAGATCCAGCATTTTTTCCGTGTCTTCTTCCTGATCATGGGTGATCTCTCCGATCTCTCCGGCCGCGCGGATGAGTTTGCGGAGGATGGATTTTTTTTCGATGATTGAGGCGTAGTGTTTGATGTGGCTGGCCGTGGGGACGACATTGGCGAGACTCGCGAGATACGACCGCCCGCCGACTTTCTCGAGCTGTTTTTTTTCCTCCATCAAGTTGGAAAGCGTCAGAATATCGACAGGTTCCCGCCGCGCGAAAAGTTCGCTCATGGCTTCAAAAATATCGCCGTGAGATTGCTGATAAAAATCCTCCGAGACAATTTGGTCCCCGATTTTGAGAAACGCGTCCCGATCAATCAAAATGCACCCGAGCAATGATTGCTCGGCTTCGAGATTTTGCGGCGGAATGAAGGCAGGTTGGTTGTTCATAATTTTTTACTCTTCCAGTATGCGCGCTCATTTTTTTTTGATCAATGTGGAGAGTGAGGGTGAATTGTGAAAGGAGTGTGAACAAGTTATTTTGGATGAAGAATTTTGGGGTCTTGTCTTTTGATTTGTTATAATTAAATAACATCAGAGCAACAAATCCCACCCCAACCCTCCCTTTGACAAGGGAGGGGGTGTAGCTACCTCCCCCTTGTCAAAGGGGGATTGAGGGGGATTTGTTGCTTGAAACACGGATGCCAACAATCATAAATTTTTATGTCCAAACTTTCTTATTTTTTTATCGCCATTTTCATTTTTTCCCCATACTCCATTTCCGCTCATGACATTACTTTTGTTCACGACACTCCTGAAGAACCTTTTCGGTATTGGGAAGACAATTGTCCGACACTTGAATCGGGCTGGGTGGCCGGGCAGAAAAACGTTCTGCCGCCCCAGCGGCTTGTTTGTGATTACAGCCGTAGTGAGTCTGGATCCACGGCCGTTAGAAAGGTGCTCATCAAATATGAGAAAAAAGATTCTTTGCAATTGGACATTCGTACGTTCGACCGCGCGTCGTCTATGGAGGATGAGTGGGGCATGATCAAGTCTGACTTCCGAGGCGGGGGGACGTATATCAAGGATCAAGATAGTCATAATTTTTTAGTCCGCTCTGCATTTTGGGACGAAGAGACTTCGACCATGAAAAAAACTCTTGTTATGGTTCGCCGAACCGGTCAGTCCATAGTGCTCTCGACCGAGACGCAGGAATTTTATCCGTCCCGTTTTTATCAGCTGGACAGTTCGGTAACGAGTGACCGGATGAACGCGATTGTGGAAGCTTGGAAACAAAATTTTCCTTATCCTCCCCAAGAAAAATCGGCGGCAATTGTGGAAATCATGACGGCGATTGCCGCGGAGAAAGAACTGGAATTGTCCCGTCGGACCGAACTCGAGGCCAATTATGCCGCGTGGAGAGAAGAATCGGTTGCTCGGCAAGAATTATGGGACAGCCAAGCGGGCGTCATCGGATATGTGGGGTGTCTCCTCTGGAATGGCCTGCGTTTGGATTTGGATACATTGCGCAAATTCAATATCGAAAATCCTAGGGTGGTGTGCGGCTGGGAATTGTATTCCAAAAAAGCTAAGGCCTCGGCCCCGGATTTTGACACGCACAATCGCATGTCTTTTATCGAGAATGATTCGCAGTTGATTTCATCTTGCTTGACCAATCGAGTGGCGGTCTTTTATCGCACCCATTTTTCCGCTTGGCTCGAACGGAATCCCTCATTGGAACTCGACCTCGTCGAGATTTGCAAAAACGGGTGTGATGAGGGAGAATGCCGAATTAAATAGGAATAACAACAAATCCCTCCCCAACCCTCCTTTTGACAAGGGAGGGCGCTGTTTCCCCCTTGTTAAAGGGGGATTAAGGGGGATTTGTTGCTAAAACATATGTCTCTAATTATCCGCGAAAATATCCCCCTTGCTCCCCTGACGACTTTCCGAGTCGGCGGGCCGGCGCGTTATTTTGCGGAGGTGGGAAGCAGAGAGGATTTGAAAGAAGCTTCGGCATGGGCAATCGAAAAACAATGCCCGGTTTTTATTTTTGGGGGGGGGAGCAATGTGCTGGTCAGTGACGAGGGATTTCTTGGCTTAGTGATTCGTCCGAATTTTTTGGGGAAGGAAATTGTCAGAGAGGACGGCGAATCCGTGCGGATTCGTTTGGGCTCCGGAGAAGTCTGGGACGAGATGGTCGCGTGGACAGTGGAGAATAATTGGTGGGGAATTGAAAACCTCTCTCATATTCCCGGACGTGTTGGGGGCCTCGCGGTCCAGAATGTGGGGGCGTATGGGCAAGAGGCTTCTCAGGTGGTCGATTCCGTCGAAGCCTGGGATATTCAGGATCAAAAAGTAAGAATATTTCAAAAAGAAGAATGCCTATTTCGTTATCGGCAGAGTATTTTTAATGTCGAAGAGAAGGGAACATATGTGATTATTTCGATTGTTTTAAAATTGAGCAAAATTGCCAGTCCTAAGCTCGATTATCCGGATCTTAAAAAATGCCTGGAGTCCAATGTGAGTCCTTCGATTGGGGATATTCGCCGCTGTATTATTTCCATTCGCGACGCCAAATTTCCGTTTCCCCGAGAGGCGCAAAACGGTAATGCTGGGTCTTTTTTCAAGAATTTGGTTCTCACCCAAGATCTATATTCGATTCTTGAATCTTCTGTCGCGAAAAATATTCCGTTAGCATTACCCAAACTTCAAGAAATCAAAAAAAAATTTCCCGACCAAACCGGAATCAAAATCCCGACCGCCTTCCTCATCGATATTTGCGGCCTCAAGGGCGCATCAGTCGGCGGAGCGAAAATCAACGAAAAACAGCCTCTCGTGATTCTCAATTATACCGGTAAAGCCATGGCGAAGGATATTTTGGCGCTGGCAGATCAGGTGATAGCCACGTTGCATGAGAAGACGGGGATGAGAGTGGAGAGGGAGGTGGAGTGGGTGGGGGCAACAAGCAACCGGGCAACCAATCCCCCTCGGTCCCCCTTTGACAAGGGGGAAGAGGATGTTGTTACCCCCTCCCTTGTCAAAGGGAGGATTGGGGTGGGATTTGTTGCTAGAGGTTTGAATCTCCCCTATAATCAAAAACTAAAAATCTTGGCAAGAGAGAACCGAAAAAATTCGACACCCTCTGAATCAAAAATGTGGAATGATGTATTGCGTCGCCGTCAATGTAAGGGGCATACGTTTTTGAGACAAAAACCCATGGGTCGCTTCATTTTAGATTTTTATTGTTCAGAATTATTGTTGGGAATTGAAATCGATGGGAATTATCATACTGATCAGGAAATAAAAGAAAATGACGAAGAAAGATCCGAGTTATTAAAAGAATTTGGGATTCAGGTAATTCGATATACGAATGAAGAGGTGTTGGAAAATATTGAAGGGGTGAGGGAGGATTTGGGCAAGAGGGTGGGGGAGAGGGAACAATAAAACAACAAATCCCCCTCAATCCCCCTTTGACAAGGGGGAGGAAGCTGCGCCCTCCCTTGTCAAAGGGAGGGTTGAGGTGGGATTTGTTGTTTTGCTGCTCTTCAGTTCTTCCCCTCAAAAAAAATCAAACAACACCTTGGTTAGGGGTGTTGTTATTTTCGCTTGTATGAAATTTTTTTTTACGATGTGGCTTTGAAGTGCACACATTTGCAATGATAACATTGGCTTTTTCTATCAGCTGCTTCTGCTGCTTCTTTGTAGTGAGCGAATATGTTTGGCAATTCTTCGATTTGCCCACTCCAGATTTTCTCGGATTCAATTCTAGCGATATACATCTCCTTTCGGATTGTATATTTGTTTATCGTAAGGATACCTGACTTTTTTCCTGCTGTAATAGTAACCACTGCGTTTGGGACTGAGAAGTGTGCATGTGTTCCACATGCACGGTGTCCACCACGAGGCATATAATAGGGTTTCAGTGCTTTTCCTGATAACCCACAAACTATAGTGCCACTGCCAGTATTTGTCATTCCTCCACCTGATTCTTCAACATCGATAGAGAGGGTGGCGTTGGCACATTCGGTTGGAATCCCATATCCACCTAGTTCATTTTTTGCTAAATCTACGATGATCGCTCCTTTTACAAGTTTTGCCGTAATCTGACGAGCGGTCAAAGTCGCAACTGTGTTCTGGTTTTCACCTTGGATGCGTGCTACAAGTTTCATGGTTTTTTCCTTGAAAAAATTTTGTGTCCGTGGAAATTGCTTCCGTGGACGTAAAAAATAGATAACCGAAAGTTAGGTTTGAAAAGCACCGATGAGGTGTTTTTGGGGCCTAACTCTCAGCAAATGTACTGTGTATATAATACCATTATTATTATTATTTGTCAAAATAGGCGAATGTTAGGTAAATAATTAGCAACAAACCCCTCCCCAACCCTCCCTTTGACAAGGGAGGGGGCAACAACACCCCTTCCCCCTTGTCAAAGGGGGACCGAGGGGGATTTGTTGCTGGTTGTCTGCTGTTTGAATTGTTCCCCCCTCTCCTCGAAATTCTTAAACCTCCCATAACTCGGTGCTGCGGGTGAGAGGAGAATAACCCCGCCTTTTGGCGTGAGTCTTTGCGCTCGTTTGACTGCATCGGTCAAGTCTGTAGATTCCTCCACTATCGGGGATGTCTTTTTTTGTCTCCCGAGTTCCGCGCGGATCGCCGCGGCAATTTTGGGGCCGCTGTCCGGCATGGTGACGACCGCGTGAATGGCATGATCCACGAGATATTGGGCGAGTTCTTCCCACTGGAGACCGCGGTTAAATCCGCCGAGAAGAATAGTGACCGATTTATCAGGAAATGCTTCGATGGCGGCGATGGCCGACTGTGGCGTGGTGGAGATACTGTCATCCACATACAGAATGCCATTTTTCTCGCCGAGCCGGGTCAGGCGGTGAGGCAGGGGCTGGAATGAGCCGATGGTCGAGAGTGCTTTCGTGATATCGAGACCCAGAGCTGAGACCACGGTTAGGGCGGCGGCGAGATTGGAGAGGTTGTGCGCCCCCAACAGCGGGATTTGATCGGCGCCAATGACGCGGTGCCCGCCTTCGTAAACGGCATGATTTCGGACATTGAATCCTTCGGGGTCATTGAAATAAATCGTATTGGGCAAATAAGGGAGCAGTCGGACGGTATTTTTATCGGTTTGGTTGAGAATGGCGATATTGCCGCCGAGTCGGTGGAGTAAATTGAGTTTGTCTTGGTAATACGTTTTTTCGTTCCCGTGCCAGTCCAGATGTTCGGGGAAGAGATTCACGAGCACCGCCATTCCCGGCCTGCCGTCGAAATCCGCGGCTTGGTAACTGGACATTTCGATCACCCATATCTCGTCTTTTTGCGGCGCATTCATGGAAAATAAAGGCACTCCGATATTGCCGGCGAGCACGACTTTTTTTCCCGCGGCCGAGAGCAAGTGTGCAACCAGCGAGCTGGTGGTGCTTTTGCCCTTGGTGCCGGTCACGCAAATAGAAGCGGTCCCTGGATATTCTCCAAACCAAAGATTGGTGGGGGTGGTGAAAATCACGCCTTTGTTTTTTGCTTCGAGTATTGCTTGTTTGTATCTCGAAATGCCTGGAGTTTTGATGATGATGTCAAAAGCCGTCAAAATTTCGGTAGTCACGGTTCCGATTCTGATATGATTTCTAGGGTTTTTCGCCAATTCTTGTTCGTCTTGAGGATCAATCGGCGTGTCATTGAGCAGGCAGAAATCTTGTTCGGGTAATTGTTTCCTGATCGCTTCTAGAGTGGCTTTGATTTCTCGTCCGATTCCCCAGAGGGCGACTTTTTTATTGGCGAGATTGGAGAGTGTCATAGAGAATTTTTTCAAAATGAGGCGATAAATTATGCGGAAGGGAAGGTGTGAGCACTTCTGTGATTATTTCTTCGGGATTCTGAATTTGAGGCAATATATTTTTCGTAAAATTTTTCACAATCAGATCCTCGGCCCAATCTTTTTTTTCTGAGAGTAAAATAAAGGCGGCCATGGATTCGATGGTTTCCCCCACGCATTCAAAAGGCTTATGATCATTGATTCCCAAGAGCGCGTCAAATCCGGCAATTTGGTTTTCATCGGCGAGTAAATTAGCTCCGAAAATCGAGAGGATTTTTTGTTTCTCAATAAAAGGAGCGAGAGCCAAGAAGACAAACCGGCATTTGGGACAGTCCAGGCACCATCGGCTGGTCCTTCTGGTTTTGTCGATGCGAAAAGCGGCATTACAGCTCGTGAATACGGAGTGATAGGGTTCCATTTTGGCGAAAAGTTTTGCGATATGGAGTTCGGACAGAGGGCGAAGAAACGAAAAATAGTTGAAGTTTTCCAGGATGTGCGTCCGAAAAAAAGCGTTCGCGTCTTTTTCGAATTCTAGACTTTTGGTGTATTGATGATTGATGTTCATTCCTAGGTATTCCAGATTTCCAACATTCGCGGATCTTTCATTTGAGAGAGCGGAGGCATCAAAATCATATAGAACCGAAGAGGCAGCGAGAGCAAAAGCAATAATGGAAGAAATAGGAATATGCCCATTATAAGCACCTAGCGTATTGAGTTCAAATAATTGGGGAGATAGTCTTCTGGTAATCGTGATTTTAGAAATTCCTGAAATTTTGGCGGTATTTTCTGTGGCCGGATTATTTCCGATGGAAAATAAGATCATGGGTTCGCCAGCCTTTTTCAATATTTCAATAGTCACCGCTGAGTCTTTGCCGCCTCCAACAGGCACAGCGGTTTTTTTGTGGAGAATTAAATCACTGGCTTGGGCCTTTATTTTTTCATCAAATGGAAAATGAATGCGGTCTTGCAGATCGAGTTTGTTTTTATAAGCGAATTCGCCGAGTCCCAATAAATAAAGTTTGTTGAAGAAATCAGCCGCACTTTTGGGAATGGCTCCGGTTTCAATCTCGATTTTAGGTGGGCAGGCGGTTTTGTAATAACTCGTTCCCGCAGTCAGATGCAGGTATTTAAAGGCGGTGTCTAGAGCCGTTTTTTTCTCGGGCGTGAGCCCGGTCATTCCTTCTTTGGGAAATTCCCAAACTTCTTCAAAATAAATAGAATCGTCTAGGGCATAGACGAGTGTGAGGGCGGCTGAGGATTCATCGAATGTGTATGAGACGAATCGGAAGGTTTGGATGGAGGCGGGGGAGAAGGGCATGGGTGATTATAAATAGATTGAGTGCTTGGCGTGTGGCCCCACTACGCCTGCGGCTACGCGGGACACTTCGCTCCGCGATTTTATGGAATGGTGGGGCGTGAAGGTATCGAACCTTCGACCGTTTGCTTAAAAGGCAACTGCTCTACCCCTGAGCTAACGCCCCAAATATAATTAAAAATTCAAAATGCAAAATTCAAAAATAAAAGCCAAAATATTGGGTATTTCATTTTTAATTTTTAATTTTGCATTTTGAATTGACGCCAAGTCCATCTGCAATAGGGAGACTAACATATCAAATAAAAATTCGCAAACAAAAAAACCACTTACCGCCCCACAAAATCCAGTTGCCAAAAAAACCTCTTTTTTGCTACTATCGGTTCAGCTTCTTAGCTTGTAGCTTCATTAGCTTCATTAGCTTCTTTAGCTTCTTTAGAAACACAACATCCATCATCCTAACGAAGCGAGTGGAGCTATTACCTAAATATCTAATTCCCGGGCTTGTAGCTCAGCTGGTAGAGCGTTGCATTCGCATTGCAGAGGCCGTCGGTTCGATTCCGATCAAGTCCACCACAAAGAAACAATTCCCATATTTCGGTGATTTTTTTATTTATGAATATTGGTATTGACATTCGTTCGGTGGTTTCCGGACCTGTCGCTGGAGTAGGGGAATATACTTTTCGAATTATTCAAGCCATGTCGGCAAAAGATCAGGACAATGAATATTTTTTGTTTTATAATTCTTGGGCCAGCGTTTCCGTCCCATTTGTAGCAGGTCGGAATGTGCATGTCATCGGTACTCATTATCCAAATAAAATTCTCAACCAGTCATTTCGATTTTTATCTCGGCCTAAGATGGAGTCATTAGTGGGGACGAAACTTGATTTTTTTTGGCTTCCTAATTGGAATTTTTATCCGCGAGATCCGAGTCTGCCCTATATTTTGACTGTCCATGACCTGTCTCCCTTTATTGAGCCGTCTTTTTTTTCGTGGAAAAGAAGATTATGGCACCGCTG
Source organism: Parcubacteria group bacterium Greene0416_36 (assembly GCA_007375725.1). Taxonomy (GTDB): domain Bacteria; phylum Patescibacteriota; class Patescibacteriia; order VMEV01; family VMEV01; genus VMEV01. The sequence continues at coordinate 34,109 of VMEV01000005.1, forward strand.
GATCGGGGCCTTGGATTTAATCGAAAACGCTTCACATATTGTGGCTGTGTCGGAAAATACCAAAAGAGATATCATGCAAATTTGTGATATTTCGGCAGAAAAAATTTCGGTCGTGTATTCGGGGGTGGACTGTGAATTCGAAGAAACGCCAAACGAGGAAGATCTGCGGCGAGTTATTTTAAAATATAATCTCCCCGCTAAATTTATTTTATTTTTAGGCACGATCGAGCCGCGGAAAAATGTGGAGGGACTCATCGAGGCTTTTTCCAGAATGGCGGTTGGGGAAAATCGAGATTTGCATCTGGTGATCGCCGGCGGCTGGGGATGGAATTATGGGGGTGTCTTGGCGGCTCATCTGCATTCTCCGGCACGGGACCGCATTCATTTTTTGGGTTATATTAAAAGGGAAGAGAAGCTGTCCCTCTATCATCTCTCTCGCTCTTTTGCTTTTCCGTCTTTCTACGAGGGCTTTGGTTTCCCTCCTCTGGAAGCTGCTATGGCGGGAAAGGCGATTGTCTCGTCTTACTCCTCTTCGCTCGGCAAAATTCTTCCCCGATCGGCTATTCTGGTCGATCCGTACGATATTTCCGAATTGTCTCGGGCGCTCATTGCATCCTTGGGACGCGAGACATCCGTATATGAGAGAGTTGAGATTACTAAGAGATTCTCGTGGGAGAGGGCGGGGAGGGAGATGGAAGAAATAATTAAGAATGATGAATTACGAATGACGAATTAAACAGCCGCAACAAATCCCTCCCCAACCCTCCCTTTGACAAGGGAGGGGGTAGCAGCCTCCCCTTATTCGTAATTTTATGACCATCGGCATTGACGCCCGTTTTTACGGCACGCTCGGCAAAGGCCTGGGCCGCTATACTCAGCGACTGATTGAGTATATCGAGCCGCTCGACCGTGAAAATCAGTATGTGATTTTTCTGCGGCGGGAGAATTGGGAGGAATACACTCCTCGGTTTTCGAATTTTCGAAAAGTGTTGGCGCCTTACTCTTGGTATGGTTTTAGCGAACAGATTTTTTTCCCGTTTTTGATTTGGAAAGAGGGGATAGATCTGATGCATTTCCCCCATTTCAATGTGCCGATTTTATGTCCAGCGCCTCTGGTTGTGACCATACATGATTTGATTCTTCTGGATTTTCCGACGCCCCGCGCCACTGCGCTCGGTCCGGTTATTTATAAAATCAAAGAGGCCGTCTATCATATCGTGATCCGAATGGCCATCTGGAGGGCAAAAAGGGTTATTACCATTTCTGAATACACCAAAAAACGCCTCATGGCTTATTTTCGTCGGTCAGAGAATAAAATCGCCGTAATTTATCAGTCCGGCAGGGTGAATATTTGCCAAGAAGGACCAGGCCGTGCCAGCGGAAAAAATGACTCTAGCCGTGATATTATTCGTCCTTATTTTTTGTATGTAGGCAATGCTTATCCCCACAAAAATTTGGAGGGACTGCTTCGGGCTTATAAAGTGTTTGTGCATAAAAATGGATTCACTCATCAGCTCGTTTTGGTAGGCAAAATGGATTATTTTTACGAAGGCGTGAAAAAGCTGGCGGGGGAATTGGGCCTGCTCGAATCTCCAGACGGGGTGAGTCCGGTGATTTTTCGAGGACAGGTGTCGGATTGTGAACTCTGTTTTATTTATCGAAGTGCTTTTTGTTATGTCTTTCCTTCTTTTGTGGAAGGTTTTGGCCTCCCGCCTCTGGAAGCCATGAACTATGGCATTCCCGTTTTATCTTCCAACCGATCGTGTCTTCCTGAAATTCTGGGAGATGGGGCTCTTTTTTTCGATCCCGGGAATGAAGCGGAATTTGTAGAGTCCCTGATTCGCATTTCCCAAGATGATCTCTTGCGAACGGATTTAGTCGAGAAGGGTTACCGTACGACCCAAAAATACTCCTGGGAGAAGTTTGCGAGGGAGACGCTGGGGGTTTATCAGAAAGAAATCCCACCCCAACCCTCCCTTTGACAAGGGAGGGCGCAATAGCACCCCTTCCCCCTTGTCAAAGGGGGACCGAGGGGGATTTGTTGCCGCTACCTCCTACCTCCTACTTCCTACCTCCTACTTCCTACAACCTACTTCCTACCTCCTAATGCTATGTTTCTCTCCCTCCTCTATTTCCTCCTCCTCGAATGGCTATTGGCCTCTCCCGTTTCTTTATTGGCGTGGCTGGTGTGTCTCGTCGTTTTTTTGTTTTTTTCTTTTGGCCGGTCGTTTCATATTCGATTTTGGTTCTTTTTGATCGTATCGCTTTCTTTTTTGTGGAAAGGCGAGGATGATGCCTTATTTTTTCATATCGTGGCATTTTTTGCGGCTATGCTATTTGGACTGGGTCTTTATCACTGGGATCGGTATCGGAAGAACCGGCTGGTTCAGACCCTCGTGATGATCGGGAGTGTTTTTGGGGGGATGCTCTTTTTTTTCTATTGGAAAGCCGCGGAGGATCCCTTATTTTTATTCTTTATTGGGGCTATTTTCATTTGTTTATTCTGGATCACTTATTTTGGCTTGGCCGAATTCCAGAGGGGGGCCTCTTGGCGGGCGATTTATTTATCTTTAGTAGGAAGTTTGTTGGCGATGGAACTCTCCTGGGTGATTGCTTTTTTCCCTTTTAATTACTATACTCAAGCGTCGATAGTGGCTTTGTGGTATAGTATTTTTTGGATTGCCCTGGATCCTCTTTCTAATCGCAATTCTCTATTTAAAAATGCTATTATTAGCTTTTTTTTGATTCTGCTCTTGCTCTGGAGCGCTCGGTGGATATAGAAAGTGTAACATTTTGCCGTTGTCGTCCGTCTTATTAGATATAAAACATGTGAACTGGCAAGAACAATTCGATTTATATAGGGTGATCACGCATAAAGATTCGGAGGCCTTTGGCCGTCTTTATGATCGCTATATTGACCGCATTTATCGGTTTATATTGGGCAAGGTGGCGGCTGAGGATGATGCGCGCGATATTGCCAATGATATTTTCGTTAAATGCTGGCAGTACCTGACCGATTCCGAAAATGTGCCGGTCGTAAACTTAAATGCTTTTTTATATAAAATGGCGAGGAATCGCATCATCGATTTCTACCGCCGCAAGAAAGATCTGCGCCTAGATGATTGGGAAGAGTTGCCACAGATTCCTGACTCAGCTTTTGATAAAATGATTGAAAATTTGGGAGATAGGGAATCGATTCGAAAGGCGCTTTCTGGATTGAGGCCTGAGTATAGAGATATTATTATCATGCGTTATTTGGATGATTTGAGTTTTTCGGACATTGCCTCTGCCAGTGGAAAAAGTTTGGTTAATGTGAGGGTTTTGGCGCATCGAGCGATGGGGGCGCTGCGAAAAATATTCCATGGGAGAATTTAAAAAATTTATGAAAGAATTATTCACACAGTTGAAATCGCTTAAATCCAAGACCGCCCCGAGGGAGGAGTGGAAGAAGGAGACAAGGAAAAGTCTCTTGTCTTTGCGTCCTACGAGCGAGGCTTCCGGAAGCCGATGGGCGGTATTGGGATCTGCCAGAGTACTTTTGGGGGATGGCGTTTTGGTTTTGAACTTGGGCAAATCGGCGCTCATGGTCGCTTTAGTGTGTGTGGCTTTTTGGGAGAGCGGTTCTGCGACGGTGAACGTGGCTAAGAATAGTCTTCCCGGCGATAATCTCTACAGTCTCAAACGCGCTCTGGAAGACACCAAACTCCGTCTGGCCAGTCAAGATGATCTGCTCCGCCTGAAAGTTTCTTTGGTTGAGGAACGTCTCCGAGAAGCCTCTACCATCGAAGATCATTCCAAGATCCGGCCTGTTCTGGAGGAAATTAAAAAAGGAGTGGACTCCATCGGCATTCAAATCGCTGGAATTAAAAAAGGAGATACGGAAACCGTGGCTCTGGTCAATCAGAAAGCGGAAGAATTGGGAAAGGGGCTAAATGAGATCAAGGGAAAACTCGGAGAAGATTTTGTGGTCCAAGCGGCTATTACATCCGTAGAACAAGTCAGCATTCAATTATCTCAGTTAAAAGAGAAAAATGATCAAGAAGAGGAGCAATCAAAGAAAGAGGAAGCTGTTGTAGAAGAGGTGAAGTAATCCTCCGACCCTTCGACTCGTGGCCCTTTGGGCCGACTTCGCTCAGGGTCTGCGACTCGATCGTAATAGTGATGGTCGCAGACCCTGAGCGAGGTGGCCGATTTATCGGCCCCGAGTCGAAGGGTCGGGAAAAGGAGAGGGGGGAAATTTTTTCCCAGATTCCAAATAAGATACCGCTTTTCGTGACGAACACTTCATTCGCGAGTGACGAGCTTCAGGGTGGACCTACTAGGGAGTCTGGATTCTATTTGTAAATAAGCTGGTTTCTAGCCATGACAGGCCGGTTTTCTCCGTATAAAGGGGGAAAAAAAGGTGCGGCTGGATCCCTTATTTAGCCTATTTCGTAGCACTTTATACTTGCCGCTTTAGGGGTGTTGTGCATTATTCCCTTGCAAAAGGTCGGTCCCGCCTAAGAAACGGGAGGAATGATGGATAAGACCAAAAAAACCTATTCCGGAAAAGGTAAATTTTAAGCCGCGATTTAGTTATATTAATAAACAAAATATGTCAAATCAAAGTTTCGCAAAGAAACTCTTGTCTGTCGGATTGACAGTAAGCACCACATTTTGGAGCTTAGGTTTGGCCTTGTTGCCTGTGGGAGCCTCAGCGGCTACCCTCGTTTCAGGTGACTTGATCAAAGCCTCTGGCGCCTCAGTATATGCTTATGGTCCTGATGCCAAGAGATATGTGTTCCCTAACGAAAAAACCTTTAAGACTTGGTTTAAAGATTTTGGCACCGTGAAAACAATCACGGATGCTGAGCTTGCCAATATTCCTATTGGTGGAAACGTCGTTTACCGCGGTGGTACTCGACTCGTAAAAATTACTACCGACCCTAAGGTTTATGCTATAGGTTTGGGCGGTAAATTGTATCATGTTGCTACAGAAGGTGTAGCCATGGAACTCTACGGTGCTGCTTGGGCCCAGAGAGTGGATGATGTACCGGATGCTTTCTTCACCAACTATATTGTTGGAGAAGCAATGACCACTGCCGTTCCTCCAAAGGGATCCGTAGTGTCCGATGGAACTGATATGTATTTCATCAATGGTACTGGCGAAAAGCAAAAGCTTGAAACCGGAGCATTAGATGCAAACTGGTTCCGTGCCGAATACACCCTTAACCTCAATGCTGCAAAATTGGCTGCTCTCCCAACTGGAACTCCCATTTTGGGCAAGGTTGCCAATATCGTAGATCCTGCTCAGAAAGAATTGGGTGCTGGAGCCGGTACAACCGTCACTGGTAGCGTAACCGTTTCCATGTCCAATTTGACTCCTGTTGCCGGTTCCGCTATCCCCGGAGGTGCTTTCTATGCGAAAGTTCTCTGTCTGGATGCAAACAATGGAACCAACCAGGAAGTTCGAGTCACCGGTATTACAGTGAACCGAATCGGTATTTTGGCCGATGCTAACGTCGCTGGAGTGCTTGTAACTGATAAAGATGGTGTTCTTCATGGCAATAACGTGACTTTCGGTCAATCGACTGCCAGTTCGGCTTTTGCTTCTGAACCCATTATTTTGGCTCTTGGTGCCAAGACCACCTTCTGTGTCAATGTCAATATTGGCGCTGCAGTCCAAACCGGTACTGTCGGTGTTCAATTGCAGACAGCCAATGCCCTCGTAGTACAAAATGCTGCGGGTCAGGTGATTGTTCCTGTGGGTGCTTTCCCATTCGTTTCTCCTCTCCAGAGTATCGTCAACGGAGCCGGAGCGATTGGTCAGCTTCAACTTTCTGCCGGCGCGGTTGCCAGTGGAAACAATGTCAACCCCACGGAAGTAGATCAGGGAGTGAAAGATCTTGATATCGCTAAATTCCGTTTCCAGGAAATTACTGGTAACGAATCTGTCGAACTCATGACTCTCAATCTCCATAACAACGGAAGTGCTTCTGATCGAGATGTAGATACGGTTCGCCTCATTGACCAGAACAATAATATTGTGGCTACTGGAGAGATGAGAAATAATGAAATTTCCTTTGTGGTGAAGAACTTGGCTGCCTCCGCAGTTCCTGCCACTTTGATTGGTCCTAACGGTGGTTATTTGATCACGGAAGGCCAGCTTCGAGATTTCACCGTGCGTCTGAACACTACTTCTACTTCCAATTCCGCCAACCGAACACTCAACTTCGCTATTCAGGAAGCTAATGACGTGTTTGCTCGCGGTATTGAGACTCAAGTAGGTGTCACCCCCATTCAATTGGGTGGCGTGAACCTCTTCAACGCTTTCCCGATCGGCGACCTCTTCAATGTGGTTCGTTTCCGACAGGGTAATGTAAACTTGTCTCGCGCGACCTCTTCCTTAGCTGGAAAGATTGCTCGTGGTATGACCAATGTTGCTTTGGCTAGCTTCGATGTCAATGTCTTTGGTGAAGATCTGGAATTCCAGACCTTTGACTATGCCATTCGCCGCGACAACAACAATGGTCTTTTGACCAATGCTTTGGCTTTGACTGGAACTATCAAGATCCAGAATAAGCTTGGTAATAACATCTTTAGTATCACTGCTAATGATCCGACCAATTATGGTACGGCCTGTATTAACGGTGTGCCTGCTGCTGCCATTACAGTCGTGAATAACGTTCTGCAGTGTGGTGCGGGTTCCAATGCTAATGGTGTGGGTGTGGCTCATAACCTCAACAGCTTTTACACGGTAAAAGCAGGTGAAGTTGGAAAGATTACCTTTGTCGGTGATATTTCCCAGAACGCCAATGCCAATATTGCGGATTCTTACGCAGTTGTACTCACGGGTCTCCGTGCACGACGCGTTTCTTCCAACAACTTCTTGAATCAAGTTGCTTTGGCTATTGCAGGCAACACCCTCACGGTCGATGCTTCAACCTTGACTGTGAGTGCCAATAGCTCCTTTGCTCCTCAGAACTTAGTTTTGGGCGGTGGATTGCAGCAAATTGCTTCTTTCAACCTCCAGGCCGGATCTGCTGAAGATCAGAGAGTCAATGCGATTCAGATTCGCATTTGTCGACGTCCTGCTGGTCAGGGTGTAGGCCTGACAACTGCCAATAACTGTGCTGTAGATACTGTGCTTGCCAACTTGCAGGCCGTGTCCAACATCACTTTGATGGTGGGGGGTCAGCCTATTGCTCCTTCCTTCAATATTGCAACGGTTGCTGGATTTACAGCTTCCACCAATTTGACGGTTCCGGCTAATACTCCTCGCATCGTCGATGTGTTCGCAGTTGTTTCAACTGCTTTCCCAGTCAATGATCGAGTCGGTGTTGGTTTGGCTGTCACGTCGGCCGTAGGATCTGGCTCTCAGACCACGGTTGCCATTGCTGAACAATTCAACAATGCGGTCTTGGCTCAGAATGCTGGTGTTCTCAATGTCAATCCTCAAAACGATGGCGTTGTGAACTTGGCTGAACTTCTCCACAGCGGTCTGACCGGGGCACCTTTGCTCCTCTTCCAGATTGCTGAGAACAACAATTCTGAAGCTATCAATATCCGCAACTTGTACTTCCAGGTGCGAAACGGTGGAAACTTGAATAACTACAAGCTCTTCCGCGGTACGACTCCTGTTGGTTCCACTTCTCAGATCACCAATGTGGTCGGAACAAACCATGGTGAAGTGCGATTTACGGGTCTTAATTCACAGGTTGCCAAGGGTACTGTAGGTCAGTTCCAAGTAGCAGCTGATGTGAACTTTGCCGGTAATATCCTCTTGGGTATTGGCCAGAACATTGTCACAGTCATTCCGACTTACCTCGAATATGACGGTGCGGTCTCTGGTGCTAATACTCGAGATTCCGGAGGCATAGCGGTTGCTTCTTTCCCTGTTGCTGCTGCTCCTGCGGGTGCTGATACGATTGAAGTCAACGATGGCGAGAACTTCGAGAACGGAGATCTCGTCCGAATCGACTTCAACAACGATGGCGACTTTACTGATAATCATGTGGTTGCAGGTGTGAACGAAAATCTTCAGTTTACGGTTTGTACTAAGGCATTGATCGCTGCTGGTCGAACGACCATTCAACTTGATCCTGATGCTTGTGGCGCCGGCGCTGCTATCGTAGATATCTTGGCTGCTGGCGAATTTGTGGTGGGTGGTGCAATCACTCGATTCGTTACGGTTATCTCCAATGTCAAGACCACAGAAGAAGCTCGCTTGGTTGGCTCAGCTCATGCCTCCTTCCAAGACTTGTCTCAGACTGTGACTTCTCAGGTGGGTACCTTTGTCTTGGCTTCCCAGGGCAATCGGCCGATCATCATCGACAAGCTGAAGTTTGAAGTTTCCGGTTCCTTTGACGTAGTCAACGGTTTCGGTGCTCATAACTATCAGCTCTGGAGAGCTTCCAACACCGATGGTGCTAAGACTGTTCAGATCCCAACCGGACCTGGCGGAATTTTCACCCAGGCTGCTCAATTGGTATACGTTCCCTCTGGAACGAATATTGCCAACGGTGCCGCTCCTTTGGTGAATAACGGTGGGGGTATTGCGGTCGGCGCGACTTTGATCGCTTTCGATGCGGGTACTGCTAATCGATCTTTCTCTGTCGGTGACCGTATCACTTTCCGAGCTGCAGCTGCTAACTGTGGCGCTCCGAACCAGGCTGGTATCAGCCCGAACGGAACGATCGGTTATCGTGTGACTCAAGTCACAACTGCTGATCTCGGTATTACGGGTTCTATCGTGATCACTCCAGGTGTCCGCGGAACAGCTTTGGCTGATAACGTGGTTATCTGCGCCTTCACCAATGATGCGGCTGATGCCTTAGTCAACGTTGCTAACGGTGCTACAGGTGTTGGGTCCGTCATCATTGGAACGAATGCTGCACCTACGGTTGTTGTGGGAGATATTGTCTCCTTCGTACAATTGGCAGGTCCTCTACTTGTTCGCAATGTTGGACAGGGTCATCGTGTCCTTGCAGTAGGTAACGTCGCTCCTTGTGCCGCTGCCAACTGTTTCGTGATCGTGCCTCCTCTTCCAGCTGCCTTGGCCAACAACGATTTGATCCGACGATCCAGCAATGTACTCCAGGATACTGATCTTCCTGAGTCCGGAGCTGTCGTCGCCTTCAAGCTGCCTGCTGGCGAACAGATTGGTGCTAACTCTAGCTCGACCTATGCTGTTGTAGCTGACACTTCAACTATGAAGGCTACAAACAACAATGGAACAGCCACTTTGACTCTCAGAGTGCCTGGAAACCGAGGTATTGCTGACAATACCAACGGTTTCAACTGGACTTATACTCCAGCCAACGGTGGACTTAACCGCCCAATCATCGATATCTCCAACTCTTATCCCACCAACTCTCGAACCGCTATCTACTAAACTAGATCTGCGATAGAGATGACGTGAGAAAAAGCGTTGTCGATACTCGACGAAAAACCACTCCGACGAAAGTCGGAGTGGTTTTGTTATTAGAAATATTTTTTGTATAATGGGGGAATAACAAAACAACAAATCCCTCCCCAACCCTCCCTTTGACAAGGGAGGGCGTAGGCCTCCCCCTTGTCAAAGGGGGACTGAGGGGGATTTGTTGCTGGCCGTTTTGCTTGCCCCGAGTAGTCCATCTTAGGGCGAAGTTGGGTTGCTATTTTTCCCTATGCGTTCATCCACCCCCCGGAAAGCCTTTTCTTTTCCATGGAAAATCCTCATGATTCCCACGGTTTTTCTGATTGTATTTGTGTCTCTGGCTATCGTCCGTCAGACCGCGAAAGGGTATACTGTCAAGCGGGAAATTGCTTCTTTTGAGGGGGAGATCAAAAAACTCGAAAGGCAAAATGCGCTTTTAGAAGACAAACTCAGCTATTATAAAACCGTCAGTTTCCTCGAGAGGGAAGCGCGTCTCAATTTGGGACTCAAGAAGGACGATGAAGAAGTAGTGGTCGTTCTAGGCCAAAAATTGGGCGTGGGGGTCCTTGCTGCTGGCACCGTAGACCCAAAGGAGGCTTATGCCAATTGGGAGAAGTGGTTTTATTATTTTTTTAGGAAAGACCTAATCAATTAAGAATTACGAATGACGAATTACGAATTACGAATGAACAACAAAATTAAAATATTGAATTTTTTGGGGAATATTGTTAATAATGAGAGGCGTAATAGGCCTTTTTTATTTTGATAGGCTGTTCATTCGTAATTTGAAATTCGTAATTGGTTTTGCCGGAGTAGCTCAGTTGGTAGAGCAGTGCTTTCGTAAAGCAAAGGTCGTCAGTTCAATTCTGACCTCCGGCTCCCAAAAAAACGTAGGGACGTTGCATTGCAACGTCCCTACGTTTTTTTGGGAGGAGCGGGTAGTGGGAATCGAACCCACAACTCAACCTTGGGAAGGTCGCGTTTTACCACTAAACTATACCCGCATGACTCGCCCTCTCATTTATTTCATGCTAAAATCCACCTGAAAGATAGCAGATAATTTTTTATGATTCAACTGGTGGGAGTATCGAAAAAATACGGGCCGGATCAATATGCTCTCCGGGACATCAATTTCCACATTCATCCTGGAGAGTTTGTCTCTTTGGTCGGGCCGAGCGGGACCGGGAAGACGACCCTAGCTAAGCTTTTGATTTCCGAAATTAAGCCAACCGAGGGGACGGTCACTATCGGCGGATGGGATATCACCCATATTTCGTCGTATGAAGTACCCATGCTCCGCCGCCAGATCGGAGTGGTGTTTCAGGATTTTAATCTGCTCCCCAAAAAGACCGTATTTGAAAATGTGGCCTTTTCACTCGAGGTATTGGGCGAGAGCTATCGGCAGATACGAGATATCGTGCCGGAAGTCCTCGATATCGTAGGGCTGGGAGACAATCTCGACCGCTATCCCATGCATCTCTCAGGCGGCGAAAAACAGCGGGTTGCCGTGGCTCGGTCTCTTGTTCACCGTCCCAAAATTCTCATTGCTGATGAGCCTACAGGCAATCTCGATGACAATAATACCAGGGAAGTAATCGATCTCCTCCGCAAAGTAAATGAACTCGGCACAACGGTGGTTCTCATCACCCACAACCGTGCGGTCGTCGATTCCCTTGGCCACCGCGTGATTACGCTCCGAGATGGGACGCTTTACTCGGATGAGGAGAAGGGGAAATATCATGTATAGAAAATTACGAAAGACGAATTACGAATTACGAATGAACAACAAAACAGCCGGCTGTTGCATTCGTAATTCGTAATTTGTAATTCGTCTTTATTTTATGTTGCTCTCTCTCTACCGCACAACTAAATACGCATTCGTGGATTTTTGGAGAAATATTTGGCTGTCCCTCATCACGGTGACCATGATGGTTTTTGCGCTCATTTCAGTCAATGTGCTCATCTTTTTTTCCGTGGTATCGAATGCGGCGATCACGACGCTGGAAGATAAGGTGGACGTGAGTATTTTTTTCAAGAGAGAGGTCAATGATAACCAGATTTACGAGTTGGAGACCAAGATGGTCTCTATGGACGAGGTCAAAGAAGCTAAAATTATTTCCAAAGAAGAGTCCCTGGCATTATTTAAAGAAAATCACAAAAATGATGCCACTATCATCGCGTCTCTCGAAGAAATCGGCTACAACCCGCTGGGCGCGACCTTGGTGGTCAAAGCCAAGTCTCCCGAGTTCTTCCCCCTTATTTTGGCCGTGCTAGAAGACCCGAAATTCGCGCTTCTCATCGCTGAGAAGAATTTCACGCGTCATCAACTAGTCATCGACAAAATCACCGAGATTTCCGCCCATATTAAGCGCATGGTGGTGGGCATGAGCATTATCTTCATCTGTATCGCCATCATCATTATTTTCAATACCATCCGTATGGCGATCTACACCCACCGAGACGAAATCCGCATCATGAAGCTGGTGGGCGCGTCTAATTGGTTTGTCGAGTTTCCGTTTTTGATCCAGGCCCTCTTCTTCAGCATCCTCTCCGTGGCCGCATCTTTGGCTCTTGTTTATTGGGGTATTTTCGTCCTCAATCCGTATATCGTGGAATTCTTCGGCTCCATCAATCTAGATCTCCTTCGTTACTTCTCAGAAAATTTCTGGCTCTTGGCTGGTTCCCAAGGCCTCGTCGCCGCCCTTCTCTCCGTATTTTCCAGCTCCTACGCCGTGAGCAAGTACGTGCGGGCCTAGCCATCATCCCCGAGAGCCCTGTAGGGCGATAATTCCAACTTGTTCCGCGCGCCATAAATCGCTATTATGGAGTCACGATAATTATATTTTTTGAAACTAATTTTTATGACGGATCAACAACTCAATCGCATTACAGTTTTGGGTGTTATTTTGGTGATTATTGCTGGAATAGTTGGTCTTTATTGGTCTTCTCGGCCGGGGGTATCTATTCCCGAGGTGGCCGCGATCTCAGATCATGATTGGGTCAAAGGAAATAAAGACAGTGGAAATTTACTCGTAGAATACAGCGACTTCCAGTGTCCGGCCTGCAGTTTTTACAGCTCGATTGTGGAAGAATTAGCCAAGGAAATGGGGGACAAGCTCGCTTTTGTTTATCGGCATCATCCTCTTTCCATTCATCCGTATGCCGAGTCCGCGGCGGCCGCGGCTGAGGCCGCCGGAACTCAGGGCAAGTTCTGGGAAATGCACGATCTGCTTTTCAAAAATCAGTCCGTGTGGTCTGCGTCCGCGGATCCTGAGGCCGCTTTTGTCTCTTATGCAGAGTCTTTGTCTTTGAATGTCGAGAAATTCAAGACCGACATGGATTCCAGGGCGGCTCGTGGCAATGTCCGGGCGGATTATCTCTCGAGCCTCTCCTTGGGAATCGACTCCACACCCACCTTTGTCTGGAATGGCCAAAAACTCGCCGATGTTCCCGGAAATTACCTCGAATTCAAGAAAATGATCGAGGTGAAATTGACGGAGTAGTTAAAATAGTGTATGGTAAACCATCTTTAATGCTGTATTAAAGATGGTTTTTTATATTGCTCGGCATTTTTTTGACCAAAACCCTATATTTGTGATAAATTCCCCTCGTGGACAGTTTGTCCCCATGGCGACTATAGTTTAGTGGTAAAACACTGGTTTGTGGAGCCAGTTTCACGGGTTCAATTCCCGTTAGTCGCCCCGACGTCAAACAGAGTGTGAAAACACTCTTTTTCTCTTTTATTTATAGGGGTTTCCATTAGTTCTGACCCACTCTATTTTCTTGATTTTACTATATTTGGAATGCCTGATTTTATTGGTCATCCAAAATGACCCTAACAGGAATTGAACTTTTATGTACACTTATGGGGAAGCTTATTTATTTCCGCGATATAATAGAATCCCCCTAACATTAAATCCCTCCGCAATTTTCCACACTCCTTTTTCCCGAAAAGCGGGTATATGTTGACGGCGAGCGGCGTTTGTTATGGAAGGAGCAGACTTACCCTGTTTTTTGATAAATTCAGAAAGAGTAATGATCTTTTCTCCCTTGAGATAAGTAATTCGTTTATGGAGCGACTCCATGAGGGCCAATGACAGGACTTTTTCCATTGCTTTGGTATTTTTATTCATTTCGTATTCCGCAAACGATTTATAATATTTTGATTTTTCTTTATCGCGAATAATAATCATGGGAAGTCCCAGTCTTTGAAGCTGGAAATTCATGAGAACTCTGCCAATACGTCCATTTCCGTAACAAAAGGGATGGATATTCTCGAAATCCAAATGAAATTTCGCAATTTTATCAATAAAATAGCCTGAGAGATTGAGGCTGTACTCATTGATAAGAGAGGTAATCAAACTTTGCACATGCTCTGGGGCAGGGGCGATATGGGAGCCAACTCTTACATATTCGCCTTTTATTCGGAAGCGTCCAGCAATATCGTCATTGATTCCGCCGATGAGCATTTGGTGCAGCAATAAAATGATTTCTTCATTGACTTGGATTTCCTTTGATTTGTTGCGAATATAGCCAATGACTCGTGCCAGATTTTTCGCTTCAAATACTTCGCGCACGGGTACATCTCTGGAAACTTCCATATCCAAAAGAATCTTCTCGGTTTCTTTGAGGGTAAGAGTCGAGTTTTCAATTGCATTGGAGTTATAGACACTTTCTGGAATTTCGACTTCATCAATCATGACCAGAAGCGATTCTTTTCCTTTTCGCAGGGTGTCGAATTCGTTTTTGAGGGATTGAATTTTGTTTTTTGTGAGGTTAGAAATAGCCATATTTTTAGTGAATTTATGCTTAAATAATAGCATATTCACTCAAAATAAGCAATTTTGGATGAATTTAGGCTTAATGTAATGCAAATTCACTCATTTTTTATGGGGCAATGATTGTGAAATCGCAAATTTTAGCCTCAAAAGTGCTAATTTTCGTAAAGGTCGATGAGCCTCTCGCTCAATAAAACTAGGTCTCGACATGTTGTCGAGACCTAGTTTTATTGAGTCTATGCTTTTTTCTGCGCCAACATTTGTTTTTCCAAGAAGGCCACCCTTTGTCTGAGGCTGAGCACCTCTTGGGAGAGCATATCCGTATCTTCTTTTGATTGTTTTCTGACATTCTCGAGTTTTTTCTCTACTCGGTCCAAATCTTCTCGAATATCATGCAGTTGTGTGTGTATCGAAGAGAGAGATTGTTCGGTTTTAGTTCTGAAACTAAACATTTCGGTTTTGAAATCATCATGTTGTTTCTGCAGGAATTCAAATCCTTTCCGCGTGATTTGGGTGAGCTCAGCAATTTGATTGGCCAGCCCCTTTAATGTGGTTTCTTGTCCGGCAGTTTTGGATGCCATAGATTTTGAGAACTCTATTTTTGCGAAGAAATGATAGGGTTCTGTGAAGTTAATTTTTAAGGGGCCGGTGTTTTATTTCTCTATCACTTTAAATGGAATTTCTAGCCGAGTCAATCCATCGGTTCTTTCCTTATTCTGGGCTATGGCAGAGTTTTCCAGATTTGTTCAAAAATAATCATCTGGGTTTGAAAAATAGCGCGGTCTTCCACGAGCACGGCGATGAGTTCTCCCGCGGCATTGACCGAAAAAAAAGCGACCTTGTCTGCATAAATGAGCACGAAATTGGGGTCTTTGCTTTGTTTGTCGGTTGGTAGGTATTTGCGGCTGGCTAGTTTCGCACTTGTGCCGCCTTGCCATAGTGATATAACCCGGACAGATATATTATTTTGGATCCGTTTTTCCGTGAAATTTGGGAATTTTTCGTAGAGTGTTTGGGCTACCGGTTCGGAAGAGTAGGCTGCATAAGAGAGGTTTCCTTGTTTTTGGCAGGATTCCAGAAGATCCTCCAAAATTATTTTTCCCCCGTGCGCTCCTTCATAAAATTTGACCACGGGTTTTTTGCCGGACTCATTAGCCAGGCTCTCGAGTTCCGGAATGAGATCATTCATCTGATTGCCTAATAGGTCCAGTTTTTTGCGTTTTTCTTCTAGAACTAAACTTAAGTTTTTTGGGTTTTCGGCCGTGAAGTATTGGTGTTTTTCTTTGTGATAGTACGTTATCAGCCTTTGTTCAATGAGTGATTTGAGAATATCGTAAGTCGTGCCACGATTGACTTTTGACTCTTCCGCGATTTTTCGGACAGGTGAAGGCCCGAGTCGCAAAAGAGCTAAGTAAACATTGATTTCATTGTCAGAGAAATCAAATTTTTTGAGGGTGGGGAAGAGATCCATAGTAAAATTACGAATTAAGAATTAAGAATTACGAATAGAACAGCCTTGAGTGGACAAGCTATAGGTTATTGGACGGTGACGGATTTGGCAAGATTGCGGGGGAGATCGGGATTATAACCCTTTAGAACCGCCATGTAATAGGCGAATAATTGCAGGGGGATGCTATAGAGAATTGGGCTGAGCGGTTCGTAAATGGGTGGAAGATACAGTACTTGGTCTGCGATTGTGTCTACTTGCGTATCGCCAACGGTGGCAATAGCGACCACTGGCCCTGATCTAGCTTTGATTTCCTGCATATTCGATATGTTCTTGGCATATACTGAATCATTGGGACAGAGGAAAAATGTAGGGAACTGGTCCGTGATCATTGCCAGAGGTCCATGTTTCATTTCTCCGCTTTCATAAGCTTCGGCATGAATATAACTGATTTCTTTGAGTTTGAGCGCTCCTTCCATGGCTGTTGGATAATTATACTTTCTGCCTAAGAATAGAAAGTTTGTGAATTTTGAATAATCCTCGGCAAGTTTTTTTATCTGCGGATCTAAAATGTTGATTGTTTTTTCAATGATATCTGGCAATGAATTCAGGGTATTGATAAATAGAGTACGGTCTGATAAAGACATGTTTTTTGATTGACCAAAGAAAAGGGTTAGCAAGGCGAGATTAGCTATTTGTGCGGTGAATGCTTTTGTGGAGGCTACTCCAATTTCGGGTCCGATTCGTTGATAAATGCCCACTCCGCATTCTCTGGCAATAGTACTTCCTACGCGATTGATAAGGCCGAGGCATAGAATATTTTTATTTTTAAGTTCGGTCACGCATCCCAAAGTATCCGCGGTTTCTCCGGATTGAGAAATGAATAATGCCAAGTCTCGTTTTGGATGAAGGGGGAGTTTGCGATACCGGAATAAGGAAGCTATTTCCGCGTGAGCTTCCATATCTGCAAATTCTTCAAATAAAAATTTGCCTACCAGACTCGCGTGAAAAGACGTGCCGCAGCCAATCAAGAATATTTTCTCTTTTGAAAGTATGGATTCTTTTTGTTGTTCCAGTCCTCCCAGTTTGACTCCCGCAATATCGGAAATCATGCGGCCGCTAAGGGTGTCGCGAAGTGCTTTGGGTTGTTCAAAGATTTCTTTGGCCATAAAGTGGGGAAAGCCTTGTTTTTGAGCGAATTCTTCCGTTTCATTCATGGGAACAGATATAGGGCTTTGCGGTTTTGATTCGAAATCCGTGATTTCTATTTTTCCGCCTCCTAAGGCTACAAGGGTTTCCGGCGGCATGGCCACTACTTTTTGTGCGATATCGGGATAGAGATAGAATGTCCCGGGATCCGAAGAAATAAGAAATTCGTTTTGTTCGTTATTGTATGAAAATAAAAGCGGGCTTTCTTTTCGCGCTAAAAATAAAGAGTCGGGTCCGTCCGCGTCCATGACCACTATGGCAAAGGCGCCTTCCATTTTAGACAGAATCCTTCGCAAGCATTCCCGCGTATTCATCGTCGGGTTTTGTTTCTTTTCTTCTTCTAAAAGGTGAGGAATGATTTCCGTATCGGTCTGGCCGAAAAATCGGTGTCCTTCGGCTATCAATTGTTTTTTTAGTTCCGCGTGATTCTCGATGACTCCATTGTGGACCACATGGATTTTTCCGTGGCAATCCCGGTGGGGGTGAGCGTTTTCTTCGGAGGGGATTCCGTGTGTTGCCCAGCGCGTATGGGCAATGCCGACGGTTCCGCCGATCGAGAGGGGATCCAGTTTCTTTTTCAAATTTTCGAGCTTTCCGGGAGATCGATAATAGTGGGTGGTTTTATTTTTTTCATCCCGGATCGATAGCCCCGCGGAGTCATATCCTCTATACAGCACGCTTTCGAGTCCTCGAAGGAGAATGGGTTTTGCTTCCCTGTTTCCGATATAACCAATGATTCCGCACATATGATTTGTTTTTTAATGTTTTTTGCGATTTTATTCGCCTTGTCTTATTAATGATTGAAGGGCTCAAATAAATTGAGCCCTTTTTTGTCCTATTTATTTCTACAATTTTATTTTATTTTGTTTTTATTCGGGAGGGGACCGGCTGTTATTGTCCGCTTTTTTGGTTTTGGAATACAGGTATGGTTCTTTTAATTTATTTGATAAATAATTATTTTTTATTTTCATATTTTTGTTTTTAATATTTCTATAACCATTGTAATTTTATATTTTTATACTGTCAATTTTATTCCTACAAAGATATTTAAATTGGTGTTTTGTACAATGTTTATGCGGGAAATTTTTTCGGAAAATGTCTGGAAAAAAATGTTTTTTGTCGGGGTTATCCACAGCTTTTTGGTGGCATTATTGTTCTCTTCTATTCTGAAGAAGAAGCATATTGTGTTTTATGCGTTTTTAGTGCAAAATCCTTTTGAGATAGTTTTTTGAAAAGAGTTGTCATGCTGAGCCTGCCGTGCCAACCCGAAGCTGTTTTAGCCTAGGGTGGTCGAAGCATTTCTAAGGAAAGCCTTCGACAGGCTCAGGCTGACAAGGCCCCTCTAAAATTATATGAAAAGCATCCGTAATTTCTGCATTATCGCTCATATTGATCATGGAAAGTCCACCTTGGCGGACCGGTTTTTGGAATTGACAAAAACCGTGGAGAGGCGAGACATGCAGGCGCAATTGCTTGATTCCATGGACATCGAGCGCGAGCGGGGGATCACGATCAAGTTGACGCCAGTGCGCATGAATTACACCGCCAAAGACGGGCAGGAATATATTTTGAATCTGATCGATACTCCGGGCCACGTTGATTTTTCGTATGAAGTGTCACGGTCATTGGCTGCGGTCGAGGGCGCGATTTTGCTTGTGGATGCCACTCAGGGCATTCAGGCTCAGACCTTGGCCAACTTGTATCTGGCACTGGATCAGAATCTGGAAGTGATTGCTGTGGCCAATAAAATCGATTTGCCGGCGGCCGAGGTCGAGAAGGTGACGGATGAAATCGTGAATCTGATTGGATGCCCCAGAGAGGATGTGCTTCGAGTGTCCGGCAAAACCGGCTTCAATGTGGACTCGATTCTGGAGCGAATCGTGTCGAAAATCAAACCGCCTAGAATAGAGACGTCATTGCCTCTGCGAGCCCTCATTTTTGATTCTGTATATGATGAATATAAAGGGGTAATTGCCTATATTCGCGTGATGGAGGGCCGCATCAAAAAAGGGGACAAAATCAGATTTGTCTCCATGGGCCAGGACGCCGAAGTCTTGGAAGTCGGCGTATTTCGCCCAAAATATGTGGAATGCGAAGAACTCTCCGCTGGAGAAATCGGCTATGTTTCTTTCGGGGTGAAGGACTTGGGTCAGTGCCGCGTGGGTGACACGATCGGCGATCGGTCGGTGACGGTTGCTTTGCCCGGATACAAGGAGGTGAAGCCCTTTGTTTTTGCTGGTATTTTTTGCAAAGAGGGCAATGAATTTTCAAAATTAAGAGAAGCGGTTGAGAAACTCAAGCTCAATGACGCGTCTTTGGTCTACGAGGTGGAAAATAACAATGCCTTGGGATTTGGGATTCGCGCGGGGTTTCTCGGCATGCTTCACCTGGACATTGTTCAGGAGCGACTTCGCCGTGAATACGACCTCGATCTTATCATCACCGTGCCTTCGGTGGCTTATCGCCTTTACAGACTTGGCGATGGAGAAGATTTTTCAATCGTGAAATCTCCTTCCGATTTGCCGGATCCGTCCAAAATCGCCAAACTGGAAGAGCCCATGATGAAGGTCTCGATTGTCTGTCCCAAGGATTACATGGGGCCGGTGATGCAATTGGTCAGCGAAAAAAGGGGCACTTATATTTCGACGGAGTATTTGGATCTTGGGACTGCGGTTCTTCATTACCGCATGCATTTGTCCTCCATCATCGTGGATTTTTATGATAAGCTCAAAAGTGTCAGCACCGGGTATGCGTCTCTCAATTATGAATTTGATGGCTACGAAGAAGTGGAAGTGGTTGTCCTGGATATTTTGGTGGCGGATAAAAAAATGGAGCCATTGGCTACTATCGTCTATGAAGAGGATGCCTATTATGCGGGGCGCAAAATTGTGGAGACTCTCAAAGATATTTTGCCGCGCCAGCAATTTGAGGTGAAGATCCAGGCGGCTATTGGCGCAAAAATTATTGCTAGCGCAAAAATTCCGGCCATGAGAAAGGATGTGACGGATTATCTGTCTGGCGGCGACGTGAGTCGTAAGATGAAATTACTCAGCAAGCAAAAAGAAGGCAAGAAAAAAATGAAGGAAATGGGCATCGGCAAAGTTGATATCCCGCCGGATGCCTTTATTGCGGTACTTAAAAGGTAAATTAACAACAAATCCCCCTCAATCCCCCTTTGACAAGGGGGAGGCTGTTACCCCCTCCCTTGTCAAAGGGAGGGTTGGGGAGGGATTTGTTGTTTAGATATGCATCGTCATCAAATCACAAAAATCCTCTGGAAGGTCATTTGTATTGTCATGATTTTTTCCATGATTCTATTCACTATATTGCCTTTATTGGGCAATTGAACCTGAAATCAGATTTTTTTGAAGAAATCTGATTTTTTGGCTGGCTGATTTTGTTAAATTTATATGAAGAAAATAGCGCAGTGGGAGATCAAGACGCCCGTGGAGGTCGCCAATCGGGATCAGTTTCCGGAGGTGCATCCGATCGTTTTGCAGTTGCTGTGGGATCGGGGATTGCGGACCGAGGCGCAAATCGAAGAGTTTTTGACTCCGGATTATTTGGAAGACGTCCATGATCCTTTTTTATTTTCGAGAATGGTTGAAGCGGTAGATTTACTCTCGGGAAAAATTAAAGCGAAAGAATTAGTCGCGATTCACGGGGACTATGATGCGGATGGCGTCACGGCCAGCGTGATTTTGGCTTCCACGATTCGACTTCTCGGCGGAGAGGCTCTGGTTTATTTGCCTCATCGGGAAACCGAAGGCTATGGTCTGTCTAAAAAGGCTATTGATTATCTGGCTCGAAAAGGCGCCTTCTTACTCATCACGGCTGACTGCGGGATCAGCAATCGGGAAGAAGTCGAGTATGCTAAATCATCGGGGTTTACCGTGATTGTCACCGATCATCATGAGGTCCCAGCCGTACCTCCGGAGTGCATTTTGATTCATCCCCGCGCTCCTGGAGAAGAATATCCTTTTAAATATCTGACAGGCGGAGGAGTGGCATTCAAATTCATGCAGGCCATTCTTCGTACGAAGAGCGAGGAATTTGGAGTCAAAAAAGAAGAAGCTTTTGCTTTTGAAAAATGGCTTCTGGATTTGGTGGCCATCTCGACGGTCGCGGACATGATGCCCCTCCTCGGTGAGAATCGGACCTTGGTCAAATATGGCCTGGTGGTACTGGCCAAATCCCGTCGCGTGGGCATGAAGAGTCTGCTCGAACGTGCGGGACTGCTTGGGGGAGAGAAGCCCGCTAAACTGGATGCCGATACCATTGGCTTTCAAATTGCGCCTCGCATCAATGCCGCCGGGCGCATGGATCATGCCAATATCGCGTTCGAGCTGCTCATGGAAGAGTCGCCGGTGCGGGCGGGTGAACTCGCCGAAGCTATCAACAAGAATAACGCCGATCGTAAAGACGTGGTGACCCGCATGATGGAGTCTGCGTATCGTCAGCTGGGAGAGGTTCCGCTGGACGCGCGCCGAGTGCTTTCGGTTTATGACAGCTCGTGGTCCTTGGGAGTCGCGGGGCTTGTGGCCGGGAAACTTTGCCAGGAATTTTACCTGCCCTCGGTCGTGGCCGCGGATCTGGACGGGAAAATCGCGGGTTCGGTGCGTTCGATTCCTGGATTCAATTTTGTCGATATGCTTTGGGAGATGAAGGGTCTGTTTGAGAAATTTGGAGGTCATGCCGCGGCTTGCGGATTCACGCTGAAGAACCGAGCGGATTGGCCGATATTCCAGAAAAAAGCGAGTGAATTTTTCTTTCTCAAATCGCGCGACTCGGATGTGATCCCGAAGCTCATGATCGACCAGGAAATTCCGCTCCGAGAAATCAATTGGGATCTCATGGGTCAGCTCGAGCAGTGTGAGCCTTTTGGAAAAGATAATCCTCGTCCGGTTTTTATCTCGCGAGGGGTGACGGTCAAATCGCTCGACCCTATTGGTAATCTAGGGAAACATTTGCGTCTCTCCGTATTTGACGGCCAAAAAACAACCCGTAAATGCATCGGGTTCTGTTTTGGCCACTGGTGCCAAACCCTCAAATCCGGGGATAAAATTGATATGGTCTATGAGGTGGGCGTCAATGAATGGAATGGGAATAGGGAATTGCAATTGAGGATTGTGGATCTTAAATTAGGCAGTTAGGCTTTAGGCATTAGCTTTTTAGGGAACAGCCAAAATACTGTTTTATTTCTAATAAGCTAAAACCTAATGCCTAATTCCTTGTTGCTTATATGCATATCATCATCTATTCCGACGGCGGATCGCGCGGAAACCCGGGGCCGGCTGGCATTGGCGCAGTTTTGTGGAATGCCGATAAAACCAAGAAATTGGCCCAGATTTCCAAATATATTGGCGAGACCACCAATAATCAGGCTGAGTATCGCGCCTTGGATGCAGCCCTCGACCGCGCCAAAGAACTGGGTGCCAAAACCATCGAATGCTATCTCGACAGCCAGCTGGTCGTCCGGCAACTAGAGGGCAAGTACAAGGTCAAAGAACCCGGCATCGCCGCGATTTTCCCCGCGATCAAATTCAAACTCCATTCTTTTGGTACTCATTCCTGCCATGATATCCGCCGGGAACTGAACAAAGACGCGGACGCTCTGGTGAATGAGGCGCTCGATAAAAAATTAAAAAATTAGCAACCAATCCCTCCCCAGCCCTCCCTTTGACAAGGGAGGGGGTAGCAGCCTCCCCCTTGTCAAAGGGGGACCGAGGGGGATTTGTTGTTTCATTCGTCATTCTTCATTTTTATGCACCCTTCCCTCGTGATTTCCCTCGGCGGATCCATAGTGGTTCCGGACAAAGTCGATGTTAAATTCATTGAACATTTTCGAGATTTAATTTTAGGCATTAAAAAGAATTACAATAAGATTTTTATTATTGTCGGAGGGGGAGCAACTGCTCGCGTGTATCAAAACGCGCTTCGCGAATTGGGCACGGAAAAGAACTCGGATTTGGATTGGATGGGGATCTCGGTTTCGCGACTCAATGGCCAGTTATTACGGACCGTTTTTTCTAAATTTGCTTATCCAGAACTCGTGACTGATCCTTCAAAAAAAATTTCTTTTGGGGAAAAGATGATGATTGGCGCGGGCTGGAAACCAGGCTGGAGCACGGATTATGTCTCGGTCCAATTCGCCAAGACCTACGGCGTCCGAGAAATGCTCAATCTGTCCAATGTGGAATGTGTCTACGACAAAGATCCCAAAACTCATCCTGACGCCAAACCTATCTCGTCGCTATCTTGGCGGAAAATGAAGTCTCTCATGCCCTCGAAATGGACCCCCGGCATGAATGCCCCTTTCGATCCTCAAGCCGTGAAATTGGCCTCCGGATTGGGTTTAAAAGTCGTATTCCTGAAAGGCACGGATCTGGGAAACCTCGAGCATTATTTGGAAGGGAAAAAGTGGAAGGGGAGTGTGGTGGAGTAATTTGGTTTTGTATGAATAATCTTGTTGATGAGAATGGTAAATTTCTAGAGAAATATAGGATTGAATCGTCGAGATGTAAACCGTGGGATTATTCGTCACAGGGTTATTATTTTGTTACGATTTGTACTCGAGATCGAGAGCCTTTTTTTGGAAAAATTGCAGAGGGAAAAATGGAATTATCTGATGTCGGGGTGATTGCTGAAACTTTTTTAAAAGATATTGAACATCATTTTTCACATATAAAGGTACTGTAAACTAAAAGTGTGTAAATAAAAAAGAAGGGATGAGATAATGGAAATGTTTAGTAACCATTAAAATCATCCTTCCTATGAAAAAGAATA
>VMEV01000006.1 GCA_007375725.1 Parcubacteria group bacterium Greene0416_36
CCAATTACCATCAAGCTATTTTCGGAAATTTAAATCGTCATTTCGCCCAATCCATCAGCCCTTCTAAATAGTTTTACACAGGATTAGTTGACACTACCACTAGAGGGATCGTGATAATTATCAATATTCCAATTTGTTTTTTGTTCATTGAAAAACTCCATACTAAATTTTGACCAACGTAAACTGCATTCTTTGTAGTCTTTTTTACGTTTTTTGTCAAATGTTTTCTTCCTTTTCTTGTGCTATTCTGAACACAGAAATAGCTTGTTTATGCCAAATTCTCCACAAAAAACGACATTACTATGCCTCCACGGCTGGGGAACGGACCGTGGGTATTTTGAGGCATTACAAAATTCTTTGCCCTTACAGAATTTTGAGATCATCACCTTCGATTGGCCCGGATTTGGGGCGTCCCCAAAGCTTGAAAAGCCATGGACTCTCGAGGATTACGCCAATTATTTGGCGGATTTTATCGCGAAAAATAAGATCGAGAATTATATTTTGCTTGGCCATTCTTTTGGCGGGGCGGTGGCGATCAAAGCTATTGGATCGGGAAAGATCAATCCGGCGAAATTGATACTCTCTGGCGCTTCCGGCCGCCGTCGGACGACCGTGAGGATCCAGTTATTCAAATTTATGGCGAAAATAGGCAAATCGGTTCTGTCGGTTTGGCCTCTTTCGATCATCCAAAGCCGTGGCCGAAGCCTGCTTTACCGAGCCGCGAGGGTGCATGATTTCTTGGACGCCAAAGAAGAAAATCTGAAAGCGACGTTTAAAAATGTGGTGGGGGAGGACTTGAGCCACTATTTCGACAAAATCACCGTGCCGACTCTACTACTCTGGGGCTCGGACGATAACTTCACCCCTCTGGCCGACGCGCGCTTCATGCAATCAAAAATGCCCGGTTCTCAATTGGAGGTCATCCCAGGGGGGCGGCATAATATTCTCAAGACGCATGCGGCGGTATGCGTGGAGAAGATTGGGGGATTTATAAAATAAATCCCTCCCCAACCCTCCCTTTGACAAGGGAGGGCGTCAGTTTCCCCCTTGTCAAATGGGGACTAAGGGGGATTTGTTGTTAGACTCCACTCCTAATTTTCACAACTCATCAATTATTATGCTTCTTTTTTTCCTCTATCTCTCAATCATCTTCTGGTTTTTGCATATCATCCGCAAAACCCTGTTTTATGTTTACTCATGGCAATTAAAAGAATATCGATGGGATCGGATGAAGACGCATTTAATGTCAAAAAGATGGAATAGTGAATTATTTTTCTGGGGAGCTTGTAAAGGGGTGCTTTTGCTGGCTGGATTATATGTGAGTGATATTTCAACTTTAAGCGCGGTATATGGCCCGGCGGATGTATCCATGGTCGTATTTTGTATTGCCGTGATGACCTTGTATTCATTTGAATTTTTTAATTTTATTCGATCGGTTTTAAAACATCGGTTCTACCGTCCCCGATGGACGGTTAAAAGTTCTTTTTTAGCCGGATCAAGCATGGTCTTTTTATTCTTGCTGATGTCTTTGACTATTTTTGCGGCAGGCATGACCGGGTTTATCGAAATGGTTGTTTATTCTTCTGTTTTATTGTCTGCTTTAGAATATGATCTGCTATTGCCATTATTTATTTCTTTTCTAATTTTGTTGCTCTACCCCTTTTCTTATCTCGGAAAAAAGCTCATCGTTTATTTGGCCAAACGTAAAATCTGCGGATTTCCCAATCTCAAAATCATCGGCATCACGGGCAGTTATGGTAAATCATCGACTAAAGAATTTTTAGCGGTGATTTTGGGAACGAAATATAAGGTTCTTAAAACGGCGGGTAATACCAATACGGAAATCGGCGTGGCGCAGACGATTTTGAAGCAGTTGAAGCCGGAGCACGAAGTCTTTGTTGTCGAGATGGGGGCCTATCGAAAGGGTGAGATCCAGGATATTTGCGATCTGGTCGCGCCCCAAATCGGCATTCTGACGGCGATTTCCAATCAGCATTTGGCGCTATTCGGCTCCCAGCAAAATATCATTGACGCGAAATTTGAGCTGGTGGAGGATGTTTTGTCTCGTGGGGGAACGGCGGTGGTGAATGGGGAGAATGAATTTATTCAGGAATATTTGTCGACCCATTTCTGTAAGGGCACAAAATTTTGTGCCCTTACAGAAATTCGTGACGATATTATTGTTTATAATAAAAAAAATGAAGATGCTGTTTTGTCTGGCAATCTCCAAGCCGCGATCGAGGTCGCGAGGCTTTTGGGGTTGTCAGAAAATGAAATTCAAAAAGGATTATTGCTCATCCGTCCCTCAGAACGCGCAATGGTGAATAAATCTGGCTGGAACAGTTCCACGATTATCGATAATACTTACAATGCCAATACTGTCGGGTGTTTATCAGCTCTGGATTCCCTCAAAAAATATTCAGGCAAGAAATTTTTTGTTTTTTCCGAGATTCAAGAACTCGGCGCGGATTCCGAGAAAGATCATAATAAGATTGGGGAATATGCCGCGACAAGAGCGGATATGATTTTTATTTGCAATAAGAATTATTCGGATTCGATTATAAAAGGCGCGCTCCGTGGCGGGATGAATGAAAAACAAATGATCGTGGAAACCGACTACAAAAAATTAGCCCAGCAGCTCAAAGAAATAGTCCAGAAAGACGATGTGGTATTATTGTATGGAAGAGGACCCAATCACTTAGGCTATTAGGCATTAGGCTGTTAGCTTTTTAGGAAACAGCCAAAATTTTCTTTCCAAAAGTCAATTTTCTAGAGAATGTGATGTTGCTACCTAAAAAACTAATGCCTACTTGTCCGCCATAGCCCGAAAGGGCGACGGCGGAACAGCCTAAAGCCTATATTTTATGAAACTTTTTTCCATTTCTCTCGCTCCTCAAGTCCGGCGTGAAGACGCAATGCGGGCACTGGCCTTGCTCGCGCCTTGGAATTGGGGAAAATGGAGGTATGGGGAGCATATTGGGAAGGCGACAAGAAAAATTGAGGAAGAATTGGGGTCTGATCATGTCTATTTGTTTGATAAGGCCCGAAGTGGATTGCGGATGATTCTCGAGTCTATGGATATCGGTCCCCGGGATGAGGTGATTGTCCAGGCATTCAACTGCATCGTGGTGCCGGAAGCGGTGATGGCAACGGGCGCGAAGGTGGTGTATGCGGATATAGACCCCGAGACTTTGAATATTTCTTTGGAAAGTTTGAAAAAAAAGATTTCTTCTAGAACCCGAGCGGTGATTGTTCAGCATACTTTTGGGGTTCCAGCTCCAGTCCGTGAGATTATGTCTTTGTCTAAATCTCATGGATTTTGGGTGATCGAGGACTCCGCTCACGGGATGGGAGGAAGTTATAGTGGAAAAAAATTAGGGACATGGGGCCATGCCGCGATTTTTAGTTTCGGGCGGGATAAGGCTTTGTTTTGCGCTTCGGGAGGCTCGGTTGTGATCAATGACTCCGCACTCGTTGAGCCTTTCGAAGGGCGTATTGTCAAAATTCCCCCCATGAGCCGGATCAATATAGGCCGATACCTTCTCTACTCGGCTTTTATTTTTTGGATTCGGGAATATTACCATTGGAAAGGCGTGCGGTTTCTTTTTTTTCTGGCCCATAAACTAAGAATATTTCCATCGGTATACAGCTGGGAAGAAAAAAATGGCATGATGGGGAGTGCGCCCAAGTATAGCCTTCCCAATGCTTTAGCCTTTATTTTGTTTTATCAATTAGAATCATTGAAGGAGTCAAATGCGCACCGTGTCGAATTATCGACCATTTATCGCCGAGAATTATTTGGGCTCGCTCTACTCCGTCTGCCGCCGGACGCTTCGCGCGATCAAGAACCTTTTTATTTATTGCGATATAATATCATCACCCAGAAGGCCGGCGATCTCCGTTCCTATTTCCGAAAAAAATCTTTGATTTTGGGAGACTGGTATGGTCATGTATTATTTCCGAATATTGGAGATGTTCGTTTGGGATATCGGGCGGGGGAGTGTCCCCGCGCCGAGGCGGCGGCAGGATCCTGTGTGAATTTGCCGACATGCCTATCCTTTTCTAAGAAAGAGGCGGAAAAATTGGCCGAAGACATAAAACAATACTTCTATGATCGAGATTCGAGAAATCGAAGATAAGAAAGTTTGGGAGGATTTTTTGCTGGGCCAGGAGTGGACTCCGTTTTTGCAGTCCTGGAACAGCGGGGTCCATTTTGCCTCCTTGGGGGATAAAATCTGGCGGCTGGGAATTTTTGATGGGAGAGATCTTGCAGGTATTTGTTTTGTCTCGCGAGTAGAGGCAAAGAGAGGCTGGTATTTGTATTGTCCTTATGGCCCGGTGCTCCGCTCTTGGAAGAGCGACTTATTTGGGCCTTTGGCTTTATTTCTAGAAGATTTAGGCAAGCGAGAGGGCTGTGTGTTCATCAAAATGAGCCCGTATGTCGAGGATTCTCCAGAGAATCGTGGAGTTTTAGAAAAATCCGCCTATCGAAGAGCGCCTCTTCATGTTCTTTCCGAGAGTTCATGGATTTTGGATTTGGGCGTGGCAAGAAATGGTAGCGGCGATGGGCGCCTCGCCCCTACCGAGTCGGATGGGCTATTGCGCGACATGCGAAAAACGCACCGCAATTTGATCCGCCGGGCGGAGAAAGAGGGAGTGGTCATCACCCAAAGCCGGGACCCGAAAGATTTGGATATTTTTTGGAGGCTCTACGAAGAGACGGGCAAGCGTCATCGTTTTGTGCTCTATCCGAAAAAATTTGTCTATAATCAGTTTGAGGCTTATGTAAAAGAGGCTCAGTCTGAGATTTTTTTGGCATCCGTCGGCGGCACAGTTTTATCCGCGGCCATGGTGATGTATTATGGCAATGAAGGGGCTTATCATCACGGAGCCTCTTTGCCTTCCAAAATTCCCTGTTCGTATCTATTGCAGTGGCATGCCATACAAGAAGCCCAGAGACGGGGAAAAAAATATTATAATTTTTGGGGGATTTATCCGGGAAATAATACCAAACATCCTTTTTGGGGGATTACCCAGTTCAAAAAGGGGTTTGGGGGACATTTGCGACAATTATTGCCTTGTCATGACCGTCCTTTGTCTTGGAAATATGCTTTTAATTGGACCGTGGAGAGATTTCGCCGCTGGAGGCGGGGATTCAGTGAATAATTTTATTTTTCCTAGAGCGATCTATTTTTTACTATGATGTTCAAAAGATCCAATAAGAGATCCTCGGTTGTCCGCATGATATCCAGAAGGTCCACCTCGGGTTCTTCCAAACCGATACACACCACACGAGTCCGAGTACGCGCCCAATTAAGGGGCCGGGGTGTTCCTTCTTCTTCTCTTTTCAGGCCTTGGCGAAAATACGCATTGTTATTTTTATTATTTTCTTCGGCCGTTGCCAATATTTATTTGTGGCTTTTTTCACCTTATTTTAAAATTTTAGCTTTTGAGATTGATGGAGTGGAATATTTGGATTCTTCTATACTTTCTAGGCAAATTGAGACTTATTTATCCGAAAAAAAATGGGGCATGATGCGGCATGATCACCTCTTCGTATTTTCTTCCGGAGAGTTGGAAGAGAGGGTTCGGAGCCAGCTGTTTTTATCCGAATTCATCATTCGTAAAAATTGGTTAGACCGAACTTTGTCTGTTTCAATAAAAGAACCTCGCCGGCGGGCAGTTCTGGAAGATGGGCCGGATCTGTACTGGCTGTCCGATGAGGGGAGGATCATCAGCCGAGCCGAGGTCTCTGACTGGGCGGTCGTGGGATATCCGCGGCTAGTAAATAAGATCAAAAAATTAAGCCTAGAAAAACGAATTGGGGAAGTTTTTATTTCAAGCATTTTTTGGACGAATCTTTTTAAATTAGACCCGCTTCTCTCCGGCGGTCCGGGGGTGAAGGTTTTATCGTTTGAAGTCTACAATCCAGAGCAGTTCGTGGTCCGAGAGGGAGAAAAAATAGAAAAGTTGGTGAGTGCGGACCAAAAGGCCTTGGAACCCAAGTCTCTAGAGGAACTGGCGCCGGCCGTGGATTTTGTCAGCAGCGATGATTTTTATTATCCGGAATTGTTGGTCCACACCTTGCCTGGTTGGATTCTATATATGGGAAATGAGCCTTTTCGAGATCCCAGTGCTATAGAAGAGCAGGTGCTCAATTTATCTCTTCTTTTGCGAGAAAATAAATTTTTCAAGAATAAAAAAATTGAATATATTGATTTACGATTCATCAATAAGTTGTTTTTTAAGTAGCTGATATTTTTGACGAATATATTAAAAAATTTTATGGCAAAAACTAGGCCTGTACTCAAAATAATTTTGGATGGTTTTGGCAAAAATCCCCTCAAAGACGGCAATGCCGTTTATTATTCCAAAACGCCAACTTTAGATTACTTTCTTCGGAATTATCCTTACGCAGTGATAGAAGCGTCCGGGATGGCCGTGGGACTGCCGTGGGGCGAGGTCGGAAATTCGGAAGTGGGCCACACAAATTTGGGATCAGGCCAGGTGATTTATCAGAATCTCCCCCGCATTTCTCTGTCCATCGAAAATAAAACATTCTATAAAAATTCGGTGCTACTGGACGCTTGCGCTCGGGCGAAGAAAAATAAAGGAGCTCTTCATCTGATGGGAGTGGTCAGCAACGGCGGCGTTCATTCCCATATTGAACACCTAGATGCCCTGCTTTTTTTGGCACGAGAACAGAAGGTTCCCTCCGTGTTTGTCCATGCTTTCTTGGATGGCCGGGATACGGCTCCTACAGCAGGCGTGATTTTTTTGGAAACGCTTGAAGATGTGATGAAGACAACCAAGGTGGGGAAGCTCGCTTCTGTGATCGGCCGCTATTGGTCCATGGACCGTAATAATAATTGGGACCGGACACAAAAGGCTTATGCCTTAATGACCGAAGGTTCTGGGACTGAGTCTCAAAACGTCATCGAGACTGTTAAGGCGGCTTATGCGGCTGGCAAGAATGATGAAAATATGGATCCGATCGTGATGACTGACGGAAAGGGTAATGCAGTGGGGAATATCAAGGACGGGGACGTGGTGATTTTCTTCAATTTCCGTCCAGACCGCGCCCGCCAGATTGCTCGAGCCTTTGTGGCTCCTGTTTTCGATGGATTTCCACGATCTAAAAAATTGGATATCCATTTTGTCGGTATGATGCAGTATGAGGCCGCCCTTCACTTACCCGTTGTTTTCCCTCCTCAAGATATCTCTCTGCCTGTCGGAAAGGTGATTTCGGAGGCGGGAAAGAAGCAGCTGCGCATCGCTGAAACCGAGAAATACGCCCATGTGACTTATTTTTATAACGGTGGGGTGGAAAATCCTTTCGAGGGTGAAGAGCACATAATGGTTCCGTCTCCTAATGTCGAAAGTTATGATCAAGTTCCCAAGATGAGTTCGGGGGAGGTTACGGATAAGCTGATTGACGCGATTCGCACTGGGGATCATGATTTCATTTTGCTCAATTACGCCAATCCCGATATGATTGGACATACTGGCAATTGGGACGCGTGTATCGAGACGATTGAGGCCACGGATGGCCACCTCAAGCGGCTCTATGACGAGTTTGTGGTGGCGAAAAATGGGATCATGCTGATCCTGGCTGATCATGGGAATATCGAGGTGATGATCGATCCCATTACCGGAAGAATCCACAAAGAACATACCAGCAATCCAGTGGGCGTTTTTTTAGTCGACCGGACGCGAAAATATGATAAGCCTGAAGATCTAATCGAGATTCAAAAGCTGGACATGACCGCCATTGGTATTTTGGCGGATATTGGCCCGACCATTCTGGATATGCTGGATATTCCCAAGCCGCCTGAAATGACGGGCCGCAGTATCAAAAATGATTGTGTTTAAATATATGTCGGTCTCTTTTTTAGGGAGGGTGCGGGGAAGAATTGCATCTTGGATGCATTTTTTGGAGGCTTTGGCAGCTCGAATCATTTTTTATTATCCCGGAGAGGTCAAAATCATTGGAGTCACCGGAACAGACGGAAAAACGACGACCACTTTTTTGATCGATGCGGTACTGCGCGGCGCAGGATATAAAACAGCTTTGTGCAATGGTCTGGTGTTTCGAATCGGGAGAGAAGAGTATCCCAATCCAACCGATAATACGACGCCGAGAGCTTGGATTATTCATCAATTCATAAAAAAAGCCAAGCGGTCCGGATGCCAGTATATTATTATTGAATCGACTTCGTGGGCTATCCGCCAATGGCGCCTATGGGGAATTCCCTTTAGCACGGCGGTTTTTACGAATTTGACCCTAGAGCATCAGGATGTTCATGGATCCATGGATAAGTATAAGGAATCCAAAGGCCTTTTATTCGCTACGGTGTCCCAGGCTAAAAATTCAACGAGTATTGTCAATAAAGATGATCCCGCTTCTGATTATTTTTTGTCTTTCCCTGTAGAAAAAAAGCTTTCCTACTCGATTAAGGATTCCTCGGCGGATCTTTGGGCTCATGATATCGTGCTGGAGCCCCATCGTTCTTTATTTAAAGTGTGTTATTTGGGACAGGACTACCCTATTGAAATTAACTTGCCCGGAGACTATAATGTGGCTAATTCACTTGCCGCTATTTCGCTTGTTTTAGCGGAAAAAATAGATTTTTCAATTCTCCAATCTTCTATTTTGGTGTTCACGGGTGCTCCTGGGCGTTTCGAATATGTCCAGACCGGAAAAGATTATCACGTGGTGGTTGATTTCGCGCATACACCGGGTGCCTTTCGGAATCTTTTTTCCAATGTCCGGCGCATCTATCCCAAGGCCCGCATCATCGCGGTGTTTGGCGCAGCGGGAGGGAGAGATCCGATCAAACGCCCTTTTTTGGGAGAGGAAGCGGCAATGGGGGCGGATTTTTCAATATTGACTTCAGATGATCCACGCTTTGAAGATCCCGAGACTATCGCACGTTCGATCATGGGAGGTTTTAGAAAAGCCGGAAAGCATGAAAATCAAGATTTTATATTTATCAAGGACCGTAAAGAGGCCATTCGGAAAGCACTCTCTATGGCCAGTGCTGGCGATGTGGTTTTGCTTCTGAGCATGGGCGCTTATGAGGCCATGTATGTGGGAGCGGGGAAAGTCCCCTGGAATGATAAAAAGGCGGTGGAAGAGATTGTGGGGCAGCAAATCCCTCCCCAACCCTCCCTTTGACAAGGGAGGGGGTAACTAGCCTCCCCCTTGTCAAAGGGGGACTGAGGGGGATTTCTTGCTTTAATTAAAAATGTATTGTAATAACTAACCCAAAAAAATCGCGTTTTTTATTCTATGTCCTAATTCTCGCATTAGGCTTTTTGCCGTCACGAGCATTTGCCATATATCCGAATGATCCGGGGATTGTGCATCAGTGGTATCTCCGTCAAATCGGGGCGCCTGGAGCGTGGGAATATGTCACGGGTAGCCGCAATGTGGTGGTGGCAGTGTTGGATTCAGGGGTGGATATCGATCATCCCGATCTGAAAGAAAATATTTGGAAAAATACCCGCGAGATTCCGGGCGATGGGTTTGATAATGATCTCAATGGATATGTGGATGATACCGTAGGATGGGATTTTATTTTGAATTCCTCCAACCCTAGACCCAAATATACGTCTGAAGATAAAGCGAATCTCATCGCGGTATCCCATGGGACCATAGTAGCCGGACTCATTGCCTCAAAAGGAGGCAATGGTATTGGGGTTTCAGGCGTGGTCTGGGATGCTCAAATCATGCCGCTGCGAATTTTGAATAATAAAGGGTTGGGCAGTGCCAGTTTGGTGGTCTCGGCGATCGACTATGCTGTCGCCAATCGCGCGGACATTATCAATTTGAGTTTGTTTGGCATTGGAAAAAGTTCCATTATTGATGAGGCTATTTTGCGGGCCTATCGGGCGGGCGTGATAGTAGTGGCGGCCAGCGGCAATGACGGCAATGTCTTTTCTCATCAGACTCTTAATTTGGACAAGGATCCTGGTACTCCAGTGTGTTCGTCAGCTGATAATTTGGATCACCGGATTGTTATTGGAGTAGCGGCCACTGACCCTCTTGATCAAAAAGCTCCGTTCTCTAATTATGGAAAAAATTGTATCGATATCTCCGCGCCGGGATACAGTTTTTTCTCGACCGTGGTCAAAGATCTGGCAATTGGAACATCCAGTGAATATGGCGGGCTTTTTTCCGGATCGTCTCTTGCGGCTCCTTTGGTTTCGGGATCTGCGGCACTGCTCAAATCCATGGAATTCGCTCTGACCAACTATCAGGTGATCGATTTATTGATTTCCGAAGCGGATCCTATCGAAGTCAATTCAGATTGGAAAGGATTGGTAGGTCAGGGCCGTATTAATATCGAAAAATCGGTTAAAAAAGCTATTGCCCGCTATGGATCGATACCCTCGCCGATTGTGCCAAAAAACCGTCCTTATTTACTTTTGTCTTCCGAGGATAGAGTCTCTTCTGGTTTCTGGGTTTATTCTTTGCAGAAAGAACGCGCGGTGGCGGAAAAAAGTGCCAGCGCGTACCCTTTCTTATTTTTAAATGGCATATCCTCCGTCATGGATCGGTCCGGAACGATATTCACCCTTCCTGGAAAAGGAGGAGGTCCTCAAATTCGGTATTTTGATTTACTTGGAAAGGTGAAGGGGCAGTTTTTTGTTGGTGATTCCGCGGCTCGTTTTGGGGGGAATTTGGCACTGGTCGAAAATCCCGAAGCGGAATTGTTTGCTGTCGGGTCCGGGATTGGCGAGAGCGGCAAGGTCTCGATCTACACAAAACAGGCGAAATTATTGCGTTCGTTCCAGGCATATCCTGGGGCGTATGTCGGCGGAGTTCGAGTTTCGGTAGGTGATGTCGGGGGCGGAAATGAACCAGAAATTGTGACATCGACTCAGAGCGGCGGCGGACCGCAGATTCGCATTTGGAGCCAAGAGGGAAAATTAGCGGGTCAGTTTTTTGCCTATGTTTCCGGACATCGCGCTGGCGTGAAAATCGCTTTGGGCGATATTTATAACCAGGATAAGAAAAAGGAGATCCTAGCGGCTATTTGGGGCAGCCGCGAGTCCATCATCCGCATTTTTGACAGAAGCGGAAAATTGCTCCGAGAATTTGCTCCATTTGGGGTGCTGTACCGGGGTGATTTGGACGTGGCGTCCGTAGATGTCAATGGCGACGGAAATGATGAAATGATCGTGCTCAAAAACGAGCCCGGCAACGCGAGCATTGCTGTATTTAATGCCTTAGGTGGGTTATTATATGAATGGAATATCGGCCGAGATATTACGGATTATTTTGGCAGGCTGAAAATTTCGGCCCAGAGCGTGGTGGAACCCTAATATTTGAATAAATTTCAAAATCTATATGCCAAAGGCGATTTTTGATAAAAAAAATGTATTGGTTTTAGGGGGCGCCGGTTTTATTGGTTCCCATTTATGCGAAGAATTGCTCCGAGAGAGCAAGGTTATTTGCGTGGATAATTTTATTTCCAGCACGCGCTCCAATATTGAGCATCTGCTCAAAAATCCTAATTTTATTTTGCTCAAACACGATATTATCGAGCCTTTATTGCTTGAGAACCTTTCGGAACTTGATGCATTCAACTTAAAATTTCAAGGCATACAGGAAGTATATAATTTGGCCATTCCCATGAATCCGAAAGATTTCGAGCAAGTTAAAATTCAGACATTACTGGCGAATTCTTATGGTACAAAAAATGCTTTAGACCTAGCTCTTAAATATAAGGCCAAACTATTTCATGCTTCCAGTGCGGTGGTTTATGGAGAACGAATCGACGAACACACCCTGTTCGCCGAGGATTATGTAGGAGCGCTCAATCAATTCAGTCCCCGAAGTAATTATGATTTGGGCAAAAAATTTTCGGAGTCCATGGTCTATCATTACAACCAAGCCTATGGCGTGGATGGCCGCATCGGCAGAATTTTTAGGACCTATGGACCGAGGACTCCACTCGGAAAGGGCCACATGATACCGGATTTTATCGTCAGCGCGCTGCGGGGAGAGGATCTGGTGATTTACGGAAATGAAAATTTTACTACGACCCTTGTGTACGTGAGCGATGTTGTCGATGCCATTCTCCGGCAGATAAAGTTGGATCAGAATATCGGCGCGGTTAATATTGGGACGGATGTATTGATACGGCTCGTGGATGTTTGCGGCCAGATCATCAGAAAAACGAATTCCAATTCTAAAATTCGTTTCGAACCCACCCTCTTATTCATGTCCGAACTGGGGATTCCGGATATCACGCGCGCCCGAGAAAAATTGGGCTGGCTGCCGATCATGACCTTGGACAAGGGTCTGGACAAAGCTATTGAATATACCTTGGCCCATGAAGTTCTACTGGGTGTGAATCGCTAAATATGAAGATTTTCGTCGTCATTCCCGCTTACAATGAAGAGACGAGAATCCGAACCGTGATTGCGTCTCTTTTGTCGTTTCCTTATGAAATTGTCGTGGTCAATGATGGATCGAAGGATCGTACTTTGGCAGAACTTCAAGGTTTGGGCGGGGTGCATGTACTCTCCCATAGTATCAATCGCGGACAGGGAGCGGCACTCTCAACCGGGACCGTTTATGCCCTCAGGAATGGAGCGGATATTATTGTCCATTTCGATGCGGACGGCCAGCATCAGGGCCATGAAATAAGAGAAATGGTGGATCTGCTTTTCAGGGGAAATCAAGATATTGTTTTGGGGTCTCGTTTTCTGGGTAAAAAAGCAAATATGCCCTTGCACCGAAAAATCGTGCTCAAGGCCGGATTGATTTTTATTTATTTTGTTTCCGGACTCAAACTGACGGACTCTCAAAACGGGTTTCGTGTGATGACTCGGGAAGCAGCCCATAAAATCACGATTACACAAGATAGAATGGGTCATGCCAATGAAATTATGGATGAGATTGGAAGTCATCATCTGAAATATGCCGAAGCGCCAATTGAGGTTATTTATGATGAATATTCTCTCCGAAAAGGCCAGAGTTCTTGGAATTTCATCCGCCTCGGCTTCGGTACTCTGTGGATGAAATGGACTAAGAAATAAATAAAGAGGCTTTAGGCATTAGGCCATTAGCTTATTAAAAACAACCGTGGCTGTTTTCTAAGAAGCTAATTCCTAATAGCCTAATGCCTAATTACATATGTTAGGTTTTCAACTCCTTGCTTTTATCGTAATATTGGCCATCGTCTCGAAAATTTTTGCCAGCTATCGAAAGAGAGAAATATCTTTTAGATTATTGCTGATCTGGATTGTATTTTGGTTCCTTGCTCTTTTATTTATTTGGCGACCGAATATCTCTTCAGAGATGGCGGTCCTCTTGGGAATTGGAAGAGGAACAGATTTGGTGGTTTATTTTTCAATTATATTTTTATTTTATTCTTTGTATCGGATCATGCTCCGTATGGATCGGCTGGACCGGAATGTCACGGATTTGGTGCGCCATATCGCGGTCCATAACCCTGTGGCAAAGCCCAAAGATGAAGATTCTCATAATTGATCGCTATGATTCGCGTCTTTGTCAGCATCGTGACGTACAAATCCAGGCAGTACATTGAGGCCTGTTTGGAAAGTCTTTTCAAGCAGGATTTTGGGCGCGATCAATATCGGGTAGTGATTTCGGATAATGCCACGACGGACGGGACACTGGAATTTGTCCGAGCTCGGTATCCTCAAGTCGAAATCATTGAGAATAAGGCGAATTTGGGATTTGCGGGAGGGAATAATGTGGTCTTTAGAAAGGCTAAACAAGAAAAAATTCCTTATGTGGTACTCGTGAATTATGATATCGTAGCTGATCCAGGGTGGCTCCGCGAATTGATTGCCAAGGCCGACAGCGAGCCGCGTGCGGGCTCGGTTCAGTCCTTGATTCTTCTCCATGACAAGCCACGTCTGATCAACTCGTCCGGTAACCGGATTCATTATCTGGGATTTGGCTATACAGGAGGGTATTTGCAGGATAAAGATTCGTTTGGTTGCTCGGATTCCGACGAAATGGCCAATGCTTCGGGCTGTGCCGTTCTCTATCGCATGGAGGTACTCGACAAAACCGGATACTTTAATCCGGCATTCGTGGCTTACCATGAAGATTTGGATCTCGGCTGGAGACTGCGTTTGGCCGGCTATACCAATATTTTGGCTAAAAAATCTATTATTTATCACAAATACGAGTTCGGGCGTAGTATTTCTAAATATTATTTGATGGAAAGAAATCGCTGGATGGTTCTTCTGACGCACTATGATTGGAGGACTTTATGGGTTATTTTGCCTATGTTTTTGGCGGTGGAAGCCGGAATGATTTTTTTTTCCATTCGCAATGGATTCTGGAGGCAAAAAGCGAAGGCTGTTTTTTATTTTTGGAATCCGAAAAATATTTTTAGTGTTTTGGCGGACCGGGAAAGAGTTCAGTCAATCAGAAAAGTGAAGGATCGTGAAATTGTCTCTATTTTTGACAGCGAGATTTTATTTCAGGGAGACATCGCTCAAAATAGTTGGGTGACTCATCTTGGCAATCCGGTGCTCCGCTTTTATTGGACATGGGCCAAGAGACTCATTATTTGGTAAGGCATCGTGTTTACAATGATCGTGCGAATCATATGAAAATCGCTCAAATCGTTTCCACCTTTTGGCCTTATTTGGGCGGCATGGGCAATGTCACTCGTTTTTTTTCTCAGTATTTATCCGCGAGGGGCCATGAAGTGACGGTCATTACTCCGGAATACAGAAAGAAAAATACCGCCGAAGGGGAAGAATCTTTTCCATTTGAAATCCAGAGAATCGCTCCGGTGTTACAATACGGCAATGCTGCGTACTTGTGGGGACTTGGCCAATATCTCTGTCAATACGATATTTTGCATCTCCACTATCCTTTTTTCGGCGGAGTGGAACCTTTATTTTTCTACAAACTGCGGCCCAATCAGAAATTAGTGATCACTTATCACATGGAATTTATTCCCTCGTCGTTTTTTTTATCTTTGGCTTCGAGGCCGGAGAGGCTGCTCCGGGGATCGGTATTTGATCGTGCCTCTCGGGTGACGGTGTCCAGTCTGGATTATATTGAGCATTCGGGAGACCGGGCTCTCTATACCCAGACTCCGTCGAAATGGATCGAATTACCCTTTGGTTTTGATCCGCAATTTGATAAAGCGTTATGGACGGGGGGGCAAAAAAATCGTTCACAGAATCCTTTTGTTTTATTCGTGGGCGCCCTGGATCGGGCGCATCAATTCAAAGGACTGGGCGTGCTACTGGATGCGATGTGTCTTCTGCCACGGGAGGTTCACTTACGGATCGTGGGAGAGGGGGACTGCCGTGTACTTTATGAGAAAGAAGTCCTGACTTTGGGTCTAGCCGAGCGCGTGCGGTTTTGCGGGAGGGTCTCGGATACCATTTTGGGAGAATCTTATCGCGACTGCTTGTGTCTGGTTCTTCCTTCCACTGGGAAAGGAGAGGCTTTCGGCCTGGTTGCGGTCAATGCCATGGCCGCGGGAAAGCCAGTTATCGCCTCCAATTTGCCGGGAGTACGAACCGTGGTGGACCCTGGAGTGACCGGTTTTCTGGCCACTCCCGGAGACCCTAAAGATCTTGCCCTGCGATTATCTCATCTGACGGACGATCCTATACTAGCTATTTCAATGGGGGAACAAGGCTACCGGCGGGCTAAAGAAAAATATGACTGGGCTCATTTGGCTCTAAAATTAGAGGGAGTTTATTTATGAAAATATTACTCATTTCCAATTTGTATGACCCCTATATCCGGGGAGGGGCCGAGACGATTGCCAAAATTGCCGCCGACGGCCTCTCGAAAAAAGGGCATGAGGTTATTGTCTTTTCGAGCCGGCCTTACGATGGTA
Source organism: Parcubacteria group bacterium Greene0416_36 (assembly GCA_007375725.1). Lineage (GTDB taxonomy): Bacteria > Patescibacteriota > Patescibacteriia > VMEV01 > VMEV01 > VMEV01. Next base: position 15,861 of record VMEV01000006.1, read on the forward strand.
TTACCCGCATGGGACTTCGCCAGGAGAGTGATACGATGTGGCGCCTGTGTCCGGTTAATTTATTTTCTTATTATTATATTGGGAAGTATCCGTATTGGATTCGGCTTCCTTGGCACGTAATCGACCTCTTATCTTTGTATCCTTATTTTGCGCTCCGGAATTTGATTCGCCAAATTCGTCCGGATGTAATTTTGACTCATAATCTCAAGGGATTAGGTTATCAAACGACGAAAGCGATCCATCAATCCGGCATACCCTGGATCCACACCCTTCATGATATTCAGCTGGTGGAGCCTTCAGGCGTAAGGATTTTTGGACAGACTCCGGCCGAGAATCTATTCATCAAAGCGTATGTATCGTATTGCCGCTATTTATTCGGCAAGGCGGATATGATTGTATCGCCCTCCCAATTCCTCATTGATTTCTATCGGGAGCGAAAATTTTTTGCGGTCAGCGATGTGCGCCTTCTGCGCAATCCCGTGCCGGTATTTCCAAAAGAATCCAAAAAAACGAAAAGCGGCAAATGGAATGAGATTCATTTTCTCTATGTGGGACAAATCGAGAAGCACAAAGGGGTAGAATTTATGTTACATGCTTTTTTTACTTATCTTTCTTTAGTTCCGGAATTCTGGAAGCCGGTCTTGCATGTGGTGGGGGATGGAAGTTTGCTCGAAGCTATGAAATTACAGTACGAGGGAGAAGGGCGCATTATTTTTTATGGCCGAATTCCACACGATTCTCTCGGGGTTTTTTTCAGCCAGAGCGATTTTCTTTTATTTCCATCATTGTGCTTCGAAAATGCTCCGGCTGTCATTCTCGAAGCTTTGGGCTCCGGCATTCCGGTTATTGCTTCAAAAATCGGAGGGAGTACGGAATTACTCGTTCACGGTGAAAATGGATTTATCTTCACTTCTAGTAACTTGAAGGAATTTTTGGACATTCTACTTTCGATTCCCAATTATTTAGACCGTCTGGATGATCTGAAATCTGCCGCCCGAGAATCCGTGAGGCCTTATACAAAGGCGAATTATACCAAAACACTAGAAGGATTTATTGATGAATTATTATAATGATTTATGAAGATTTTTGGATACAAAAAAATAGGGGGCATCATAATAATCCTTGTGTGTCTGGCCATTTGGAATGCGCGGGATTTCTTGAGAATTTCATGGCATCAAGCAACTTATAAAGGCGGTTTCGAGCATATCAAAATTGGGGTGGAGAAAGATTTTGCCAATGTTGAATCTTTTTCAAAATTCGTGGCTGCCTCGGGTCTCGAGGGGGCGCGTTCGTTTATTTTTGGAGACCGCGGAGAAATATATGTTACGGATTCGGCCGCGGGGAAGATATGGGTCCTTCGGGATATGGATCGGGATCTTATTTTTGAGTCGCGACAAGTATTTGCGGAGAATTTTGTGGCTCCGGAAGCGATAGTCTCCATTGATGGGAAAATTTATGTAGGGGATAAATCTTCTGGAAAGACCTTGGTTTTTAAAATCACCGACGTCGACGGTGATTTTAAGGCTGATCAGGTTTTGCCTCTGGAGCTGGGTTTATCTCCTTTGGTGGAAGTTAGTTTTTTGTCGTGGCTCCCTTCTCGAAAAATATTTTATGTCGGGACCGTATCTCGAGCAAAGGATGATTCTCCTAAAATCGGACAAATTCTCCGCTTTGATCTGGATGGCCGTACCTTTGGACAAATCCTTACCACTCCGATTTTATTGGGATCCAATAACGGATTCAGTACCCCGGTAGCTATGGTCGAACATCCACATACCGGAGACCTGATTGTCTTGGACCGTTCGTCAGGCCGAGAGGAAGAGCTTAATATGTTATTTGAGAATCGAGATTATGGTGCTCCGAAATGTTTTGGCCGGGATTGGGAGAATCTCTGTCCCGACAGTATCGGCAGTTTGTATGAATTCCCATTGGATATGGGTATTTCTTCCGCGGTGCTCTATACCGGAACCCGTTTTCCGGAGGAGTTCGGAAATAATATTTTGATGGTGTCTATTGGGGTGAGTTCGGGTGATCCCAGCCTTTCTAAAAATATCATCCGTTTGAATCTAGTTCCCTTCAATGCCTCTTATGATGTGCGGCCATCCGTCTTTGCTACCGGATTCAGTCAGCCTACCGATATTGAGGTGGGGGGCGAGGGGGATATTTATGTACTGGATGCCGAGGAAGGAGAAATTTATAGGATTGGGGTGAATTATAGGAAATAATGGAATCATGTTGAATGCAAAAAGTAACGTAGGGATGCAGCATGCTACATCCCTACGTTACTTTTTGTTCTACTCAATTTTCAACTCCGGATGTCGTGACTTAAAATCCATGAGATCCTGTCTTCCCAAAGCAATGATATCGAAAGCAACGATATGATCGGAGGGCCGGTAGTCGCTTTTGTTTTCGATTCTGCGGAGGGTCTTTCGAAACGGGCTGCCTTCGGTTTTGATCGTTACCGTTACCATGGATTTGTCTATTTCTCTAAGAGCCTGCTCGAGCGTATCATTGACATCGATGAATCGTTTTTTTCCGTTTTCTTCAATATAATAAATGCGTCGAAGCTCGACCGGAGAATCAGAATTCTCGGCGAATATCTGCTCGATTTTATCTCCCGACACCTCGGTCTCGAAGGAAACTTGTGGAAGAAAAAAACGGTCGATGAACATGTATAATGTTCCGGCGACAACGAAAATAGATAAAAATAAAAGGGTCAATAGTATTGGGATTTCTTTTTCTTCGGACATACCTCCTAATTAGATTTTTGATAAAAATGCATTCCCTTTATAATCTGTCTGCGGAAAAAAAACAAGGTGTTTTTTCCACACAATCATTTTGATACGATAAAATCTTACTGTTACAATGGTGAGGATATTAAAACTTAGTTCATTATGAATTCCAAACAAAGAATTGTGATTGCCGGGGCGGGTTTTGGGGGGACTTATACCTATGCCCATCTCCATAAATATTTTCATGGCCGCCGAGACGTGGAACTGGTGATTATCAACAAGAATAATTATTTTATTTTCACGCCCCTCCTTCACGAGGTTGCCACTGGAGGAGTGGAGCCTTCCAATATCGTTGAGCCTCTGCGAAAAGTCTGCGGATGCTGTCTCCATGAATTCCATCTGGGGCAAATTGATAAAATTGATTTGGCCGCTAAGGAAGTTTGGATGGCTAATGAATCTTGCCGCCGTATTCCTTATGATCAGCTTGTTTTAGCCTTAGGAGCCACGACGGCTTATTACGGAACTCCGGGGGTGCCGGAGTGTGTATTTACTCTCAAAGACCTGGATGATGCCATTCGTATCAAAAATAACCTGATTCATTCCATAGAAGAAGCATATCATTTTCATGACTCGACGAAAGCAAAAAACAGGCTTCGATTTGTCATTGTGGGCGGAGGGGCAACCGGGGTGGAACTGGCCGCAGAACTGGCGGACTTTTGTTATGAAACTTTCTCTGCCTACTATCCTCAAGATTTAATTTCCAAAATCGAAATCATTCTTCTGTCAAAAGCAGATAGCCTTTTGGCTTCTTTTTCTCCCCATTTTCGTGAAATAGCTCATAAAATGTTACTACAAAAAGGGGTCAAAGTGCGCTTGAATGCGGGCGTTGTCCGGGTAGATTCTGATTCGATCGAATTGGATAATGGAGAAAAAATAGAAACACGAACCGTTATATGGGTCGCGGGTATAGTACCCTCAAAGTGTGATTTTATTTCGAATAAAGAAGTTCTTTTGGATCGTTCGGGCCGCATTGAGGTCAATGAATATCTGCAGATGAAGGATTATGCTGAGGTTTATGTATTGGGTGATATGGCGTGTTTCAAAAATCCTGGGGACACAAAAGTCGTGCCGGCTTTGGCTCAGGTGGCCACCAAACAATCAAAAATTGTGGCTTCCAATATCATTGCTTCGATAGACAATAAAACATATCGGCCCTTTTATTATCGTTCCTCGGGTTCTCTCCTTTCTTTAGGGCGCTGGCTCGCGGTTGCAGAAATAGGTTCTTTCCGATGGGGGGGACATTTGGCGTGGTGGATGTGGAGAACGGTTTATTTATCGAAATTATTGTCCTGGAGCAAAAAAATGTATGTGGCGGTGGATTGGACTCTCAATTTATTTTCCCATCGCGATATTTCAGAAATTGGAGGGGGTGGGGGGAAAAAAACAGGCATTAGGCGTTAGGTCATTAGCTTATTAGGAACAAGACCCAACTAGGGCTGTTCCCTAAAAAGCTAATGCCTAATAGCCTAATGCCTCTTGTTTAGCTATTCTAACTGACACTTCTCTCTCTTTTTTCCGTTTTCTTCCGTGATCGAGACTATGGTTCCTTTGTTTTTTTCACATTCCGTGCGGGCGAAATCAGGCAGGACATAGACGGGATCAGATGCAGGTAGGGCGAGCTCAATTGAATCGGCGGCTGGATTGGCGGAAATGTTATCCTCGGGAGTCGGAGTGGCCATGCGGCTCCAGATGAGCCACCCTCCCAGTCCTAAAACCAAGACGCCCCCTAGGGTGGCCAGAATAAGTCGGGTTCGATCCATATATTTATGAATTATTTAGTATTTAAAAGCTCTTTGCATTCTTTGATGGCCCGGATCACTTCGTCTTTTTTGGCTGGCAGATTTTGAGATAATGTCACGGGGTCCTGTCTGGCCAGCTGTGAACAGAGCATGATATTTTGTTCAGAAAGAGTCCGTATCGTATGAGTGGAGAGATTATCCAGAATAGTGACGGGATACATGAGCTGAAGATCGATCATTTGAGCGAAGGTGCGCTCATGGGGGTGGTTCCATCCAATCATGACCATGTTTTTGCAGTGGCCATACTTGAGGGATTGTTCGGAGAATTTAGCATTGGTCACGATCCAAACTTCGTCGAAATGAGGGCAAAGGCCGATGCGGTTGCCGTCGATCAAATCCATGTATCGCGCCCAAGTGGACATAGTGTCCTTGATCCCGATGAAGTCTGATGGATTGTGGCGGAACTTCGCCTCGATCATGGCCGTCCGGCCGTCTTTCTCAACCGTGACATCCACTTCATGTGTCACGCAGGCCCCCTGCAGATCTCCCGGGAGATCTGCCTTGTATCCATAGGCTGTGAGCACCGCCGCGACATATTTTTCAAAATCAAATCCCGTGGGCCCGAGGCGCAAAATCGCACTGCGGAGATTATATTTTTTGGCCAGAATCGGATGTTCTCTCCGCAAAATATGATTGAGTTCTTGTGACAATTCCCACGAGAAAATTTTCCGCCCCAAGAATTTTTTCTCCAGCTGGGCGGATATATGATTAATCGTCTCGGTCGGCGCACCCAATTTGATTAGGATTTTGGACATTTTATCTTTGGAGAAATTTTCGATTTGTCCGTTGTTTTTGATGATGGTAAACATAGAGCTAGTTGAGTAGTGGGTAGGGAGTAGTGAGTAGGTAATAAGGAGGGCGATGGGGATGGCTGTCATCCTGAGCCTGTCGAAGGATCTCATGTGAGAAATCAATATTACCCAATTCATTCATATTACCAAATTGAAGGGCTCTTTGAAAACAAAAAATTGCCTCCGTTCGGGCAATTTGAGAATAGTTTTTTGCGTGACCCATATCTATTTATCATAGACCCAAGCCTTGGCTTTATTCATGGCGTCTTGTAAGTCTTTTCCTGTTAGGTCGAGTTTTGTGTTTCCGGAGGATGTGCCGACGTAAATATTTTTTGTACCCTTATCCCATTTTACGGTATATGTTTTGTGCGGGGATTTTCCACCTGTAACTTTGCCGATAACTTCAGCTGACATGGTTTTCTCCTTTGTCAGAAATAGAAGGAAATATAAAAATCTGAATCGATCATATAGGAAATATCATTTTTGTCAATAGTTGCCAACCTTCGATCAATGATTTACCCTGAAATGGCGCATTCTTAAATTCTTGAAACTAAAAACTTGAAACTTATTTTCAGCACTCGTAGCTCAACTGGATAGAGCGCAGGCCTCCGAAGCCTGAGGTTACAAGTTCGACCCTTGTCGAGTGCACCCCACTTCGCTCTTTTGTCCGGAATTAAAACGCTGTCAATTAATTTGACAGCGTTTTTGACGCGCGATAAAATTGAGAAAATATTTTTAGAAAAACTATGCACCTCATACAAAAACAAATCCTAAAAATCGCCCAGGAGCGGAATCTTCGGGAACTGAGTCTTCGCGCAATCGGCGAGCTTATTGGCGAGCCGAATAGCCCGCAGAAGATCAAGCATCATATGGAGAGTCTCATGGCCAAGGGATTGCTTGTGGCGTCTGAAGATGGTCAGTCGATCACTCCCATGTCCACGACCATTGATCCGAAGTATCGGCTGGCATCGATTCCTATCTATGGCGCGGCCAATTGCGGGCAGGCGCTCGTATTTGCCCAAGATCATATTGAAGGGTATTTGAAGTTATCTTTCGGTATTCTCGGGCCCAAGAATCTCAAGAAAGTGGGGGATCTATTCGTACTCAAGGCGGCGGGAACCTCCATGAACCGTGCGGATATAAAAGGGAAGAGTATCGATGACGGCGATTTTGTGATTATCGAGAAGACGAGCGTGCAACCGGAAGACGGGGCGTATGTGGTCTCGATCATCGACGGCTCCGCCAATATCAAGAAGTTTTTCCACAATAAAGACGAGGGGCAAATTATTCTCCTGTCCGAATCCACGCAAAATCACCCGCCGATTTATATTCATGAAAGCGATTATTCGGATTATGTGGTGTGCGGGCGGGTGATCGATGTGATGAAAAAGCCAGATGAGCTGTGTTTCGTGCGCAACAAGGCGGCTGAGGATATTTTTCGTCAACTGGGGCCAATTTCGAGGGGCGAATATGATTATTATGAAAATTTATGACAAATAAACTCGAACTCCAATTCGGCGATATTGTCTGGGCGGAGTTTGCTCCCAGCGTGGCGCACCGTTATCAGGATAAGAGGCTCGCGGTTGTGATTCAATCAGCCAAACCACTCGAAAAATCGCGCCTGGTGACCGTGATTCCGCTCTCATCTCTCGTCGAGGAAAAAGGCGAGGACGATATCATGATTTTCGCCGACCTAAAAAACAAACTCAAACAAGACGCCATCGCCAAGGTCTATTGCATCTCCTCCTTCGATCACTCCCGTTTCACCAAGAAAATCGGCTCGGTCAGCCCCAAGGTTTCAGCGGATATTAAAAAATATTTGGAGAGGCATTTTGGGATTTAGTTAAAAATTATTTTTTTGTTCTATGATTAAAAATACTGAGCCGACAAAAGGGGAAATTCTTATATATCAAACATCGCCCAATGAGCCCCAAATTGAAATCAAAATTGAAAGGGAAACTATTTGGTTAACCTTAAATCAGATTGCTGAATTGTTTGATGTAGATAAATCAGGTGTTTCTCGCCACATAAAGAATGTTTTTAAATCTAAGGAATTGCAAAAAGAGGCAACTGTTGCAAATTTTGCAACAGTTCAAAAAGAAGGGGGTAGGCTCCTGAATCGTACTATTGAATACTATAATTTGGATGCCATTGTTTCTGTTGGATACCGCATTAATTCGAAGAAAGGTACTCAATTCCGTATCTGGGCTAGTCAAATATTAAAGGATCATCTCGTAAAAGGCTTCACACTCAACCCAAAACGGCTTTCTCAAACCGGCCTTGGTGAATTTGAAAGAGCGCTTCGTCTTATTAAAAGCACGATTGATTCCAAAGACCTTACTGCCGGTGAGGCTAAAGGCATTTTAGATGTGATCACATCCTATGCGAATTCATGGGTTCTTCTTCAGAAATATGATGAGGGAAGTATTGGGGCTCCAAAGAAGAAAACAACTCCCTCATTCAAACTAGATTATGGAATAGCTAAAAAGGCAATCAAAAATCTCAAAGAAGATTTGTTGGATAAACAATCTGCTACTGAATTGTTTGGTGCTGAGCGAGATAAAATGCTTGAGGGCGTGTTGGGCAGTATTTACCAAACCTTTGCCAAAAAAGAGGTTTACCCTAGTATCGAAGAAAAAGCCGCGCATTTACTTTATTTCATTATAAAAGACCACCCCTTCTCTGATGGAAACAAGCGCATCGGCGCCTTCCTCTTCATTTATTTTCTCCAGGAAAATAAATATCTCTACAACCAGCAATCCGAGCGAAAAATTAACGATAATGCCCTCGTCGCTTTGGCCCTCCTCATCGCCCAAAGTGATCCCAAGGAGAAAGAGGTGATGATCAAATTAGTTATGCATTTTTTGGGGAATAGATAAGAAAACAGGACGTGATTTATATTGTTATCGTAGGGGCGTACCTGTGTGTGCGCCCTCAACGTGTTGTGTGGGCAGGCCCACAGGCCTGCCCCTACACAAAAACGAGCTATCCAGAATTTCCGGATAGCTCGAAAACCGCCCCTAGAACAACAACAACCTAATTGAATTAATCAAATTAGGTTGCGTTTTTTTGTTTGGGTTTCGGAAAAAAGTTGGGGGCTTTATTTTGATCCCTCATTTTTCGCCGCATTATCGGGGAAAATGTTTAAATAAGGGGACCTTAAAACGTAATTTGACATAATTACGTATATGGTAAAACCCACCCCAATAATTCCCGCTACAAAATATAAAAGAAGTTTTCTCCATTTATATTTTTCTGTAAGTTCTGCCAGTTTGAACTTGTTTTCGAGCTGAATTTTTTCTTGTTCTGTTTTTTCTCGAGTTTGTTGCAACTCTATTCTTTTTTCCAGCTCGATTTGTTTCAGGCGAAGCTCCTGTTCGCGGCATTTTTGGTAGGCCTCAATTGCCAATTTTTGTTCATTGGCTACGTGATTGAGGTAAGTATTGACGCCTACCGAATCTCCAAGAATGACTTTAAGCACCTCGGCTTCTATCTTAGGCAGACGAAGTGTATCTTCTCTATTTTCAGGGTCTTTCAGGGAAATCAGAGTCAAGTCCTGTTCTGTTTCCCTTGGGGCGACAGTCGTTTGTGGTTTTTCTGATTCTTTTTTTTCTTCCATGGCTGGGTCCCTCCCATTTAACTTTTGAAAAAACAATATTCATTAGCAGTAATAATAGCACACCACCTTATTTTTGTCAAACAAACACGAAGTGTGTACAAGTTCCAGAGAGATCTTCATTACCGGGGAGGGATGAGGTACTGGGTCCAGTTTTCTGTATTTAAATCCGCGATTTTGACGGCTTGGTCGAGTCGGATGCCCTTGGTTTCAGTGCGGATAAGGCCCGATAAATAGGCCCCGGCACCTAGTTTTTGTCCCAGATCATGGGCGATCGAACGGATGTAGGTGCCGGAGGAACAGCGGATGCGGAGCTGGGCGATAGGCCAAGTATAAGACAAGAGCTCAAGCTCCTTGATTTCAATGCCTACGGGGGCGAGTTCCACGGGTTTATTCTGCCGGGCCAGATCATAGGCTTTTTGGCCTTTGATTTTTTTGGCCGAGAAAATAGGCGGCATTTGTTGCTGGGCGCCCAAAAATGTTTTGAGGGTTTCTTCGAGTTGGGTTTTTGAAAGGGGTTGTGGCAGAGGTTGAGTCGGCACAACTATACCCTCCGCATCATAAGTATTCGAAACCCCGCCGAAAATGATGCTGGCGATATACTCTTTGTCGGATGCCAGAAAGTCTCCCAGATGTTTGGTGGCCTCCCGTCCCACCCCCACGATCAAAAGACCCTCGGCAAGAGGGTCTAATGTGCCGGCATGTCCTATCTTCTTCGTCCCCGTGATCTTCTTGATCGCATGTATCACTCCATAGGACGTGGGGCCGGAGGGTTTGTGGATGAATAAAAATCCGCTTGGCATATTTATAAACCCCCCTTAGTCCCCCCTTAACAGGGGGGAAACAACTGCCCCCTCCCTTGTTAAGGGGAGGGTTGGGGTGGGGTTTGTTGCTTTGTTATTATCTCTTAGATTTCTTCCGATCGATCTCCGTCAATCCCTTCTTTCTGAGGCGAATATTAAGCGGGGTGATTTCGAGGTATTCGTCGTCGCCCATGATTTCCATGCCGGTTTCGATTTCGAGAATGAGGGGGGGCGCCAAGAGAATGTTTTCATCAGATCCGGCGGCGCGGATATTGGTCTGGTGTTTGGCCTTGGTGGGATTCACGACGAGCTGATCGCCTTTAGAGGTGTTCCCAATGACCATGCCCTCATAGACTTCGGTATTCTCAGGGATATAGAGCGCGCCTCGCTGCTGAATGGTATTCATGGAGTAGGCCATAGCTTTTCCGGTATTGCCGGAAATCATGGATCCGACTGAGCGCTTCTGGATATCGCCTTTATGCGGCTGGTATTCCTTAAATCGGGAAGAAATAATGCCTTCACCGCGCGTGTCGAGCAAGAATTCGCTCTTGTATCCGAGCAGTCCTCGAGTCGGAATTTCGAATACCATGCGGCTCATTTTTCCTCGAGTTTCGAGGTTGACCATGAGGCCACGCCGCTTTCCCAATTTTTCGATGATCACACCGGAGAAGTTTTCGGGAGTATCAATAATGAGCTCTTCGATAGGCTCGCATTTCTCGCCATTGATGGTTTTGAAAATAACTTCGGGCTGAGAAACCTGGAGCTCAAAGCCCTCTCGGCGCATATTCTCAATGAGAATGCCCAAGTGTAATTCTCCTCGGCCGTAGACCTTGAGATAATCCATGCTGGAAAAGTCCACTCGGAGTCCCACATTGACTTCCAATTCTTTCTCGAGGCGTTCTCGGATCTGGCGGGAAGTGACATATTTGCCTTCGCGTCCAGCGAAAGGGGAGTTATTGACCAAAAATTCCATGGAGATGGTCGGCTCTTCGATGGAAATGGCGGGCATGGCTTCCTGATCTTTGGACACGCAAACCGTATCTCCGATGTAAATATCCGGAAAACCAGCGATCATCACAATGTCTCCGGCAATGGCCGATGCAATCGGCACTCGTTCCATGCCGCGGAACGCAAATATCTTGGTGATTTTTCCATTGATCACAGTTCCGTCCGGTTTTTTGGCGATGAGTACATCGCCGTCCTTGATGGTCCCTTCATAAATGCGGCCCACAGCCATGCGTCCCAAGAAATTATCGTAGGCGAGGTTGAAAGACTGGAATCGGAGAGGAAGTTCGGGCTGTGATGGCGCTGGTTTGACATGTTTTAAAATCAGATCGAGCAGAGGATCCAGATTTCCATATTCATCCGCCAAATTGATCTTGGTTTTTCCTTCGCGCGCGATGGCATAGACGATCGGGAATTCCAGCTGAATGTCATTGGCACCCAAATCAATGAATAGGGAGTAGACCTGCTCGAGCACCCACTCTGGCCGGGCCGATGCCTTATCCATCTTATTGATCACGAGAATCGGCTTGAGCCCCAATTCAAGGGATTTCTTGAGCACGAATTTGGTCTGAGGCATGGGTCCTTCATCCGCGTCCACGAGCAAAACGACCGAATCAATGGAGCGCAAAACGCGTTCCACCTCGGATCCAAAATCCGCGTGTCCGGGAGTATCCACGATATTGACCTTCACCCCTTTATAATCAAAAGAGGCGTTTTTGGCATAAATCGTGATGCCTTTTTCCTTTTCGAGAGTATTGATATTCATCGAAAAATCGGCATTTACCATTCCGGTTTGCTTGAGAATGGCGTCGGTCAGCGAGGTTTTCCCGTGGTTGACGTGCGCGATGATGGCGATATTACGAAATTCCATAGGGGGTTAGGCTTTAGGCTGTTAGGCATTAGCTTATTAGGCTAAGGTTTTAGAAAATTTTGCCTCAACAATAAATAGCCGCTAAATTGATTGAAATAAATAAAAAATATCTCGGTTACCGAGGTAATTTGTAGCTTTTTAGCTTAGATTAGTTGACAATATTTATCAATTGACTTTTATACTGAAATATTCTATACTAAATGCAGTTTTTTAGCAAATTAAGATTGTTTTTATTGAAAGGTAATAAAAATGAGCCTAGAAAAGGCATTGCAGTCCTTAGTCGAAGCCAAAAATATCAAATATTTTGGTCGACTCATTACAAGATATGATAGTAGTTTCTATCTTATCTCTCGAGAAATCGAGAATTTTCGAGATCTTCTTTCTTGGTTTATAGATCCTCGTGACCATTTTGATGGGCCAGAATGGATGATTTGGTCATCTAATTGTGAGGATATGGCAGATTTTCTTACTCGCATAAAAGGTTATCTTCCTATTAAATCTGTGGATACAGTAGTTCTAAATCAGCAAATCATTTTTTTTCAAGATGCAAAAGAAAAGTTTATTCAACTGGTTTGTGTTGATCAAGATTCTTATTTTGGGGATCGGGAAGAAGGAATAGATATCTTTTGGGGGGTAATAAAAGACATAGACAGAACTTTCTGTGAATTCCTATATGAGTGGTTACCGATTTTGTCAGATGATGACATTGACGAATTCAAAGAAGCCAAAACAAAAAGAGAAAAAAAGGAGATAATGGGCGCGATTCAATCCAATATAGAAGAGATTTTAAAGTACTGGAATATTTGGGGTTTTGTCGATAGCAACTAAGCCTGAAAATATCGACATGACAATAAAGAAATAAGGGAAATCAACCTTATTTTTTTGATTTCTCCATCTTTGTCAGAAATTTCGCAATATGCTTAGTAAAATCATCGAAATCACTTGGGGTGTTTTATTAAACACACATATACTCCATTTTAGCCACCCGGTCATGATAAAATTTGAGAATATTAAATTCAAACTCCACCCGCGCGTCATCATCGTGATTATATAAAATATGACCATCTTTGAGGATTTCAAATTTAAATGATAAAGGCAATTGATCGTCCAAGATAATAACTTCTACATCCTCGCGTCCCATCATCGTACTTAAAAGATCCATCAATTTTAAACGAATTTTTAAATAATCGGGAGATTTTTTCATCTTCTTGTCCAAAAGCACAGCAAAATCAACATCACTCCGCGCCTCAGCATCTCCCCTTGCCTGCGAGCTAAAAAGATAGACGACAATAACTCCCAATCTCTTGAGGTCAGGCGAGAAAGTTTCTAGTTGCTTTTCTAATTTTTTCAGAAATTTCTGCATATTTTTTCTCTAAAATAGCAGATTTTAAAGAAAAAATAAAATTTTACGGGCTTCTATTTTTTTGATTCCAAAAAATTCTGTTACAATGGAGAGAATATTATTCTCTCGACACGAGATTGCTTCAGTCACGCTAAAGCGCGTGACTTCGCAATGACCGTTGTTCTCCTAGATCCTGAATCCTTATTCCTAAATCCTAGATATGTACACCATCGCCCAACTCCAACAAAAATCCAACCGCCTCCGCGAGGATGTCATTGATATGCTCGTGCACGCGGGATCTGGCCACAGCGCGGGGCCGCTGGATCTCGCGGAGATTTTCACGGCGCTTTATTTTCGGATTATGGATCATGATCCGAAGAATCCTTCGTGGGAAGATCGCGACCGGCTGTATCTCTCCTGCGGCCACAATGCGCCGATTCGGTACGCGGCCATGATCGAGGCGGGGTATTTGCCTAAAAGCTATTTGAAAACTCTGCGAAAGCTTGGGTCGCCTCTCCAGGGCCACCCGAGCCGGCATGACTGGAAAGCCGTGGAAAGTTCGTCCGGTCCTTTGGGACAGGGTTCCTCGGTCGCGGTAGGAGCCGCTCTTTCCGCGCGGATGGACAAGAAGAGGCACTGGGTTTACTGCGTGGTCTCGGACGGCGAACAGAATGAGGGGCAGACATGGGAAGCGGCTATGCTTGCCGGAAAGATGAAACTGCACAATCTGATCTTCCTCATGGACCGCAATAATATTCAGATCGATGGGTACACCGAGAATATCATGCCTCTGGAACCCATTGCCGACAAATACCGGGCCTTCAACTGGCATGTGATCGAAGTCGACGGCCACAATATCGAGGCCATCATCGACGCGGTCAATGAAGCCAAAGCCGTTTACGAGAAACCCACCATGATCATCTGCCACACCATCCCCGGCAAAGGCGTTTCCTTCATGGAGCGCGACTACCTCTGGCACGGCAAACCCCCGACCAAGGATGAGGCGAAGATTGCTTTGAGAGAGCTCCGAAGTATGAGGGGGAAGATTATGACGGAATATGACTAGGCAGCAAATGAAGAATGAAAAATTAAAAATTAAGAATGAAACAAAGGATAAGCTGAAAGAAATGTCATTGCGAGAATATGCATTTTAGCAGAAGCGAAGCAATCTCGTATCGAAGGGGAGGATTTTATGTATATTTTCTTGAAATAAAAAAGACCATCGCGATTTTGCTAGGTCCTATAAAACCAATGAAAATGAGTTAATGTTCTGTTTTTCAATGGTTGGTTGTTTGTTTTTTTCCTTGTTCTTCTTCCTTTTCTTTTATCCTTGTGGCTTCTCTTTTATCAGCATCTTGTCCTATTATTATAAGTAGTCGTTGGATCTCTTCTAATTCCGTTATAAGAATTATTCCAATCGTTATAATTGCACACAAAATTGCTATTTCCATTAAATATTCCTTTAAAATATATAAAAATTAGAACCACATTATTACTATCATTTCAGAATATATTTGTCAAATATGTTGAATCTCAAGATGAATCTCGACACTAACATTTTCAATCCCGAAAAACTCAAATGGATCCCGACGCGGAATGGTTTTGGAGAGGGTTTAGTGTTGGCTGGGGAAAAGAATCCGAATGTGGTGGCGCTAACGGCGGATCTGGAGGAGTCCACTCGTTTTTTGGCATTTCATAAGAAATTTCCGGAGCGGTTTATCGATGTGGGAGTCGCGGAGCAGAATCTGATGGGGGTGGCGGCGGGGATGGCCCTCAATGGAAAGATCCCTTTTATCGGTTCTTATGCCACATTTAGTCCTGGGAGAAATTGGGACCAACTTCGAGTCTCCGTATGCTATAATAATCTGCCCGTCAAAATCGCGGGGGCACATGCGGGTCTTTCCGTAGGTCCCGATGGCGCGACGCATCAGGCGCTCGAAGATATTGCCATCACTCGGGTACTTCCCAACATCACGGTGATTGTCCCGTGTGATTATCACGAGGCGCGAAAAGCGGCAATGGCCGCGGCGGAAATGCCAGGCCCGGTTTATGTCCGTTTCGCGCGTCCCAATACCGCCGTCCTGACCACGGAGAATACGCCCTTCGAAGTGGGGAAGGCGACGCTTCTGTGGGACAGCGGGGATGACGTAGCCATTGTAGGCGCGGGTCCTCAATTGTACGAGGCTCTCTTGGCCGCGAAGACTTTGAGCGAGAAAAAGCCGGCCAAGGGTGATAAGAAACTGGGCGTAAAAGTTCTCAATTTACATACGATTAAACCCATCGACGAAAAAATGCTCTTCGCTCTGGGCAAGAAAACCGGTGCCTTTGTTGTGGTGGAAGAACATCAAATCCACGGCGGCGTCTTCGGCGCAGTCGCTGAGACCATGGCTCAAATATGTCCCATCCCCATCGAATCCGTGTCTGTGGCCGACACTTTCGGCGAATCCGGAGAACATCAAGAACTGCTCGAGAAATATGGACTCTTGGCCGAGGATATTATTGAGGCGGTGGGGAGAGTGATGAAACGAAAAGTCTAAAGAGTATTGTCATTGCGAAGCCCCGCGTTTTAGCGGGGATGAAGCAATCTCGTGTCGGGTCCCTCTCTCTATTTCAATACGAGATTGCTTCGCCTCCGCTAAGGCGCGGATTCTCGCAATGACACGTATCTCCTGAATCCTGACTCCTAAATCTCAATCTATGATCGGACCCCTTCTCACCTTCATGCGAATCCATTTCTCCCAGGCGACTCGGGTGGAACTTTTGGAATCGATCAAAGCATCACTCCGAAGCCCAAGAAGGCTTCCTTTGTTTATTACCACTCCTAATCCGGAAATCGTACTTTTGTCTCTGGCAAATTCGGAGTATCGAAAGGTCCTTAATTCTTCGGATTATTCGATCGCGGACGGGTTTGGGTTACAGCTGGCGGCGCGAGTATTTGGATTTCCTCTGGCTGCTCGTATTGCGGGAGTAGATTTGATGGCGGATCTTTGCAATCTCGCCTCTTCATCGGGCTACCGAGTTGCTCTACTGGGCGCAGGAAAGGGTGTGGCCGCCAGGGCCAAAGAGAAATTGGAGGCCAAGTTTCCAACCTTGGAAATCGTCTACGCTGACCCCGGAATGCCCGCGGAGTCTTTTAGTTTCGATTCGCCCGAATGCATACAAGCAATCAACCAAACCCAGGCTGATTTTTTATTTTGCGCGTTCGGCGCGCCCAAACAGGAGCTCTGGATCCACAAAAATTTGTCAAAATTGAACGTGAAACTGGCCATGGGAGTGGGGGGATCGCTCGATTGTATTTCTGGACACAAAAAAAGAGCGCCTCTTCTTATGAGAAAGATGGGCTTTGAATGGTTATTTCGTTTTTTTTATGAGCCCACACGCGCCTTGCGGATCTGGAATGCCGTAGTTGTTTTCCCTATGACTGTAATGCTATGGAAAGCGAGGATTTTATTTCAGTATCGTAAAAATGTCGTGGCTCTGATTTTAGATCAAGATAATCGCATTCTGATGGTCAATGCCGCACGCAATCAGGATATCAAATGGCAGTTTCCTCAAGGGGGCATTGATAGAGGAGAGGATGCCACGGTCGCGGTGATGCGCGAGATGAGAGAGGAGTTGGGCATTGCTCAACTTGAAATCATTCGGCATGTCCCACACTATAGTTCTTATATCTGGCCCCCTCAATACCAGATTATTTATGGCTATAAAGGCCAGCTCCAAGATCTGTTTATCCTACGATTTACCGGACAGGATTCGGATTTTAATCTCGAATACGATCATGAGCTCTCCAGCTGGAAATGGATGACAAAATCGGACGTTCTTGTTAATGTAGACCCGCTGCGCCGCTCGAGCGTGGAGAAAGCGTTTAGTTTTTTATAAAAAAAATCCCTCCCCAACCCTCCCCTTGACAAGGGAGGGCGTTGCTTCCCCCTTGTCAAAGGGGGACTGAGGGGGATTTGTTGTTTCATTCCTAATGCCTAATTTCTATGATTCGAACTCGTTCCGCACCCTCTCCCACTGGATTCATGCATGTGGGAAATCTCCGCACTTCTCTTTATTGCTATTTATTCGCAAAAAAAAATAAGGGCCAATATCTCCTGCGCATAGAAGATACGGATCAGACCCGTTTTATGCCGGGAGCGACCGAGGATATTTACGCATCTCTGCGATGGGCCGGACTTCTCTATGATGAAGGACCGGATGTCGGAGGCCCCAATGGCCCGTATATACAATCACAAAGATCAGAAATTTATAATGCTGAGGTTTCTAAACTGCTCAACGAGGGCAAGGCTTATCGTTGTTTTTGTTCTCCCCAGAGACTGGAAGCCATGAGAGAAGAGCAGCAGGCCAAGGGAGAGGCGTCGCGATATGATGGAAAGTGCCTGAGTTTATCAAAAGAGGAGCTAATTACTCTCGAGGCTTCCAAGGCTCCGCATGTCATTCGTTTCCGAATGTCGGAAAAAGAATACAAATACATGGATATTATGCGAGGTGAATTGGCCTTTCCAGTCGGGTCTGCGGATGATTTTGTGCTCATCAAAAGCGATGGGTTTCCGGTCTATCACTTCGCCAATATTGTCGATGATCACTACATGAAAATCAGCCATGTGATCCGAGGCGAAGAATGGCTTTCTTCATTGCCCAAACATCTGGCTTTATATGAAGCTTTCGGATGGAATCATCCTGAGTTTATTCATTTGCCTCTCCTTTTATCCAAGACTAAGAAGAAGCTGTCCAAGCGCGACGGCGATGTTTCGGTACGGGACTACATTGCCAAGGGATATTTGCCCGAAGCCCTTCTGAATTTTATTTTACTTTTGGGCTGGAATCCTGGAACGGACAAAGAATTATTTACGAAAGAGGAGATGATCGAGGCTTTTTCGTTTGAACGCCTCAATAAATCCGGAGCCGTATTTGATTTGGAGAAACTGGACTGGATGAATAGCCACTACATTCGGGGGAAAAATATTTCCGAATTATTTAGTTTGTCTTTGCCCTATTTTGAATCTGCTGGGCTGATTGTAAAAACCGAAGATCCCTCTCTTTGGAAAACCGCGGCCGGACGCAATATTTCAAGGAATTATTTGGAAAAGATCGTGGGCATTGAAAAAGAGCGCGTCAAAAAACTTTCAGATTTCGCCGATACTGACAGGGTGGGGTTTTTCTTTGCCGACTCTTTGGTATACGAGAAGGATCTGTTATTCTGGAAGAAGATGGAGACGGCTCAGGTAGTTCAAAATCTCACACAGGCCAAAATTTTGCTCGAAAAAACTTTGGAAACGGAATTCACGAAAGAGCATCTCCGCGATACAATCATGCGCTGGACCGCCGAGACGGGCATCAAAAATGGCGAGATGCTTTGGCCGCTCCGTGTGGCTCTCACCGGCATGAAAGCGTCTCCCGACCCGTTCGAGGTCGCTGATGTATTAGATAAGCCGATGTGTCTGGCGAGACTGGATCAAGCATTGGAGAAATTGACATAAATCCCTCCCTTACAAACTATGCAGTTAAATTTTCAATTCTTTTTCTTAATTGTCCTGTCGATTGCCGTTCTCTTCGGCGCGGGACAGATCAATGCCCAGGTTTCTTCGGCTACGCTTTTTGATTATTATTATACGGAAAATGCCGCTGAAATCACCGCATTATCCAAAGAAATTAAACAAAAAGAATTGGAAATCAAAAAAGTAGAGGAGCAGTCCAATTCTTTTGAAGGAGAAATTAAGAAAAAGCAGGAGGAAAAGCTGACCATCGAGAGCCAAATTGTTGATCTAGAAAATCAAATGGCTAAGAAAACATTGGAGCTCAGCCGCATCGGCAAACAAAAAGAATTGGTTAACCTGGAAACGAGACAGGTCGAGAAACAACTGGAATCGACGCGGCGCCAGATCGATACCGGCAAATCCAGAATCTCAGAAGTCATCGGCAAAATCCATCAATTGGACAGCCGTTCCTATTTAGAAATCATGGTGTCCAACCCTGATTTTTCCTCTTTTTTTAATGATTTGGAAGCCATCGAGAGCGTGGAAAAAGGACTCTCCGTGAATATCGAAGCACAAAAAGTGCTTTATTCTCAGCAAAAATCTCAGTCTGAGGATGTGAAGGGAAAACTGCAGCGATTGGATTTGCTCAAACTGGAAGAAGAGCGGGGGAAGATCCTCTTGGAAAGCGAAAAAGAAGCAAAAATCCAACTAGTAGAAGCCACTGACAGAAACGAGAAGAAATTTCAAGAATTATTAGCTGGACTGCATCTCGAACAAAATAAGCTCGAGCAGGAAATCAAGCAAATTGAAGAAGATATACAAATTAAGTTGAAAGAGAAAAAATTAAATTTTAATTGGGACCCCGATAATGTGCGTCTGATTTGGCCCGTACCCAATCAAGGCATTGTCACCTATTTTCATGATCCGGGGTATCCCTACAAGAGGCTAGTGGGGCCGCATTCAGGACTAGATTTGCGTACTCTCATCGGAGGTAAACCCTCCAATGGAGTACCGGTTCGGGCTGTTGCTCCGGGCGTGGTAGTCAAAGTGATCCGAGGCGGAAAATACGTGGGCAATGCGGTTTATATCGCCCACAGCGACAACTTCATGAGCATCTATTTACATCTTTCGAGAGTAAATGTGGCGGAAGATCAGGTGGTAGGGGTGGCCGAGGTGATTGCGGCCAGCGGCGGAATGCCTGGAACGGAAGGTGCTGGCCTCAGCTCCGGACCCCATCTCCATTTTGAAACCAGAGTGGACGGCGTACCGGCAGACCCTCTGCAGTATTTGCAGTAACCCATTTAATTTTGCTATATTATTCTTCATATGGAAGAATTCATCGTCAAAAATTCCGTGGTATTGGGACTGACTCTCTTCTTTTCTCTTATTTTCTGGAGTTTGTCCCGTCTCGTGGGCCTTTTCTGGGCGCCTTGGATCGCCGTAATTTTTTATATCGGCATTTATTGGATGCTGTCGGATGAATAAAATAAAAAAATGTAGGGGGTCCCGCGTAACGTCCGACCCCCTACATTTTTTTATTTGTTTCTAATTTTCCCTCGTCAGTTGTATAATTGAAAAAAACATATGTCTACAAAGATACAATCCATTCGAGCGCGCGAAATATTGGATTCGCGGGGAGATCCGACCGTGGAGGTAAGGCTGGAGTTATCTAATGCTCAGGGTGTAAGAGCTTCCGTTCCCTCTGGGGCGTCCACTGGGGTGCATGAGGCCTTAGAACTTCGAGACGGCGACCGGGGCCGGTATGCTGGAAAAGGTGTTTTAAAAGCGTGCCACAATATCAATACCTTGATCGCACCGAAATTGGCTGGAAAAGACGTGCGTCATATCGAGGAAATCGACCGGTGGATGATTGACCGCGACGGCACGCCCAACAAGAGCTATTTGGGTGCCAATGCCATTCTTGCGGTCTCGATGGCGGTCTGCCGCGGCGGAGCTTTGGCTGAAAATGTTGAGCTGTACCAATATATCAAAGAAAAATTTTCTTTTTCGTTTAAGAAATTTAGCCTCCCTACGCCGCTCATGAATATCCTCAATGGAGGCGCTCATGCGGACAATGACTTGTCTCTCCAAGAAATGATGATCGTGCCGCTCTCTCCCAAATTGCTCCGTGAAAAAGTGCGGGTGGGATCTGAAATTTTTCACATGCTTGGAAAAATTCTCAAATCCAAAAAAATGAATACGGCGGTAGGGAATGAAGGGGGATATGCTCCCAATGTCGGAAAATCTGAAAATGCTATCCGCTTAGTGATCAAAGCCATAGAAGAAACCGGGTACCAAGCCGGAAAAGACGTCTCCATTGCTCTCGATGTGGCTGCGTCCGAATTTTATGATGAAAATAAAAGGCTCTACCATATTGCGACCGATGGCTGGGACTTTAATTCTGGAGAAATGATTGATCTGTATGACAAGTGGGTGACTCAATATCCGATTATTTCGATTGAAGACGGCTTGTCTGAGGATGACTGGTCCGGATGGGAGCAATTGACCGCAGCTCTAGGGGAATCCACTATGCTGGTGGGCGATGATTTATTTGTTACTAATACGACACGAATCCAGCGGGGTATAGAATCGAACGTGGCCAATTCGGTGCTCATCAAAATGAACCAAATCGGCTCTATTACCGAAACCATCGAGGCCATCCGACTGGCCCAAGAAAATAAGTATTCAGTGGTGATTTCCCACCGTTCCGGAGAAACCTGTGACAATACGATCGCCGATCTAGCCGTAGGCACTGGCGCCGAATATATCAAAACCGGCAGTCTCTCCCGTTCTGAACGTATTTCCAAATACAATCGCCTGATGGAAATCGAAGAGATTTTGGCAGGGAAGAAGAAATCAGGAGGGAATACCTTTAATGTGTGTTAGAACAACAAAACAACTTTTTATGAATGACTGTATTTTTTGTAAAATAATCAAAAAGGAAGTGGGGGCAGAGATAATAGCTGAAAATGAGCATGCGTTTGCTTTTTTGGATATTTGTCCGATCAATAAAGGACATACTTTGGTGATTCCCAAGAAACATTTTGTGCTTTTGGACGAGGTTTCCAAGGAGTTATTAGGAGAATTGATGATCTTCACTCAAAAAATCGCCGGAGCCGTGTGCCGCTCTTTAGGAACCACAGACTATAATATTTTCCAGCGCAATGGCCCCTTGGCCGGGCAGGTGGTAAAACATGTGCATATCCATATCGTCCCTCGTTTCGGAGGCGACGGCCACCGCGAATGGCCCACGAAGATGTGTTACCGAGAAGGAGAAATAAAAGCCTGCGCAGATAAGATCAAGAGTTTCTTATGAAGAAAGTTTTAATTTTTGGATCAAAGGGATTATTGGGAACCGATTTAGCTCGAATCGGGAAGGATTTGAATTATGACCTATCGGCTTTTTCTCGGCATGATCTGGATATCACCCATTATCGCATCCTGAAGGACGCGATTTTCTCTATTGAACCTGATTTTGTGATCAATGCTGCGGCCATCACCAATCCTCTGAGATGTCAAGAGGAAAAAAATCTGGCTATGGAAGTCAATGCGACAGCCGTAAAACATATGGCTGAGATTTGTTGGGATTTAGGATGCACCCTAGTGCACTTCAGCACGGAACAGGTATTTGATGGTTCGCAATCTTCTCCCTATGTCGAATCTCATGGGATTTTAAAACCCGTAAATTTCTACGGCTACACGAAAGCAAAAGCAGAATCCTATATCGCGTTATTACAAAGGCTGGTGCATGCCGATCATCCCCTCCAATACTATTTGATTCGTTCATCTTGGCTTTTTGGTTCTGGCAGAAATAATTTTGTGGAAAATATATTTCGCGCCGTCTCTGATACGGGCCGAGCTGAGGCTTTATATGATCAGTCTTCCATCCCGACTTTTTCTTCGGATCTGGCTAGGAGAACTTATGAAATTATTGCCTGGGAACTGCCATTTGGGATTTATCATGCGACCAATCAGGGAAGTGCCACCCAATTTGAAGTGGCAGAAGCGGTCATTAGTCTGGGGGGATTCCAAGAAGCTCAGATTCAGCCTCTGTATCGAAAAAATATCACGGACAGAAGAGCACCTCTGGCTCCTTCGGTCATATTGGGCAATACAAAATTACCCCTCATGCGCCACTGGAAAGACGCCTTGATGGAGTATTTGACAGATTTAAAAAATAAGGCGATATAATCCCTCTTTATCATTGATAATCCCATGGAAATACAGCCTGCGGTCTTGGTTATTTTGGATCGTGGAATAAATGATTCCCCCTTCTAAAAGCGTCCATTTATTATTGATCCCTCCGATGGGATAGATTTCAACCATAGAAATGGACTCGGCCGTGACTAAGGTCAGATAATTATCACTCTGGTCTAAATAAAATTCCAAAATATCCTTCTCGCTTTTGGTCAGTTCGATCATTTGCTTTTTTTCTTTATCTAAAAACACAATCGAATTTCCGTTTTGGCAGATAAAAGTGACGTCTTGGAGAGGAGAGAAACATTTTGTAAGAGGGGGGAACCAATTTTCCGGGCCTGCTACTGGCCAGGCTGATTCTATTAGAGAAACCTCAGGTAATTCAGTTTTGATCGGATTGAGAAAAGTGACTCCATAAGGAGAAGACAGGCCCAAGAGGACAAATTGGAGAGCCTCTCCTTTTTTAATTTCAGCCAATACTTGACGATTTTGATAGAGCCACTCTATTTTATCCACTTTATATTCCGGCGGAATTTCTAAAATTTGCTTTTTGATGGAAAAAGGCTCAAGTTGTGTTAAAAGCAATTTGTTTCCAGACCAAATAATGGCCTCATTGGTTTCCGATGAGAAATAAATCCGGTTGATTTTGTCCGGAAAAAGCAAAACGGGCTCATTTTTGGAAAACAATTGAATATACCGGAGCAATGTGGCAGAATTAGCCTGGACAAGAACATTTTTATTCCATTTCAAAAAACCTTCTCGGTTTACTTCTACCGGATATATGCCCGGAGCCAGCGAGATCATCTGCAGATTTCGGCTTTTGGCATATGTTTTATTTTCAATGGCAATCGTGACTTCCTGCGGAAACGTTTTAAAAACAATGGCGCCATACTTTTCAATGCTGAGCGTCTCCCAATCAATACGGTGCCCCGTTGTATATAAAAGCAGTCCCGGAGCCGCGAGCGCGAAAACTCCCACAAATACGAGGAAAATTAAAAATCTCTGTTTATAAGTCATATGGATTTGACAAGAAAAAAATATTCATTTTATTTTTTCAACCATTATTTCGTGATAGTGGCCATTATCATCGCTTTTATCGGCGGTTATTTTTTAGGCACCGAGGCCCCAAGCGACCCTGACAAAGCAGTATCGGCAATTGACAATCCCTACGGGAAACTTAATTTGCGGCAGACTTTGCCGCCCTATTTGCTCGAGAATGTTGACTTTAACATCTTCTGGAGGGTTTGGAAAGACTTGCAGACGCAGTTTGTGGATATGCCGGTTGGAGACACCCAGCTCTTTTATGGCGCGCTCCGAGGCATGACGGATTCTTTGAAAGATCCCTATACGGTTTTTTTGGATCCGGAAGTCTACGAAGAATTCTCCAGCGATTTGGCCGGCCAGTTTGAAGGGATCGGCGCGGAAATCGGCATCAAAGAAGGCGCTCTCACGGTCATTGCCCCGATCGGCGGATCTCCTGCTGAACGTGCCGGCATTAAGGCCGGGGATTTGATTCTCGAAATCGACGGGCGCCAGACGGCAGGAATCACTTTAGATCTGGCAGTAAAATGGATCCGCGGACCTAAAGATAGCTCAGTGGCGATCAAATTATTTAGGAAAGGAGAAGATAAGCCGCGCGACGAAAAAATAACCCGTGGGACTATTGATATTGACAGTGTGGAGTGGGAAAGAAAAGCGGGAAATATCTTTTATATCAAAATAACTCATTTTAACGATGATACTCAAGCCTTGCTCGGAAAAGCTGTGGCTGAAATGAAAGCCGATCGCCCTAAATCTATTATAGTGGATTTTCGCAATAATCCCGGCGGCTATTTGGAATTAGCCATTTGGATGGCGGGACTATGGGTGGATGAAGATACGGTCGTGGTTGAAAAATTTTCTGATGGCAAGGAGCGAAAACACCGGTCCACCAATGAGAATGTTTTGAGCGGCATCAAAACCGCGTTATTGGTCAATGGAGGCAGTGCTTCAGCCTCCGAAATCGTGGCAGGGGCCTTGCAAGAGTACCATCTAGCCCGATTGTTCGGCGAAAAAACCTTTGGCAAAGGCTCGGTCCAGACTTTGGAAGAACTGCCTGACGGTTCGGCTCTCAAAATAACGGTTGCTAAATGGCTGACCCCCAAAGGCCGAAGCATCAATGAACAAGGCGTCGAACCCGATGTTCAGGTGACCAATAAGCCCCCGGCCGAGGGAGAGGAAGAGAAGGATTTGCAGCTGGAGAAGGCGATGGAGTGGGTGAGGAAATAGGAGGGGGCGTTGTCATCCCCGCGAAAGCGGGGATCCAGGCCCTGCAGTAGTAAAATGCTACAAAAGTATTTTAGACTAATTGGGTATGTAGAGAATTTAAAATGTATTTCAATTACTACAGAATCTGTACGACCGATCATTTATTATTTACATGTTCTGTGGTCTGGATCCCCGATCCGCCCTACGGGGCTCTCGGGGATGACGTGATAATCTATGACTCTCGAATTCACAAAACAACTCACACAAAATCCCGCTAATATTCTTCGAAAATGCGGGTATTTCGCGAATTTTGATCCGGTGACGGGCCACAATAGCTTTATCCGGAGACTCTCCGGCGGCCGTTATCCCCGGTTTCATATTTATATTCTGAAAGAAGGGGTCGGCTTTTTACAGCTCAATTTGCATCTGGACATGAAAAAAGAAAGTTACGGCGATCAAACCGCCCATTCGGGAGAATATGATACCGAGGTTGTTGATACCGAGGCGACTCGCATTGGGAAAATGTTTACGTCACATTATGTGAGGCACTCTGATTCTGCCGTTCAAATTCCGCAAAAAAAGAGTTTTTGGAGGAGGATTTTTGGATTATAAAACAGCAAATCCCACCCCAGCCCTCCCTTTGACAAGGGAGGGAGCAGCTTCCCCCTTGTCAAAGGGGGATTGAGGGGGATTTGTTGCCAAATCTATGAAAACAAAATTCATTTTCATCGTAGGCGGAGTGATGTCGGGGGTGGGGAAGGGCGTGACGGCGGCTTCGATTGGCAGGATTCTCACGAATAAGGGATATTCCGTGAGCGCGGTCAAAATCGATCCGTACATCAATGTGGACGCGGGGACCATGAACCCGGTCGAACATGGCGAGGTGTTTGTCACCCAAGACGGGGACGAAACCGACCAGGATATTGGAAACTATGAGCGATTTTTGGGGAAGGATATTCTTTCATCCAACTACATGACCACGGGTCGCGTGTATCTGTCCGTGATTGAGAAGGAGAGGAAACTCGCCTACCGAGGCAAATGCGTCGAGGTCGTGCCTCACATTCCGGAAGAAGTGATTCTGAGGATCAAAACCGCGGTCAAAGACAGCGGAGCGGAGATCATGATCGTCGAAATCGGCGGGACGGTCGGCGAATACCAAAATATTCTCTTCCTCGAAGCCGCCCGCATGATGCATCTCCGCGCCAAAAAAGACGTGCAGTTCATCTTGGTAAGCTATTTGCCTATTCCGGGCAATCTCGGCGAGATGAAGACCAAGCCCACTCAATACGCCATCCGAACCCTGAACTCCGCCGGAATCCAGCCGGATTTTGTGGTCTGCCGCGCGGAAAAAGACCTCGATATTCCGCGTCGCCACAAACTCGAACTTTTCGGCAATATGGCTTCGGGCAGTGTGATTTCTGCTCCAGATGTCGCCAGTATCTACGATGTCCCGGGGGTTCTGGAAGATCAGCATATGGGCAATAAACTCCTCCGTAATTTTGGCATTCGCCCGCGCAAAAATAACTGGACCAGCTGGAAAAAACTCACTCACAATATTCATAATCCCGGCAAACCGGTCCGCATCGCCATGGTCGGGAAATATTTTGGGAGCGGCGATTTTGTCCTGCCAGATGCCTATATTTCCGTGATCGAATCGGTCAAACATGCAGCATGGAGCCAGAATTTGAAACCGGAATTGGCTTGGATCGATTCGGAAAAGTTTGAAAACGGCCAAGCACCTAAAGATATTTTGAAAGACTTCGACGGTGTCATTGTGCCTGGAGGATTCGGCAAGAGGGGAGTGGAAGGTAAAATCAAAGCCATCGAGTATTGCCGTACGCATAAAGTGCCGTATTTCGGCCTTTGCTACGGCATGCAGCTCGCCGCCGTAGAATTCGCCCGACATGTCCTAGGCCATAAAAAAGCCCATACCACGGAAATCGACCCCTCGACTCCCGACCCCCTCATCTACATCATCCCGAATAAGATATTCGAGGAAACAAAAAAATATGGCGGGACCATGAGGCTCGGCGCCTATCCCTGCCAAATAGATAAAAATTCTAAGGCCTTCGAGTATTACGGATCGGAAATGATCTCTGAACGACATCGCCACCGATACGAATTCAACAATGATTACAAAGACGCATTCAATAAAAAGGGATTTAAAACTGTAGGTATTTGTCCCGACAACGGTCTTGTTGAAATACTTGAGCTTGAGGGCCACCCGTTCTTCATCGGCACCCAATTTCATCCGGAGTTTAAGTCGCGGCCGCTGGATCCACATCCCTTGTTTGTGGGGTTTGTGAGGGCGGCGGCAACAGTCAATTAAAAATTAAGAATGAAGAATTAAAAATGAGCAACAAAAAACATGACTTTTCCAAGTCATGTTTTTTGTTTGAATTCAGAAGATTTACTTCTTCACCTGCTCGTCTACATGGACGAACACACCTTCTTTCAAGGCGCCCGAGAATGATCGGACTTGTTTCTTGTTGAAGCGGACAACTCCGGGGACCAAGGCAAAAAGAGTATCGTCTTTGCCGATTCCCACGTTTTTGCCGGGTCGATATTTGGTTCCGCGCTGGCGGGCCAAGATATTGCCGGCGGCTGCGATTTCACCCGCGAATAATTTGATTCCAAGGCGTTGGCCGGGCGAATTTCGGCCCAACTCGGTACTACCGCCTGACTTTTTAGTAGCCATAGGTTTGCTTTATAAAATTCTTGCGGCCCTGCCGTGTTTCTGGGGCAGAGAGGCTTATTCAGCCAAAGAATTTGATAGTGAGGTTAAAAAACAGTGTTATATTAGAAAATATTCGAGGGTTTGTCAATTTTTTGGCATGCAACTGATTTTTTTGACATATATCAAAAAGATAGCTATTATATATCAATAATTATCCATTATCTTATGACCACACAAGTTATCTTTAGAATCGATGAAAAGACAAAAGAACAGGCCATGAAAAAGGCACATCATTCTGGTTTGTCTTTTGCCACCGTGCTCAAACTCGCTACCTATGCTTTTGTAGAAGACAAATTCACGATCAGCCTCAATCAAGTAGAGCCCTTCAATTTACAAACACGGAAGAAACTCAATAAAATCCAAAAAGATCTTTCTTTGCGTAAAAATTTATCGCCACGGTTCAAATCTGCCAAAGATGCTATGGGATATCTCATGAAATAGATTTATGGATGTTATTTTTCATCGGGATTTTAAAAAACAATTCAAAAAATTGCCAGTGAAAATTCAAAAGAAATTTGAAGAACGTTTGAACTTATTTTTAAATGAACCTGATAATTCAACTCTCAATAACCATTCGGTGGAAAAAGCATACCCGAAATCGAGGAGTATCAATATAACCGGAGATTATCGAGCTATTTATCAAAAAGACGAAGACCTGATTTGTTTTATGATCATCGGCACACACTCTGAATTATATTCATGAAACGTGTTTATTTCCTCCCAATCTCCGTGATCAACTGTCCGCATGCCCCTGCGATGTCGTCGCCCATGGTCTTACGGACCGTGACGGGGATGTCGGCGGATTCGAGGCGGTCGACCATTTTTTGGATGCGAACAGGCTCGGAGCGGCGGAAAGGGGAGTCGGTGAAGTTGTAGGGGATGAGGTTCACACGGACACGACCGACGGACTGGACGAAGCGGAGGAGTTTCTCGATGTCGGCATCGCGGTCATTGTGGCCGGAGAGGAGGACGTATTCGAAGGTGAGATGATGACTGCGGTTGCCGAGAATTTCGAGGTATCGGCGACCCCAGTCTTGGAGCTTATTTAGAAATTCTGTTCCTCCGGACGGCACGATTTCTCCGCGCACATCTTTGTCCGCGCTATGAAGAGAGACGGCGAGGCGGACATGGGGCCAGGTCGTGTCCGCGAGGAGCTTCTCGAGCGGGGCCATGAGTCCCACGGTCGAAACCGTGATTTTGGTCTCGCCCAGATCCGTGTATTCGAGCCATGTTTTGATGGCAGACTTCACATTTTCGTAATTGGCCATGGGTTCGCCCATGCCCATGAACACGACATTGCTGATTCTCTGGGGAAGAGCCGGATGTTCTCTTAGAAATTTTACCCAAAATCGATATTGATCCACAATTTCATCCTCCGATAGATTTCGGGAAAGCCCCATTTTCCCGGTGGCGCAAAAAGTGCATTTCATGGCGCATCCGATCTGCGAAGAAACACAGATAGTCCATTGATCTCGGGCGTTTTCCATGAGCACGCTCTCAATCAGGTGGCCGTCGAAGGTGCAAAGCGCCGCCTTATAAGTGTCTTTTTTCTTGCTTTCCATCACCTTTTTGCAGTCGAGGGATATCCATGGGATTTTATCAGCTACCACCGCTCGGATCGGCGCCGGCAGTACCGTCACATCCTTCCACCCTCCATAAGCAACATTAAAAACCGCATCCTCCAATTGTTTGGCGCGGAAGGGTTTTTCGGTGGGGAAGAGGGAGGCGAATTGTTCGGCGCGGGTTGATGGGGTCATAATGATTCGAATATTTCAATATAATAGGGAAAATCGTACCCAAAAACAAGCCACTCTTAAATTTGACAATAGTCTTAATAATATGGTATATAGACTTCAGTTATTTCGACCGTCTAAACTATAGATAAAACAGTTATAAATCCCGCATAAGTGCCATATAGAAATAGAATAAAAAAGGCTATTTTTGGGGAAATTATGCGTGGAATTTAACTGGTTTATCTATAAATAAGAAAGATAGAAAAATGAAAAATTGGAAGACAACTGAAAAAAAAGCGTTCTTGAAAAAAATACAGACATTCGCAGAAAAAGCCCTATCCCAAGCTACGAAAGAGATGAGCTTCGAGGAGGCAATGAAGGCTTTGGAAAGCGGTGAGAAAAAAAAGGAGCAGACTTTTCTTGACTTGTTTTCTGCTTCTGCCGTAAACAAAATCTCCCCTCCCACAAAACCCGAGGACTCGGAATTTCTCCAAGTGGTCGGTAAAGATTTCTTGGTTCCCGCATGCGATGGCAAGGCAACGATCATCGGATCGAGCGGGGTGTTCCATTACATTGATCCCAATTTTTGAAATTGGGATCAATATATGAGAAAAACCCGTTCGATCCGGCAATGGTTGCTTTGCCATCGCATGCGGGGATGACAAGATCTTTTTGGATCACTCGAAGGAATTCTGAATTCTGGGGTTTTGGGGGAGGGACATTTGTCGAGCTTGTTTTTATGGTAGAAAACAAGTCAAACAAAACCTGTTCCATTTTTCTCTCGCCATTCTCCAAAGCCCCCATTGCCTCATCAAAACTGATCTCTTTCGTGGCTTGAGATACGACTTTTTTTGTAAGTTTTTCTA
Source organism: Parcubacteria group bacterium Greene0416_36 (assembly GCA_007375725.1). Lineage (GTDB taxonomy): Bacteria > Patescibacteriota > Patescibacteriia > VMEV01 > VMEV01 > VMEV01. The sequence continues at coordinate 46,140 of VMEV01000006.1, forward strand.
TTTTTTTCAAGAACATTTTTTTTTGAGCAGTTTTCCAATTTTTCATTTTTGATCCTTTTTTTATTGCTTTTAACCAAAATCAGCCACAAACAATATGGCAGAAATAATTTTGATTTTTTAAAAATGAAGCAGAGTATATTTACCACACTATTGCATATATTGTCAAGAATAAATTATAAATAAAGCCAATCTTAGTATTTTTCTGTAAAATTCCAATAAAATGTTGACGAAATTTCGATTTCACCCTAGTATTTGCTCATACCGTAGACAGCAGGCTTGGTGCGCCGAAACCCGAAAGGGTGAAGGCGACGAGTACCATATAAGTCCTGCCGAGGCATATTCATATCATTTTCGCATAATTGCGGGGAGAAATATGGATTTACCCCATTTTTTAAAAGTCGATTACGGTATGGTTATAAACCATATTTTTTTATTTCTATGGCAAAAAGTAAACAAGCCAAAGCCCAAACCATGGAAACTTTAGTGACGGGATTTGCCAATTCCAAATCCGCGATTTTCGCTAATTTCATGGGACTCAAAGTCAAGGACATGATCAAATTGCGACGTACTTGCCGCAAGGAGAATGTTCAGTGCTTGGTTCTCAAAAAGAGCCTACTTCGAAAGAGTCTGGCTGATGCCAAACTGCATCCTGATTTCGACACCTCGGTTATTTCAAAAGGAGTTGCCGTATTTTTGGGTGCGGATGAGGTAGGACCGGCCAAAATCATCAAGGAATTCGCCAAGGATCATCCCGTGGTCGAATTCTACGGCGGAGTGCTCAATGATCCCAATATGGCCGACAAAATGTTGTCCATTGAGGCGGTCAAAGCCTTGGCTTCCATCCCCAGCCGAGCCGAACTCTATGGCAAACTGGTCGGGACGCTCAATGCGCCGATGTCCGGTTTCGTCAATGTTCTCTCGGGCAATTTGCGCGGACTGGTCAATACGCTCAAGGCGGTAGCGGATAAGAAGACGGCTTAAATTCGAAACAAATCCCACCCCAACCCTCCCTTTGACAAGGGAGGGAGCAGCAGCCTCCCCCTTGTCAAAGGGGGACTGAGGGGGATTTGTTGTTATCATTCAACATCACTTATAAATTTTTAATTTAAATTTTATGGAAGAGAAAAAAGAAGTCGTAGTTCCCGAGAAGTTTAAATCTTTCGTGGAAACTGTAGAAAAAATGTCCGTTTTGGACTTGTCTGAATTGGTCAAAATTTTGGAAGAGAAGTTTGGCGTGTCTGCCGCTGCTCCCATGATGATGGCCGGCGCCGCTCCTGTAGCCGCTGCCGCCGCTGAAGAGAAGACCTCCTTCAATGTCGAGCTCACTGAATCCGGAGCCAATAAGATCAATGTGATCAAAGCCGTCCGAGAAGCCACGGGTCTTGGCCTCAAAGAAGCCAAGGACATGGTTGACGCCGCTCCCAAGATGATCAAAGAAGGCGTGAACAAAGAAGACGCCGAGAAGATGAAGAAAGCTTTCGAAGCCGCTGGGGCGAAGGTAACTCTCAAATAATAGCCAGATTTGCTACTAAAACACACTGGATTTATACCTAGTGTGTTTTAGTTTTATGCGAATCAGGCTATTATAATTAAAAATTCAAAATTAAAAATTAATAATGTGACAGCCGGTTGCTTCATTTTTAATTTTTAATTTTTAATTATTAATTGTTGTATGTCTACCACCTCTTGGTCCGAAGTCTCCGAATGGTATGATCAACTGCTCGAAGAAGACCCAAACTCATTTCAAAAAAAAGTGATACTGCCGAATTTAGAGAGGCTCACGGCGTGCAAAGCGGGGGACTCGGTGCTGGATCTCGCTTGCGGGCAGGGATTTTTTTCGTTCGCGCTTTCGGCTTCGGGCGCGAAATTCACGGGCATTGATTTGGGCGAGAATCTGATCGCCAAAGCCAACCAAAAACGGAAAACATTTCCCAAAAAGGAACTGGTGTCTTTTGCCGTGGGGAATGCCGAGGCTCTCCCTGAACTCAAGAACCAGTCCTTTAATAAAATTATTATCATTCTCGCCATCCAGAATATCGAAAAAGCGCATCAGGTCTTCGCTGAATGTGCGAGAGTCCTCCAGCCTGGAGGGAAGATGTGGCTTGTGATGAATCATCCCTCTTTTCGAGTGCCGCAGGGCTCGGACTGGGGTTTTGACGAAGCAAAAAAGCAGTATTATCGGAAGGTTGACACCTACATGTCTGAGTCCAAAATCAAAATCGACATGACCCCAGGCAGCAAAATCAATAAGCAGTTCACGCTTACTTTTCATCGTCCTCTTCAATATTACTTCAAGCTTTTGGGAAAGGCCGGGTTCAATATTACTCGCTTGGAAGAATGGATTTCCCACAAATCTCGCCAGCAAGATTCTAAGCACGAGGCTTGGGAGAAGGCGAGGCATGAGATTCCGATGTTTATGTGTTTGGAGGCGGCTAAGGGTGTGGTTGAAATTAAATAAAAAATCCATCAGTTATTTTGACCAATGGAATTTGCTAGCAACAAACCCATCCCCCGACCCCTTCCCTTAACAAGGAAGGGGGGAAACATCCATTGCTTTATTATTACCTGATCCAAGTCAAAGCCTTTTTCCAGAGATCTCCACAGTAGGATAATTCCATCATTTCTTCGTCATCAATGCCATAGTGCCGGAGGGTATTATAGAGATGATCAGACAGTCGTTCATAGAGGATGTATGGCGACGAAGATTGGGAAGATTCGTGATTTGAAACAATAAATTCCTTTTGCCGGAATAAATTGATCAAATCATAGATCCAGGGTGAACTTCCAAGGAACGAATAAATATCTTTTTTTTTCCACCCGTATTCCCATAAACTGTGATACAAATAATCCGCTTTGCCTTCTCGTCTTGCCCGTCGAGTCCAATTTTTTGCCATTTTTGTTTTCCATTTCGAATAAAAAAACCGGATATTTATATTTAAATTAGGGGGAATGGGGGGAAATTGCAAGATATTATGAAATCAAAATCTCAAATTCACTCCCCCCTTATCGCCTGGTTCGCCCTCCACCAGCGCGTTTTGCCGTGGCGCGAAATCCGCACTCCTTACCGCTCTTGGATTTCCGAAATCATGCTTCAACAGACGCAGGTGGACACGGTGGTGCCTTATTTTTTGCGTTGGATGGAGAAGTATCCAGATGTGGAAACATTGTCGAGGGCTTCGGAAGAGGAAATAGTGAAGATGTGGGAGGGGCTGGGATATTATTCGCGCGCGAAAAATATTCTAAGAAGCGCCAAAATGATTATGGAACGATGGGGCGGACGGTTTCCGGAAAATTATGACGATATATTGTCCCTGCCCGGAATAGGGGAGTATACCGCGGGCGCGATTCTGTCGATTGCCATGAAAAAGCCCTATCCGATTGTGGACGGCAATGTCATGCGCGTGTATTCACGTCTTCTCCGAGACGACACGGACATTTCTTCGACGGCTGGCAAAAAGCATTTCTGGAAAATTGCCGAAAAATACCTGGATCGCGAAAAACCCCATTTGTACAATGAGGCTCTTATGGAATTAGGCGCCTTGGTCTGCACTCCGGCCAATCCCAAATGCGCCGTGTGTCCGTGGCACGATATTTGCGTAGCTCGCCGTGACAAAAAACAGTCCCTGTATCCCGTCAAAAATAAAAAAAACGACTGTCAAAAACTGAATAAAATTGCGTGGATTATTAGAAAAGAGGATTTAAAAAAAGGATCCATGATTTGGATTCAAAAAACGCCTATGGGTCAGGCGAGGGGAGGGCTGTGGGAATTCCCGACGGAGGATGTAACGGGTCAGAGCACGGTTCGTAACCCCGATGCGCCTCGGGGCGGGTTTAAAACCCGCCCCTACCGAGGAGATGCCACATACCTCTGCCGTGTCCAGCATTCCTACACGAAATATCGGGTGACCCTGGACGCGTATTGCGTTGAAATTCCAATGGATGGGTCTGATGGTGTAGCGGCGCAGCGCGCTGTGCCCCTACAGGCTTGCATAGATAAACAAAACGGCAAATGGGTCGTTTTGGATGAGCTAAAAAACTACACCTTTTCTTCTGGCGCCCGAAAAGTGCTAAAGTACTTACAGAGAATAAATCCCTCCCCAACCCTCCCTTTGACAAGGGAGGGAGCTGTTTCCCCCTTGTCAAAGGGGGACTAAGGGGGATTTGTTGTTTCATTTTTAATTCTTAATTATTTATCTATGCAGAATATTAATTACGATTTGATCAAAGTCCTTCACATGAATCAGCGCCTCTCCTGGTTCATCGAGCATCACGCTCTCCCTGACGCCAATACCGCCAAATGTCACAGTGTCCCCGCGCTCGAAAAAATGCTCGCGGATCTCAAAGGCCACGAAAAGGCCATTTCCGCGGAAATCGGCATGAGAGTGGGGGCGAAGGTGTGGGAGTAGATCTCAAAATAAATATAGGGATGTAGCATGCTACATCCCTATATTTATTTTGAGCATTTCTTTCACGAATCTCTCTAAAATGCTATATTCAGAAAATAAAAAACTCTATTTCTGCTATGAAAAAATCCACCCTCATTGCCACCATCAGCCTCATCCCTCTTGATTTCGCCGCTCTTCTTGCGGCGGGAAGTGTGGCGTATTTGATTCGTTTCGCACAATTTTTCAAGGAGGCGCGTCCCATTATTTTCAATCTGCCTTTTGAGGCTTATTTGGCTTATTTACTACCGGCAGCTGCTATCGGAGTTGGGATATTCTCACTGTTCGGCCTCTATTCCACAAAGAAAAAAAATAAGGCGGATTTTCGAATGATTTTCGCGGCTTCATCGGTGCTTCTGACTCTCATTGTCTTTTTATTTTTCTTCTCCCGCGAATTATTTTCTTCCCGATTTATCGTGCTGGCCGGATGGATTCTGGCGATTTTTTTTGTATTTTTGGGGAGACTGGCATTCGTCTCCATACAAAAATCACTTTTCAAAAAAGGCATTGGCACACAAAAAGTCATATTATTCGGTTCCAATTCCAGCGCGCGTGATCTGGAAATGTTTATAAACGAAAACCCGGAAGAAGGCTATGAAATCATCGGAACTTTCGACAGCTACAAAAAAGACTGGGAAACTCGGCTATCCGTTTTTATGGCTGAGCACCCGGCGGATTTGATTTTGCAAACCGATATTTCGCTCTCGAGAGAAGATTCGCTTAGACTCCTAGCCATCAGCCAACAAACCCACACAGATTTTCAATATGTGGCGAACATGTTCGAGACTCTCGGAGGGCGCATGAATATCGATACTCTTTTCGGACTCCCTATTATTTCAATACAAAAAACCCCGCTGGAAGGGTGGGGGACGGTTTACAAGAGAATTTACGATATTATTGTTTCCCTGTTTGCCATGATTATTTTTTCGCCCATTTTTCTATTGCTGGCGGTCTTGGTGAAACTTGACTCCAAAGGCCCGATTATCTACAAAAATGAAAGGGTGGGACGAAAAGGAAACACCTTCACCACCTACAAATTCCGCACCATGAGAATCGAATACTGCACGGGTTCGGGATACGACAAAACCGGAACCGCCCTCGAATACGAACAGGAACTGATCCGCGCGCAGAATATGCGAAAAGGCGGGATTTATAAAATCGAGGATGATCCCCGCCGGACAGGCTTGGGGAGATTTCTCGAGCGCACCAGCCTCGATGAGCTGCCTCAGTTTTTCAATGTGCTTCTCGGAAACATGAGCATAGTCGGACCCCGTCCCCACCAGCCCCGAGAAGTCGACCATTACGGCCGCATCTATCCCAAACTCTTCGACGTCAAACCCGGCATCACGGGACTCCCTCAAATTTCCGGCCGGTCGGATCTGGATACCGAGGATGAGGTCAAACTGGATCTCTATTACATCGAAAATTGGTCTCTTTGGCAGGATATTGCCATCTCGATCAAGACGCCATTTATAGCGGTGTTGGGGAAGCATAAGTCATAAAGAGGCAAAGACAGACAAAAAAAACAGCCAGCAACAAACCCCATCCCAGCCTTCCCCTTAACAAGGGAAGGAGTAACAGCCATACCAATGAAATAGAGGGGCTGTTCCCTCCCTTGTTAAGGGGAGGGTTAAGGAGGGGTTTGTTGCTATCGTCTATTGTCCCTAATTGGAATAGGCGATTTTTAAATTGATTTTTAGCGAATTTTGGTGTAAATTAGGAACAAAATATTTCATATGAAGGTCGCTTTGGTCCATGATCACCTGGCTCAGGACGGGGGATCAGAACAAGTGCTGAAAGTTTTTCACGAGCTTTTCCCTGAAGCTCCGACCTTTGTTTTGGTTCATGACCGGGCCAAGGCTTCGCCGCAATTCCTCAAAAAAGATATCCGTACTTCTTTCATTCAAGATATCCCCATGGGACTCCGAAAATACCAGTGGTTTTTGCCGCTCATGCCGCACGCAGTGGAGCGCTACGACCTCTCGGGATTTGATATCGTCCTGTCATCATCCGCAATATGAGCGCCCAGAGAGTTGACCATTTCATCGCCAATTCAGATACCGTGCGAGGCCGTATTGAAAAATATTATGATCGGGACAGTCATGTCATTTATCCGCCGGTGCAAACCGGAATTTTTCAAATTACGCCCAAAACAGACGATTATTTTTTGGCGGGAGGAAGACTGGTTTATTACAAACGCATTGATTTGGTAGTCAAAGCTTTCAATACTACTGGAATTAAGCTCAAAATTTTCGGCGATGGGCCGGAAAGGGAAAAATTAGAGAAGATGGCTAGAGGAAATATTGAATTTGTTGGGAAAGTCGATGATAGTGTCAAAGCTCAATTATTCTCTGGCGCAAAGGCCTATATTCACCCTCAGGAAGAAGATTTTGGTATTTCTGCGGTTGAATCCATGGCCGCCGGCCGGCCGGTATTGGCTCTTGGTCAAGGCGGGGCCCTTGAAAGCGTGATCCCGGGCGTAACCGGTGAACTGTTTTATCACCAAGGCTGGGAAGAAATCGCCGATCTGTCCGTCCGATTTGACACCCAAAAGTATAATCCGTACCGTATCCGTGAACACGCTGAAAAGTTTTCGGTAGAGAGGTTTAAGAGGGAGATAATGGAATTTGTGAATAATAAGTATCAAGAATTTAACAAAAAATATGACTCTCAGTGAACTCAAAAAAAAGTATCTCGATTTTTTCAAATCGAAAGAACACGCGATTGTGCCGTCAGCGTCTCTCATTCCCGACAATGATCCTACTGCTCTATTCATCAATTCCGGTATGCATCCGCTGGTTCCCTATCTCTTGGGCCAGCCTCATCCGGCAGGGAAGCGGTTGGCGGACGTGCAGAAATGCATCCGGACCGGCGATATTGAAGATGTGGGGGACAATACCCATCTAACTTTCTTCGAAATGCTCGGCAACTGGTCGCTGGGGGACTATTTCAAAAAAGAAGCCATTGAGTGGAGTTTTGAATTTTTGACCGGCAAAGAATGGCTCAATATTCCGATTTCGAAATTGGCAGTGACCGTATTTGAAGGCGAAGAAGGAATTCCTCGGGATGAATTTTCGGCCGGAGTGTGGGAAAAGCTGGGTATGCCCAAGGACAGTATTTTTTTCATGCCTCGCGAAGACAACTGGTGGGGACCTGCCGGACAAACCGGACCCTGCGGACCGGATTCGGAGATGTTTTTCGTATTCGACAAGCCGGACTGCTCGCCCAAATGCCGCCCGGGCTGTAAATGCGGCAAATACGTGGAGATCTGGAATGACGTATTCATGGAATTCAACAAGAACGCGGAAGGGAAGTATGTGCCCTTGGTTCAGCAGAATATCGATACGGGAATGGGTGTCGAGCGCACGGTCGTGGTCTTATCCGGAAAAAACAATGTTTATGAAATTGACGAATTCCAGGCGATTTTCAGAAAAATCGAAGAGATTTCCGGCAAGAAATACGTGGACTTCCAGAAATCCTTCCGCATCATCGGTGATCATATCCGCAGTTCGACCTTTATTTTGGGCGATCAAAAAGGTATTAGTCCCTCCAACGTCGATCAGGGCTATATTCTCCGCCGTCTCATTCGCCGCGCTTCCCGCCACGGCAAACTTTTGGGCATTACCGAACCTTTCTTGGGCCGACTCGCGGTCATCGTGATTGATCTCTATAGCAATGATTACGCGGAATTAAAACAGAATAAGGACCGAGTGATTTTAGAATTAGAAAAAGAAGAACAGAAATTTTTGGAAACCCTTGAAAAAGGACTCAAAGAATTTGAAAAACTGCTCAAAACCGGACCAGAACATACTATTGACGGCAAAACCGCCTTTGATCTTTTTGGCACTTACGGCTTTCCTCTAGAAATGACGCGCGAGCTCGCCATGGAAAAAGGCATGAATGTGGATGAAACCGCTTTTTGGGAAGCGTATAAAGCCCACCAAGAGCTCTCCCGCGCCGGAGCCGAGCAGAAATTTAAAGGGGGACTCGCCGATCATTCGGAAATTTCAACCAAGTATCACACTGCCACTCATCTTCTCCACAAAGCTCTGCGAATGACTCTCGGCAATCATGTGGAACAGCGGGGAAGCAATATCACCCAGGAACGCATGCGCTTTGATTTTTCGCATCCGACCAAAATGACTCCGGACGAGATCAAGAAAGTCGAAGACATCGTAAACGAGGCCATCAAACGCGATATGCCCGTTTCCTGGAAAGAAATGACCGTCCCCGAAGCCAAAGCCGAAGGAGCCATCGGCCTCTTTGAAGAGAAATACGGCAATCAGGTCAAAGTCTACACCATGGGCGACTTCTCCAAAGAAATCTGCGGCGGACCTCATGTGGAACACACGGGAACACTCGGAACCTTCAAGATCGCGAAGGAAGAGGCCTGTTCGGCGGGGGTGAGGAGAATAAAGGCTGTATTGACATAAATATATTTTTGTGATAAAAAGAACCCGCGTAAAAATGGGTTCTTTTTATTTTTTTACAAAAAAAGGATATAAATAATGACAGAAAATGATTTCATAAAGAAATTAGAAAGTCTAATTTCAATATGTCCCCCGCTCTCTGAAGATTTAATGGATCAAATTATTCAGATGGTTGATTCATATAGGTGGGAATGGATTAAAACTCACAATGAATCGCATATAAACACCTTGGATTATATACAGGCTTTGGGGCTGTTATATAAAAATTATTCTTCTGTGGTTGGTAATAAACTTAGTTCCTTTGTGGAGGAGCTAATAAAATCATGGTTACTTACTGCGTCTGATGTGTCAGTACTGTGTCTTATAAGAAACTACTGGTTTCCAGATAACCAAGGGTTAATCTACTGGATTTTGATGACCCCTAGATTGAAAGGGCAAGAATTATTGTCGAAAATCAGATATCTAATTCTAGAAAAAGTAGGATTAATTAGTGGGGGAATGCTTCAATTATTTGATGCTAGAGTGAATTAAACAAAAATATACCCATATTCAGGAGAATATCATGTTTATTGACGAAAAGATCCTAATCGGATTTTTGATCGTAATTATCTCGATTGTTGTTTTCCTAGCTGGGCGCGGTGGTTCAGACGGTGATGACAAATACGATTATCCTAATAATAGATAAAATCATTGCCAAATTCAATATCTTGTGATAAGAAGAGCCTGGTACAAAATCAGGTTCTTTTACTTTTTCATTTAGAAAAAAGGATGAAAAAAATGAAATTTTTGATCATAAATGCCTCGCCGAACAAAAGGGGAATGACCTCCAAATTCTGCAGAACCTTCGCGAAGGCAGCTAAAAAAGTCGGAGAAGTGAAGCAGTTTGACCTGCACGATGCTCCGCCGTCGTTTTGCAAAGGCAGTAAACCCAGACCGAAGAAGCTCAGCCTCTATCAAAAAGAAACATTAGACTGTGACGCTTTATTTATCGGCACCCCTCCTTATTGGTTCTCGGCGCCGTCAATACTCAAGGCTTATATAGAAGATCTCGATCCAATCGAAAACGATTTGTGGAAAAGGCCAAGACCATTAGGAATGTGCATTTACGCACCAGAAGGTGGAGAATTAGGTGTTGCGGGGCCAATCGCTCTTGCCTTCAATCATTTGAAATTCTCGCTTGTTGAATGGGGATATATCTTCAATCGAGGAATCAAAAAAGACGATTCTTGGTCTTGGGATGATATCAAGGGCATGCCCAAGCGTATGGAAAGGATCAGCCGCGCCTATAAGATGTACCCTGATTGAAATTGCAAAACCTAACAACACAAAAATCAAAGTTTCCTTCTATGCAAGGAAACTTTAATTTTTCTAAAATATTACAAATCCCAAAACTCAAACACCCACACCTTCCCGCCGTCGATTGGATAAACACTATCCGCGACGGCTTTTGTATTTTGGAGGATACTCTCGAAGTGGGTCCAGTAGGGATGGAGGACGAAATAGGCTTGGTGGACGCCAGCGATGGCAGCAGCCTGTTTCATAGTCTCGCGCGAGGGCTGCTCGTAAACCATGTCGAGATATTTCTGGTAAAGAGGGGCGCCAGTGGGAATGGAGTAGAAGAAATTATCACCATAATATTTGCGGAAACCAAATTCACGGAGCGCGGCCGCGCCGAGATTTTGATTGCCGAGGACGATGTATTCTTGGCCATCACTAGATGTAGGGGCACAGCGCGCTGTGCCCCTACATCGCGACAATTCTTCAATCTTATGAACCGCCTTGATATCCGACAGAGACACGCTGTACCCGCGTCCGGTTTCGAAAATATGATGGCGGGGGTAGGAGAAATAGAAAGAGTTAGCGAGGAGAAATACGAGAAAAAGACTTAAAAATAAATGAAACACCCGATTTTTGAGGCTTTTCTGATAAATGAAATAAAGTCCCGCTAAGAAGAAGGGGAACAGGAAATAGAAGCTCAATTGAATAAGGCGATTGGCATAATCAAGCCGCTCGTATTCGATGAGATTGCTAAAATTAATGAAGGAGGCGAGAAGGAAGGCGTTGGAGAGGAGGATGAGGAAGGAGGTGAGGAAGAGCGAACGGACCTTTTCAAGTAAGGGCGTATTGCAATACGCCCTTACGGATAGAGCTACCCCCAATACAACAACGGCCCCATAAATCCAATACACCCCCACCTTCCAAAAATACGCCAAGTCATAAAACAGACTGAAATTTTGATTCCATGCCGACCAGTTGAGAAAAGAAAATAGGCTGGAAATAGGGGTAAATCCCTGCCAAGAAAAATTCTCAAAAGGCGCGCCGGAGAGAATGCCTTGTAGTAAAAATACTGCGGGAACAGCAAAGCAAAGCAGAATTATGGCTGATATTTGAATGAATCGAGGAAAATACTGCTTGAGTAAAATAAGTATCGGCAAAATAAGCGCGGGAATGCCGACCAGAGGGTGGATGGCGAGAGTGGCGAGGGCGAAAATCCACAGAAGTAAGGGCGTATGGCCATACGCCCTTACGAGTAAAGCAGGCTCTATCTTCTGCAAATAAATCCATGCCTCGCACAAAACAAACACCAAAAAGACAGTCGCCAAATTATAAGGCGTGGGCATGATCCAGTAGGAGAAGGGGAGGATGAGGAGGGTGAAAGGTAATAACAACCATGTCGTGCCTTGTAGGGGCACAGCGCGCTGTGCCCCTAGACCTAGGGGCGTCGATACAAGCGCCCTCCACACAAAATACGGCACTGCAAAAATACACATCGCCAAGAGTATCTTTTCGATCCAAAAAGGAGATATCGACAAAATTTTTGCAAAAAACACGACCAAACTATACTGACCGATATAATAAAAAGGTTTGGGCGTAATCGTCCCATGATCCAGAATATATTGCTCGGTCGCTTGGTGAATAAACGGATCAAAACCAAATCCGACCGGATAAATAATGAGAGCCGCGGAAACGGAAAAAAGAAAATGGCACGCAATCGCGAAGAGAGCCAAACGCGCCTGTACACCTTTCTTGATCAAGAGCATCAAAATCCCCGTACAGGCGAAATAGAGGGCGAAGAATTCGGAGCCGACTTGCTCCCAGGGAGAACGGATACTATCCCAGGTTCGGTGGAGATAGAGATAGTAGGTGAGACAGGCGAGGAGGGTGGCTACCCAAAACCAAGAGCATCCCCGAGGTAAGGGCGTATTGCAATACGCCCTTACCGACATGGGTAGGGCTGGTGGAAGTAAGGGTACAGCCGCGGCTTGGTGGAGCGACAGGCTCAGGATGACAAGGGTGTGGGATATTAAGGACAATATAACAACAATAGCGAGCATCGGCGTGCTCAAATCAACAATATAAAACAGCGCCGTGCCCCAAATAGCGACTAGGGCGAAAAAAAGCATGAGGCTTCTCATCAGGCCAAATTTGCTGTATGTTTTTAATAAAGTTTTAATCATATGCAAGAGTCAATGCAAGCATTTATAGCTAAATTTCGTAATTTTTTAAATAGGCCGAAGGTACGAGAATACGCTCCTTTCTTTATTTTAGCGTGTTTTCTGTTTCCGCTATACTCTTACCTCTATTGGACCACGGGTAATCTATTCAATTCTCCGGATGAGACGGCCGCTTCTTTCTTTTCACGACTTTATATTGAAACCGGGACTTTTTCATACACCGAACCTTTTAATTCACTGCTTCCCGGGTGGATCCACCCACGAAGCATGGTGATTGAAAATGGAACCGTTCTGCCTATCTCTTTTCTGGGGATTTTATTGTTTTTAGGAACTCTTGGCGGAATAGTAGGACCGTGGAGCATTCCCTATATCATCCCGCTCCTGTCGGCGATTATTCCTCTATTTTTCTACGGATTTGCCAAACATATTTTCTCATCAAAAACTGCTTTTTGGAGTGCGATTTTATTGGCCATACATCCGGCTATTATCTACTATAACGAAAGGAATTTTCTGCCAAATGCCTTATTTCTCGATATTTTCATTTTATTCCTCTTCTTTTTTTTCGCCTGGATATCATGGAAACAGAAGCAAAAATGGATTTTCGCGGTATCGAGTTCGTCTCTCTTGGCACTGCTTATTTCTATTCGACTCTTTGAGGCCATATGGCTGGGGCCGCTGGTACTGATCTTATGCATTCTGTTTTGGAAGAAGAATTCGATGAAAGAATGGCTGATGTGGGGAATATTATGCTCGCTCTTCATGACACCTCTCTTGGCGGGTCAATGGATCACATACGGATCTCCCTTTAAAACAGGATATGGCATCACTGGGGATATTATTCCGCCGCCGGAACCATCCGAGGTAATTGGAGAGCCTGCGATACCCCCCGAACCACCGATTCCAGAACCCCCCGCATGCAAAAGCGTCGAGTGCCTGCCCGGATTCAACAAGGTCTTTCCTTTTGGCCTAGACCGATATAATATCACTCATAATTTCCAGGCTATTGGCGTGAACCTCTTGGGCATAATTTTCCTGCCTTGTCTTGTTGGGCTTCTTTTATTTTTCTGGAAAGAAAAGGCCTTTCCTCAAAGAGTTTACAGTGTTTTGGCGCTAGGCATTGCTTTGTATCTCATTGCGGTTTATGGAAGCTGGGGAGTCCGGGATAATATCAATCCAAATATTACGACTATTGGACTATCCCATGTGCGCTATTGGCTGCCGATCTGGGCTTTCTTCCTGCCTTTTAGCGCGTACCTTTATCTCAAAATTACCCGGGGAAACAAAATAGCCATGAGCATAATTATTCTAGGACTATCCATTTACTCAGGAAAAGTCGTCTTGGGATCTTCTGAAGACAGCATTCATCATGTGTTAGCCAGCATCCGCCACTATCAGCAAGTCCAGAATGATTTTTCCGCTTTGGCTCCCGAGGACTCCATCATCATTTCCGAACGCAGCGACAAAATTTTCTTTCCCAAGTATCGCGTGATTTCAGTTCCCGATAAGAATTACGTGCATGTGTTTTCTCATATCCAAAAACTTTTAGAACAAGCTCCGATTTATTTTTATACCCAAATGCCCGATTCCGATATCCAATACCTCCAGTCCCGGCATTTAGAATTTCAGGGGCTTTATTTTAAAGAAGTAAAGAAGTGGGAGGATGGGTTTAGGATGCACGTCATCCGCGATCAACAAATCCCCCTTAATCCCCCTTTGACAAGGGGGACATAGCGCCCTCCCTTGTCAAAGGGAGGGTTGGGGAGGGATTTGTTGTTTAGGATTCTTTCAAATTCGATATAACAGCCCAAATAGAAATAAACAACAAACAGCAACCTAATATGCGCCTAGCCTATCTCATTATTCTAATCATCATCCCTTTAATCGGTCTATATATATTGGCCGACCGTTATTTTATTTGGGAAGGAGAAATCACTTACCAGACAGATTTTCAAGACAAAAAAGCGGTATTATCTCGATTATTGCCGGAAGGACGAGTCCAGATCCAAGAAAATCGAGTGCGAATTCTGCAAGAACCTGTGTATGTCGATGTACGCATGCGGGAAAAATTCAAAAACGCGTCAGTGGATATGGCCTTTAGTCCCGAAAATACCCCAAATATCATCAAATTAGGCCCGCAGATAGGACCGGATTTTCAGTATGATTTGAAGCCAGTTTACAGCCGAACCCTCGAAGAAACTCTTGTGAATCCAGAATGGGGAAATATACAGGAAGACGGAGAGATATTATTTTTTAGAAAAAAATCGGATAACGCGAATATAAATATTACTGATTTTAAGAAAAATCTGCCGGATCAAAATAAACTAGCTGTTTTTAATATAAAATTAGAGAATCCTTTTAAAATAGAGGCTTATCGAGCTGAAAAAGATATAAAAAAGACCTCTCTTGAACTACGAGGAAGCCATGAAATCGAGTTTTATGCAAAAAACGAAATGGTTTCAATAACTTTCGATTATCAAGATATCAATAGACTGGAAGGGGAGGATCCTGTGAATTTGCTTCTCTTTAAAGGATCCAACCTGCTCTCCAATCAACAATCTGAGGATGATGGTATTTCCAGTGTTATTAATAAAGCCAGTCCGATAAAAACCGTCTCACTCGAACGATTTTTCGAGGAGGGGATCTATACGCTCAAAATCAGCACAACCGAGGATATTATTATTCGAAATATCAAAACGAATCTGTCTAGGTGGGGGATTAAGAGCCGTATTTACTTAGCCAATAATAGCGAATATAAAAATTTATTGCCGGATTTGAATCTCTCCGCCACCCAACTATGGACCAATGGCAAATTTTTTCGAGCCAGAACCACACATGCGTCAGGCATTCAGGAGGTTCAAATACATAATCAAACTTTTCCAATTTCCCAAACCCATCAATTTCTGAGCCATGAGTATTTGGGCAAAGATGATTGGATCCCTATCACTATTCCTAAAAATGATCTATATCTTGAAACCAATGGCCTTTATTTTTTTGATCCTCTGGTTGCATTTAATCCTAACCCTCTAGAAATTAATGAATTCGTGGAAACGATTCCTGATTCAGTGGATTATATCTTGGCAAAATATACCCCGGCCCAGCGGACCAACGAATCCACATGGCATTTGAATGCCGAATTTGCAGTCAAAAACGCTTGGGTTCAAGACCAGAAATTACGATTTTTATTCTCTATTCCGCGGATAGAGGAGCAAAAGGCGGCTTTTGGCATATCCAATTTCAAGATTCGATTATCTCAATAAAATATGAGGCCTCAATTACAAATATTAGCCAAAGATTGTTTTTATATCGCCTTGGCGACATATATTCTCTATTTCATCGCAGAACTAGTATATCCGGGGATAATTCTCGATTATTTTGATTTGAATATCTTGTTGGTTGCGGTGGTGATTTTGGGAGCATTATCGATTGTAGAGGCTTATAAATATTAAAAAACGCGCACGATTGACTTTATTCGTTTTTTATGTTAATATTGCAGTAGTTGTTTAAAAATTATCATTTTTGAGGCATTTCTAAAGAAGAAACCTCACCTAGTTACATATCTAGGGTCTTTTTATTTAAAAAGGAGAAAAATATGGATAATATATTCGAAAAATACGGGCAATCTTGCACTTACGGCAAGAAGAAAGCGGAGGCAGAAGAGATCATCAGTAAAATTGATCTAATGACTTTGCCAGCCCTTAAAAATGGACAGACAAAGTTTTTCGCGGCGGAAATCAACCACGAATTAAGTGGAAAGGGGAGGTTCATCGTTAATTCGACAGAGTATAGCCCCAAAGTAGGTTCGACGAAAATTCTCGGGTCAGATAGACACATTCCAAAAGACATCACGAAAATATTTCCAGAACTTTGCAACGAAAAATTTTTCGTGGCAACAGAAGTGTTGAGGCACCATGTAAGCCAACCCACGGAAAGCCTAATCGTAGAATTTCTGGGAGATAATAAACTCAGAGAGTGGAAAGTGACTGCAGTAGTTGATCTCTCTACAAGAGAGATTATCGACCTATTTGAATTCCTAGAGTCGAACTTAGCCTGGAGACATTCTTTGTCTGAACCTGAATTCTGCGTGGAGGGAGTCCGATTTGGTGGCAGAGGATCTCATTTTAAAGATGATGCTTTAAATGAGCTCATCACAAGATCTCTGAAGCAAAGTGGTTCAGAGTTATCAACTCGTTATCTTGTGAAAAATTTCGACAAAGAAAATTGCCTCTATGTTGAGTGGCTTAAAAAATGGGGGCTTCTGCCGAATGGGGAAAAGAATTTTCGAAAAATTACGGGATTAAAGGGGTTAAAAGAAAACTTTAACTCCACTAAAGCCGGAAAATTTTTCAACGAACCCATCACCGGACTTCCAGATCAATGGAATTGGTTGTCCGCAATTCCAAAAGAACGTAGAACGATCATTGTTCAGGACGGACAAGCCACATTACCCACTGGTGAAACATTTCTAGTAAAAAACGTTCGTGGTCCAGACGGCAGTTCAAGGGGATATATTCACACCAGAGAAGATGGGAGTGTGGATGTCTTCCTACGACGAGGAAGTCGTGAACTGGGTTTTTGCGGATGGTTATGGGCGCAAAAAAAAGTGGGAGAGATCATTGCCGCAATCGATCCCTTGGATAACTATGAAGGACTGAGTCAAGGCAATGCTCCCATTGCTGGAAGAATCAACGAGTGCATTGATTTTTCCTTCTAAGTTTTTTTTCGGTCAACTTGCACTAAAAAAGGTGAAGTAATAAACTTCACCTTTTTCATTTTGTCCAAAAAAAGAGATTTTTTGTATTCTACACATCCATCGCCGACTTCACATTCGCATTTGTATTATCATCGAGCTGTTCGATGCGTTTCTCTCGGGCTTGGAGTATCAAATTTTCGAGGTATTGAGGTGATTTGACGCCTTCGATATCAAGCACCAAGGTCGGACCAGCCGTGCGCAGCTGAATTGTCGCATAATCAAATAGAGTTTCCATCACTCCATATTTGCGGTAGGTAATATCCTGCACGCGCTCAAGATTGGCTTCCGACATAATAATATGGAAAAATCCCTGCTGATCTTGGTCAATGATGCGCAGATTAGTCACGAAAAAAAGGGTGTGTGACCAGATATAGAGGAACCGGATAATGGCTATAAACAAAATCAGATAAAATACAGCGAGTCCGGCCACCCCCCAAAAGGCCCATCCCCACTGAGATAAAAAGCCAATCAGAAAAGGGGAAAGGGCACCGGGCAAAACAAGAAACAAAAATAAAAAACACAGCGGGCCAAATTGGCTCATCCAATACCAGCGATGCGCTGCGAGTACTACCTCGCCTTTCTGAAGAGGGACATTTTTGGGTTTAAGCATAAAAAATAAGTCACCAACCTTCGCCCCGCAAAAAGGCAGGGCTACGGCCTGGCAAAGAAAGTTAGAAATCAAAAGTCAAATTTATCCTAAACCAAAAAACTGAATTTGACAAACAATTTTATGTATGGTTAGATTTTGCGGTAGCGACATAATTTGTTGTTTGTTTGAATATAATAAACAAAAAAGGGGATGCTCAACCGAGACACCCCTTTTTTGTTTATATTGGGTCTTAAAATGTATCTTTTACGACACATTAACCAAAACAACTTGATTTTCCAAAATAAACTGATAAGATCAACTCATCATTCGCTTTTATCTTTAGCAAAAGATTAACCGATCAA
Organism: Parcubacteria group bacterium Greene0416_36; assembly: GCA_007375725.1. Taxonomy (GTDB): domain Bacteria; phylum Patescibacteriota; class Patescibacteriia; order VMEV01; family VMEV01; genus VMEV01. The sequence continues at coordinate 64,168 of VMEV01000006.1, forward strand.
CCGATCGGTTTTTATTATTTTTATAGTAATATTGGTAATTTTCATGGCCTTAACATAAAATTATTACGAATTCTTTAGAGTAGCTTAGGAAATTTTTTTTTATTTTTATGAGGAGGCATTATCACACCTACGGCTTTTACGGGATATTCTTTTTAGCGTCTCTTTTGTCATTTGGGTCCATCCATAGCCAAACCCAATCCCTCGACCGAGACCTCTCCTCTATCCACCTGTCTCATTTATATAACAATGTTTTACGACACAATAGAATCGTCGATGTAAAAACTGAGTATGTAAATAGGGAGAATTTTATAAAAGGACTGTACCTCACTGCGCAGACGGCGGGATCGAAGCGCCTTGCCGACTTCATTGAACTTGCCAATAAAACCGAGATCAATGCCTTTGTGATCGATGGCAAGAATCCGAATGGCAGTCTGCCATTTATCCCGGAAGATGAATCTCTCAAGGATTATAGTGAAAAGAATAAAATGCCACTCAAAAATCTGAATGAAATTTTGAAAGACCTCAAGAAAAATAATATTTATAGCATAGCCAGAATCATCATTTTTTTGGATCCTTTTTATGCGTCTAAGCATCCGGATCTGATTTTTTATAATAAAAATAAGCAGCCTTGGAAAGATTTTAACGGCAATAAGTGGCTCAATCCAGTCAATCAGCAGATGTGGGACTATAACGTACGTGTCGCAAAAGAATTACACGAGAGAGGGTTCGACGAGATTCAATTCGACTATATCCGATTCCCTTCCGATGGCGTGATTCGGGATCTTACGTGGACGCACAAAGGAACCAAGGAAGAAACCATGCGAGATTTTTTCAAATACTTGCATGCAGAATTGCGCGAGAAAGAAAATATAAAAATTTCCGCAGATTTATTCGGTCTGACCTTCAATATGACCGAATTCGACCTCAATATCGGCCAGCGCCTCGAATACGCCGCCCCTTATTTCGACGCGATCTCGCCCATGGTCTACCCGTCGCACTACCCCACCGGCTACATGGGTTTCAAAAATCCGGCCAATTATCCTTATGAAGTCATTTATCAGGCCATGGAAAAAGGAAAACCCATTTATAAAAAATTAGGACTCCCATTCACCGCCCGCCCATGGATACAGGCCTTTGATATGGGCGCCCTCTACAATCGAGAGCGAACCCGGCTTCAAATGCAGGCTATCGAGGATGCCGAAGGCGCGGGATGGATCCTATGGAATGCGCGGAATGAGTATAAAAGTGAGATATTAGATGAGGAAATACAAAAATAAAAATCTCCAACTAGGGTCGGAGGTTTTTAAATGTTATGATGATCAAAATATATGCCCGCAAAAACAAATGAAAAAACTCCCATCAAAAAATCTAGCCTACGCCCCATCAAAAATTTCTTTATTCCACATGAGAGCAACAATTTTAAGGCGCACGCCCTGCACCCCAGCCATTTGATGTTCCATGCTCTGGCCGCATTTTTTTTAAAAATGTTCGTTTTTGTAGCGGTATCTTTTCTCCCTTTTTCCGCCTTGGTCGCTCCCGACTTATTGCTGAGGCAAGAACAAAAGATTATTGAACTCACCAACAATATAAGGGAGTCTCTCAATATTCCGCCCCTTAAAACAAACCCTCAACTTGCCCGGGCGGCGGCTAATAAGGCCAAGGACATGTCGGGGCTCGAGTACTTTTCCCATACCAGTCCCGATGGAAAAACCGTAGCCGATTGGATTGTAGCGGAAGGCTATGATTTCGCGGTATCCGGAGAAAATTTAGCGGTTGGTTTTTCTCTTCCTCAAAATATCATCGCCGGATGGAGAAAAAGCCAAACCCACTACGCGAATCTTATTGACGAAAATTTTAGCGAAATCGGGGTCGGCATCGCTTTGGGACGTTATAAAGAAAAAGAAACCGTCTATGTGGCGGAGTTTTTTGCCACCCCCAACCAAATTGCCTCCAGCGCTCCGGTTGCAAAAACGAAACCTGCCGTCACAAAACCCGCTCTCACTAATCTCATAGTGGAGAATAAAACCTCGCTCAAATCCGTACCCACCCGGTCCGGAAACCTGCTTGAAGCCACCGCGACTCTAAACAAGCCAGCTGAATCAGCTACAATATTCTTTGCGGATTATAAAATACCTTTACAGCCCTCGCCAACGGATTCCAACACATGGACCGGGACCCTCGTGACGGATGCGGAAAAAAAACAAGAGTATGATCCCATAGTCCTAGCAGCCGTGGCCGTAAAAGATTCCGATGGAAAGATCTTGATGCAAGACATACCGGTCGAAAATATCAGTGTAGCCCAGCCTGGATTCATTGATATTTATAATTTCTACAAAAAAAATCCAAGTTTTTTAACCCAATTATTTAAATTCAATAATATTTATTATGCCCTAGTTATTTCCATTATTTTTATCGCTCTATTGGGGGGAGTATTTGTAGAAATAAAACACAAACATAAAGAGGCACTCTTCCCCGCCTTTGGGTTAATGGCTTTTCTACTCATTCTCATTAGATTTTAACTTGACCGGAGGCAATAAAAGGACTAAAATTGAAAGATATAATCAATTTTAGCTAATAAAGAAATTATTTTATGATTGTAAATCAATCATTTTCAATAAAGCAGAGTATCGTCCTCCCTGCTTTATTTTTATTTGCGACTTTATTGCCCCAGACTGTACTTGGAGCAGTTCCAAGTACACTGACCGCTACCAATGTAGAACCCGCTAGCTTGCTCGTTGGTTCTACCAATACCGTAACTGTTAATTTCACAACAGTTGGAGGCATCAACAAAAAAGATGCTATCAAAATTACATTCGGAGCTGGATTTAATATAGCCGCAGCTTCCGGAGGTGCTTGTGCTACCTTCGATGACGCTGGCACGGTTGTGACATCCGTCGCTGGCCAAGTTGTCACCCTTACAAGACAGAACGATGGGTCCATTCAGACCGCGGCCGCCGAAACTTGTACCATTAACAATATCGTGAACCCGGTGACTATCGGTTCTACAGGAACCTACTCTATTCAAATCGTCAATCCCAGCAATAATGTCGTGCAAGAAGAAGATCTTGCTGTCACGGCCGATACCATAGTAGCCGACACCGTAGCTCCAACCATCACAATCACGGCTCCCACGAAAACATCCGGCGCGGTGGTCACAGACACGACGATTTTAGTGACTGATAATGCGGCGGTCACGGCAGCCAATGTGATTATCGATCCCTCATCGACCGCTACGGCAACCCTCTCGTGCATCCAAACTGATTCAAAAACAGTAAACTGCACAACCACAATTTCTTCTTCCGGTGATCTGGTCATCAAAGCGACTGATAGTTCCACAAATATATCCACATCTACGTCGGCTGGATACACCATCACGCTTCCGGACACAACCGTTCCAATTGTAACTATCACCGCCCCTACAAAAATCTCAACTGCAGCTATTACCGATACGACCATTTTAATTACTGATAATAAAGCTATCACTGCGACCAATATCTTAGTGGACGGGACTTCGACTGCTACAGCCACCCTCAACTGCACCCAGACGAATGCTACTACGGTTAACTGTACAACTAACATTTCCACTTCTGGAAATTTGGTTATCAAAGCCACAGACGATGCTGCAAATATTACAACTGCCACGGAAACCGGTTATTCCATCAATCTTCCTGATACAACTGCTCCAACAATCGCGATTACAGCTCCTACAAAAAATGATGTCGCTATTATTACTAATACAACTATTGCCGTTACTGACAACAAAGCTATCACAGCTGCGAATGTTGTAGTAGATGGAACCTCAACGGCTACAGCAACCATCACCTGCACTCAAACGAATGCAACTACGGTAAACTGCACCTCTACGGTCTTCACCTCAGGGAATTTAGTTATCAAAGCAACCGATGATGCAGCCAATGTAACCACCAAAACCGAGGCGGGTTATGTTATCACCATTCCAGTTGTCGACACCACTGCCCCCACAGTTGCGATCACCGCACCTACGAAGACATCGGCCGCGACTATTACCGATACAACCATTGCAGTTACCGATAATACAGCCATCACGGCTACCAGCGTCGTCGTGGATCCCACTTCGACAGCTACAGCTACCCTCAACTGCGTCCAAACCAATGCGACAACAGTGAATTGCACCAGCAGTATCTCTACTTCGGGCAATTTAGTGATCAAAGCAGTAGATAATGCAGCGAACGCTACAACAACTGCTGAAAACAATTATACGATCAATTTACCCGATACAACGGCCCCAGTCGCGACTATTACAGCCCCAACAAAAATAGCGGCAGCCGCGATAACCGATACCACTATTTCTATTACAGACAATAAAGGAATTACAGCCATCAATATAACAGTTGATGTTTCCTCTACAGCTACAGCCGTTCTCAACTGTGTACAAACCAATGCCACTAAGGTTGACTGTACTACTAATATTTCTACTTCTGGAGACTTGATCATCAAATCCGCGGATGATGCTGGCAACTCCAACCTGACAACTGAAGCAGGCTATACGGTCAATCTGCCTGATACTACGGCTCCAGTTATAGTATTCAATGCCCCAACCAAGGCTTCGACTTCCAACATTACCAATACCACCATCACTATTACAGATAATAAAGCAATTACAGCAGCTAATGTCATTATTGACCCATCCTCCACGGCCACAGCCACGATCGCCTGTACTCAAACCAATGCCACTACAGTGGACTGCACCAGCAATATCACCACCTCCGGCAATTTGACGATCAAGGCTACGGATAACGCAGTTAATGTCAGCACGGTGAGTGAAAATGGTTATTCAATTACTCCTCCACCCATTCAGATACAAAACCAGACCTTTGGGGGTTCCCAGATTTGCCGAACTGGTGAAGGAAGCATTATAATTAATGGAAATGCTATCAGTTCCTCTTCTCGGGAAGTCATGATCTCAGTTATATTGAGTGCTAATAATACGCCAGTTGAACTGATCGCGAGCGAATCCGCCACATTTGAAGGAGCCAATTATCGGCCTTATTCCGGACAATTCTCCTTCATCCTCAGCCCGGCCTCAGGAGAGAAAAAAGTCTATGCCATTGTCCGAACCACCTGCTTTGAAACCCCGGTTCTGTTCGATACGATCAACTTAGAAGCAGGCGCGACTGAAACGATCTTGCCCCCCACCCCGCCAACCGAAAATACAAATATCCCCCCCGCTCCAACGGAAAACAATACCAATGTCACTCCAACCCCTACTCCCACTCCCACTGAAAATAATGCCAATCTGAATCCTAATTCCAATGCAGGATCCAATGGATCTGGAACGGAATCTGGAACAGGTGCAGGCGCTGGAATCGACAATATCCCCGGATCAGGTACTTTGCCGGAAAATAGCGTGGTAGATAATACCCAAGCCGACGGCGAAATCTTAGGTATCAAGCTCTACGCCCCCGGACAATTGATTCGAGCGCTCGTGGACAGAAAAGTCTATATTATCAATAAGAATGGAACCAAACACCATATCTTGAATCTCAAAGAACTCGCAAAATCTTATCGGGGCAAAACAATATTTAATACAACGATTGCGATGATAAAATTGTATGCCAATGAAAAATAAATCATCCCGATGATGATTTGATAAGAAGAAAACGGTCCGAAGCAATATCGGACCGTTTTTTGTTCCGAATATAAAAACCCCTCGATGTTAAATCGGGGGTCAATCTTTGTTACGGGGGTGTTCGCCCCTTAAAATTAAAATCATTTCATGGCTAGACAGCCCTCTATAAAAACACACCTGAATCAAAAAATCAATAGACGAATACACTCGCTCGCATTTTTTTACTTCATATTAGCGATTTTTTAAAATTACTATTGACTTTTTAATGCAAACAGAGTATAAAAAAATCAGTTTTCGATACTTTGACAATTTTTTACACCTTTTAAAAAAGGAATTTTCAATGAAAATTCATATCGCACTACAAAATCCGCTTCAAACAGCACTTGTTCAAGTGCTGAATCTAATTGATGGTCAAGAATTTGTCGATTTTCTATCAGCAAAACTCGTGATAGTAGAAGATAAATCGGCGCTGATTAAACTTCACTCACTGGATAAATATTTCATTGTATTTTCAGTGAAAAATCCAGGGGTATTACCCGCAAATGCAGAGTGGATCAATCTATTGGGAGGTATAGTAACTCGACTAATGCCTTTAATTGCCGATCCAAAAGAAATCGAAAATCGAATTGCGAAGGCGACTAGTCATGTAGGGGTGCCAAGCACAAGAGACCCTATAGAGTCCGTGACCAAAGTTCGAGGTTTTGGTCCAGAAGTGAATATACTAGTCGTGGACGATCGAGAAAAAAATCGAGAAAGGGCAAAAACGGAGTTGGCTAGTCAGTATAATCTGACTATCGCCTCTACTTATATTGAGGCTATGGAGGTGCTAAACTGGGACGAACACTATGAATATGTGTTGAGCGACCTGTATCTACCTCCGAACGACAAGAATAAAACCCTCTCACCTGAAGCTATAGAGATCGGCGCACAAATCCCGTATGGATTCCTCATTGCCCTCGAAGCGGCACGTAAAGGCAGTCACGTAGCAATCGTGACAGACGCCAACCATCATCAAGACTGCTTGTCTGCCGAACTAGACTCGCTCCGAAAAGGCTATTTGGTGAACGGTAAAAAGCTCATGCTCATCAATTATTGCGGAAAAAATTGGGCAGAAGCTTTGCAAATACTGAAGGGAGAACAAAAAGAACCAAACTAGAAAAAATTCAATATTTTTTCTCAAATAAGCGCTAAAAATACTCAGCGCTTATTTATTTTGCAAAATTCCAATGGATTAATTTATTTTTTCAAAATCTTCCTCAAAAACCTCGCCGTATGGCTTTCTTTATGATACTTGATAAGTTCCTCCGGTTCGCCCGCGGCGACGACTTCCCCGCCGGCAACGCCTCCCTCGGGGCCCATGTCGATGATCCAGTCCGCGTTTTTGATCACGTCCATATTGTGCTCGATGACCACGACGGTGTTTCCGGCGTCGACGAGGCGGTGAAGGACCGAGACGAGTTTTTTGACATCGTCGAAGTGGAGGCCGGTGGTCGGCTCGTCAAGGATGTAGAGGGTATTTCCAGTGGCGCGGCGGGCTAGTTCGGCGGCCAGCTTGATGCGCTGGGCCTCGCCGCCCGAGAGCGTGGTGGCGCGCTGGCCGAGCTGGATATAGCCGAGGCCTACTTCGGTGAGCACCTCCAAAGTCCGGTATATTTCCGGAAAATTTTTGAAAAAATCCGCAGCTTCTTCGACGGTCATTTTGAGTACATCCGAAATATTCTTTTCTTTATAGAAGACTTTCAAAGTCTCGCTATTGTAGCGCTTTCCGCGGCACACGTCGCATTCCAGATGAACATCGGGCAAAAATTGCATCTCGATCTCGAGGTCACCTTCTCCCTGACAATTTTCGCATCGCCCGCCCGAGACATTGAAAGAAAACCGCCCGGGAGTATAGCCGCGAGCCTTGGCGTCCGGCGTCTGACTGAACAGATCCCGAATCGGAGTGAAAAAGCCCGTATAAGTCGCGGGATTGGACCGCGAAGTCCGGCCAATCGGCGACTGGTCGATCGAAATAACTTTGTCGATATATTGCAATCCCTGAATCTCTTTATGCCGGCCGGGCTTCTCGAGACTCTTCATCACTTTGGAAGACGCGGCTTTGTAGAGCACATCTTCCACGAGAGACGACTTCCCTGAACCGGAAACACCCGTGACCACGGTCAGTACTTTGAGCGGAATCGAGACATCAATATTTTTGAGATTATTCTCGTTGGCCCCTCGAACGATGAGCGTCTTTTTATTTTTCGTAGGCCGACGAACCGGGATCTCGATCTTTTCCTCCCCGCGCAAATACTTGGCGGTGAGTGAATCCGGGGAGAGCATGACCTCTTCCGGAGTTCCGGAGGCGACAATCCGCCCGCCATGCACGCCCGCTCCGGGTCCAATATCCACGAGATAATCGCAGGTACGCATGGTCTCTTCGTCATGCTCGATGACAATCACCGTATTCCCCATTTTTTTGAGATCGGTCAGGGTATGAATCAATTTTTCATTGTCCCTCGCATGGAGGCCAATGGACGGTTCGTCCAGAATGTACATCACTCCGACCAGCTGAGAACCAAGTTGAGATGCCAGACGGATGCGCTGTGACTCCCCTCCCGAGAGCGTCATGGCCGTTCGCGCCAAGGTGATATAACCTAACCCGACATTGACGAGAAAACCCAAACGAGCCGTGATCTCCTTGAGAATCGGCTTGGCAATGATATTTTCGCGGGATGTGAGTTTCAGTGATTTGAAAAAAGCGAGGCTGTCGTCGATGGAGAGCCGAGATACCGCGGCCAGATGCCGGTCGCCTACGGTCACGGCAAGCACCTCTTTCTTAAAACGAGTGCCTTTACACTCTCTGCAATTTTTCTGGGAAATATACTTCTCGACATCCGACCGGACCGACTCGGAATCCGTTCTTTTGTAGCGTTCATCGAGCATAGTCACTAGACCTCTCCAAGAGATTTCAAACTCTTTATTCTCGCCGCGGAGAGCATATTTGAGCGGGATTTTGCGAATTGAACCGTCCTCTTCTCCATGGAGAAGCAGTGACAATTTTTCAGGGGCCACGTCATGCAGACGAGCATTCATCCCGATCCCGTAATATTCGGCCACGGCATCGATTACCGTGGACATATAATTGCCGGCCTTGTAGCTCCAAGGCATGATTCCGCCCTCAGCAATGGTCTTATTTTTGTCTGGAATGAGCAGTTCCGGGTCCACCTCGGAAATCAGTCCCAAACCCTGACAGGCAGGACAAGCTCCAGCGGGGGAATTAAATGAAAATAATCGGGGTTCCAGTTCTGGAAAAGGAATATCATGCATGGGACAGGCTAATTTTTGATTGAAAATCAGATGATTCTTTTTGCCTCGGACAATGAGAAGGCCTTCTGCCAGCTTCATTGCCTTTTCACACGATTCAAAAATACGGGATAAGTTCTCGCTCACGAGCTCCACCTCATCCACCAGCACTTCAATTGTGTGCTTTTCGTAACGGCCCAGCTTCACCTCTTTCCACTCTGAGAGGCCAATTCTATCGCCATCCACATAGGCCCAGGTGTAGCCGCGACCAAAAAGATCCTTAAGCAGGGAAGAATATTCCCCCTTCCGGTTTCGGACAACCGGAGCCAGGAGTTCCACTTGTTTTTCGGAGAAATCCAAAACCTTCTCGACGATTTCATCAATCGTGAGTCCGGTGATTTCCCGGCCGCATTCAATGCAATGGGGCCGGCCGACTTTGGCATACAGAAGACGCAAATAATCGTGAATTTCCGTCACGGTTCCGACCGTCGAGCGAGGATTATGCCCCACGCTTTTCTGGTCAATGGCAATGGCCGGAGACAACCCTTCGATATGATCCACGTCAGGCTTCTCCATTTGGCCCAAAAATTGCCGAGCATAGCTGGACATGGATTCAAGATAACGCCGTTGTCCCTCCGCAAAGAGAGTATCAAAAGACAGAGACGATTTCCCCGATCCGGAAACCCCCGTGAGCACGATAAACTTATCGCGCGGCAGCTCGACATCGATGTTTTTCAAATTATGGACACGCGCGCCTTTGATGATGATCTTGTTGGACATAAATATAAGTCACGTCGAATGCGAACAACAAATCCCCCTCGGTCCCCCTTTGACAAGGGGGAAGCTACTGCGCCCTCCCTTGTCAAAGGGAGGGTTGGGGAGGGATTTGTTGCTATCTCATCTTCCTCTGCAATTTCCTCAGCTGATGTATCTCATCCCGAATCAATGCTGCCCTTTCGAATTCAAGTGATTTAGCCGCAGCTTTCATTTCTTTTTCCTTAATTTTGATATAGCCATCGATGTCTTCCAACTGTTCCAGTTTGACGAACTCCGTGCCCACTTCAGGATTGATCTCGCGGTCCACGATAGAGGCGATATTTTTGATAATGGTTTTAGGGGTGATTTTGTGGGCACGATTATACTCGAGCTGAAGTACTCGGCGGCGGTTGGTCTCGTCGATAGCCCGGCGCATGGAATCGGTCATTTTATCGGCATAAAGTACCACACGCCCCTCCAAATTTCTAGCCGCGCGGCCGATGGTCTGGATGAGCGAGGTGGCCGACCGCAAAAATCCTTCTCGATCGGCATCGAGAATGCCCACGAGCGCGACTTCCGGCAAATCCAAACCTTCTCGGAGCAAATTCACGCCCACCAGCACATCGAATTCCCCGCGGCGGAGTCCTTCGAGAATACGGATGCGGTCGAGGGTTTCAACGCCAGCATGCAAATATTTCGTCTTGATCTTGTGCTCCTGCAAAAATTCCGCGAGATTCTCCGCCATTTTTTGGGTCAGAGTCGTGACCAACACGCGGTTCCCCTTCCCCACCACGCCCGCGATCTCTTCCTGGATGTCACGGACCTGCCCCTTGGCACTTTTGATGATAATTTCGGGATCAATCAATCCCGTGGGACGGATAATCTGCTCGGCCACTCTCCCCTCCGCCATCTTGTACTCATATTCTTTAGGAGTCGCGGACACGTAAATCACCTGATTCTCTTTTTGCTGGAATTCTTCATATTTGAGAGGCCGATTGTCGAAGGCAGAGGGCAAACGAAATCCATGTTCGATCAGATTCTTCTTGCGCGAAAAATCCCCGCCGTACATGCCGTGGAGCTGAGGAATGGTCACATGGGATTCATCAATCACGAGTAAATAATCTTTGGGAAAATAATCCATGAGCGTATACGGCACTTCTCCGGGAGCGCGGCCGGTGAGATAGCGGGAGTAATTTTCAATGCCGCTGCAATAGCCCACCTCCTTGAGCATTTCGAGATCCTGCTGGGTGCGTGTGCGGATGCGCTGGGCTTCAAGGAATTTTTGTTTTTTCGTAAAATAATCCTCTCGAGCCTTGGCTTCCGCTCCAATTTTGACGATGATTTCGGGAAACATCCGTTCCGGCACGACGAAATGCTTGGCCGGGAAAATCCAATAACTCTCGAGCACCGATAATTCCTCGCGATTGACCGCGTCATATTCCTTAATGCTCGATACTTTCCCTTTTTCCAGCACAATGCGCGTGACGATTTCACGAGATGGAGACATGATCTCGATAGTATCCCCCACCGCTCGAAATTTGGAACGCTCGAGGATATCGGATCGTGAATATTGCAGAGAGACGAGCTTTTTGATCAATTGCTCCCGATGAATGACATCTCCCACATGCACTTCCTTCGCCTGATCCAGATAAAACGAAGGCGAACCCAAGCCGTAAATGCAGGAGACACTGGCCACGATGATCGTGTCTCGCCGAGTCAGAATCGCCGCCGTGGCCGCGTGCCGCAATCGGTCGATTTCATCATTGATCTGGGTTTCTTTCTCGATATAGGTATCAGATGACGCGATATAAGCCTCCGGCTGATAATAATCATAATAAGACACAAAATACTCCACCGCATTTCCCGGGAAAAACGATCGGAATTCCTGCGCCAGCTGAGCCGCGAGCGTCTTATTGGGAGCGATCACAAGCGTCGGCTTCTGTACCTTCTCGATCACATTCGCGATCGTGAACGTCTTACCCGACCCCGTCACGCCCAAAAGAACCTGATATTTCGCAGATTCTTCCAGGCCCTTGATCAAAGATTCAATCGCCTTTGGCTGATCGCCCGAAGGCTTCCACTCAGATTTAATCTTAAATAAAGACACAGGTTGACAAAATTATAAAATAATGTAATATAAGCGACATCAGTCTGGAATGTTTTTTTATTTTCTACTTTTTCCAGGAGAAATGCAATGAAAATTGCTTATATTTTACCTTTTTTCTGTTTTCTCGCGATATTGATATTGATGATAATCACATTTTTCCTAGCCGGGATCTTAGTGTGGCCCAATGTGGCATTAAACCATCCCGATTTTTCCACCTCCTTTGAGAAAAATCTCAAGATATTTGCCGTCGGGTTTATCTCATTTTTCATAATAGTATTCTTTTGTCACGATCATGTGGAGACGGACAAGAATAGAAAAAAGGTAAGTATATTCTTATGCTTGTTGAGTATCGTATTCACTCTACTATTAATAGCGAAGTTGCAAGGCATCACTATTTATAGTGTGTGGATGGGGCTTATACCCCTAATCTTGATCAAATTATCCGAGAAAATTGGAGATCTGTTGGGGTGGTGCGAACGACACCAATAACAACACCGCGATACTGATCAATAAAATCCTCTATAACTAAAGAATAGAGGATTTTCAAATTCTGAAATAATTGGATCCCAACACACACTTGGAAAAATTATAAAATAATATAGTATCATCAGCATCAGATAAAGATCGTTTTTTTATAGTTTTTCCATTGTAAGGAGAAATGCAATGAAAAAAGTATTTGCATTATTTATGCTCTTTCTTTTCTTGTATGTGAGTGTCGGTTTCACCGATGTAACCGAAAAGACCGTCCAAAGCCAGTATGGCGAATTCAAGATAAAAAGTGAGGAAATCACAGGCACGGACGGGACACCCGAAACTCGTGAGGTATTCACTTCGCCCAGAGGAAATGAATGGGAAATAGTCCCCTCCTCCCATGAATGCAAATTCATTGGAATCACTGATATTTCGACGAAAACCTGGATGATATTCGAACATCGTATTTACGAATATATGCCAGAAGAAACAAATCAAAAAGAGGATTTTATTCTCAGACACATAACTGACCGAGAATTACAATATATAAGCCCACGTATTCTCGCGAGTTATTCTCCCCGTGGAAAAAAAGTTCTCAGAGGATTTTGGATTGCGGATGATAACGGGCCATGGGAGTCTATACACTTCAATCCTCACATAAGAAATCCAATCATCGAAGAAATTATGGAACACGGAATTTATACATTTCTTCGAATTGAAGCAAAATATAATTACAGAAAAACTCAAAAATTGATAGTTGACTGGAAAAATAAGAGAATCAGGAGGCTTGAATAAAACAATTTAACATCAACCCACTGTAACAAAAAAATCTTTTAGGCATAAAACCTAGGGGATTTTTAAATTGAGACGATTAGGGTACTGAGCTGAGATCCCCGATTCCAACTACTGAGCTAAAATAAATGGTGAGGGTTCGGGGATGACGGATCACTCATCCAAATACCTCCTATTTGCCTTATGCTCCTCAAACGTCTCCGCATAATATACCTTCCCCGACTTCGATGTGAGAAAATAATAGTACGGATTTTTGACAGGAAAGAGGGCTCCCATGATGGCGTCGAAACCCGGGTTGGAGATAGGTCCGGGAGGGAGGCCGATGTATCTGTAGGTATTATAGGGACTGTCGATTTCAATATCGTCATAAGAAGAGCGCGCCGTGCCTTTTCGGGTGATGTAGTTGACCGTCGAGTCGGCCTGTAGCGGCATCCCTTTGGCGATGCGCTTCCAGAAAATATCCGACACGGTGGCGAATTCTTCATGAGTACGGACTTCTTTTTCAAGAATGCTTGCCATGATCATGACCCCGTGCAAATCTTTGCCGGAGCGGTCGAGTTCATATTGAATTTTGCCTTTTATTTTAGTTTCGAGATTGTCAAGCATGCGGCAGACAATGTCTTCGGAGGTGCTGCCATCAAAGATTTTATAAGTATCAGGAAATAAATATCCTTCCAGACTTTTAGGAACAAACCCTTTTTTCTGAAGAGATGAAAAAATAAAAGAATAATCTTCGAGAAATTTTTTTGGCGGATTTTTCACAAAAGACATGAATTCCTGATGCGGCACTATCTCCTCTTTATTCAAATACGCGGCCATATCTTCGGCCGTCCATCCCTCAATGACCGTAATGGTCCTTTCTTTAGCCGTATTCACAGATTGAGATAAGACATCCAATAACTCGGAAATAGAATAGTTCGTGCGAATGCTATGGATCCCAGCAATAAAAGCATGGGGATCCATATGATTATAGATTTTTGCGGGATATACGGACGGAATAATCCCCTTCTCTTCCAAAGAAATAAAAATCTGCGCCGCACTCTGGCCCTTGAAAATTTCAAAATCCAGCAGCTTATCCTCGGAAGATAAAGGGCTAAATATAAGCGAGAATAAATATAAACTGGTCACTCCGGCAACAAAACAAAATAAGTGGAATAACTTTTTCATAACAAAATAAACAACAAACCCATCCCCCGACCCAACCTACAACTTCTCCGCGATCTTCTGTATGATCTTCCACGCAGACATAGGCCCGCCCATTAGCATGCGTTTTTTTGTGATGGGGCTTAGGTACCATACATTTCCCCGATCTTCTACGGCCAAAAGCAGT
>VMEV01000007.1 GCA_007375725.1 Parcubacteria group bacterium Greene0416_36
TGCCTTCTCTCCAAATTACCAAAATGTCAATCCTAATTTATCCTTAACTAGGACATTTCTAAATCCTTCAAACTAGGTCATTTCTATTTCCTTTTGACACCTAGAATAGCTCCCCCCCCTACTTCTTCTCCAAAATCATCGGATTATCCATGAAGGTAATGGCGTCTTCGCGGACGATTTTCCCTTCGCGGTAGAGGCGGGCGAGGTTTTGGTCCATGGTGACCATGCCTTCGTCGGCACTGGTCTGCATGACAGTTTTCATCTGAGCCATTTTATTCTCGCGAATGAGATTGCCAATGGCGGGGTTATTGATCAGCACCTCTCGAGCCGCCACACGGCCACCTCCAACCTTCGGGAGAAGTCTCTGAGAAATCACGCCCTGAAGCGTTATAGAGAGCTGCAGGCGTACCTGGGTCTGTTGGTAGGGTGGAAAGGTGTCGATGATGCGGTCGATGGTCTGAGGGGCGTTATAGGTGTGGAGAGTCGCGAAGACCAAGTGACCCGTTTCAGCCAAGGTGATAGTCATGGCAATAGTCTCCGGATCGCGCATTTCACCCACCAGAATAACGTTCGGATCCTGCCGAAGCACATGCTTGAGTCCGTCCTGAAAATTCGCCATATCTACCCCCAGCTGGCGCTGTGCAATGAGACTTTTTTTGGATTGATAGACAAACTCTATGGGATCTTCGAGCGTCACAATATGCTCCGCCCGTTCAATATTGATGGACTCAATCAGAGATGCCAAGGTCGTGGATTTACCACATCCCGTGGGGCCGGTGACGAGCACCAATCCCGCGGGTTTTTTGATGAGATCATAGACAATCTGAGGCAAATTTAATTCAGACATGGTCGGAATCTTCGATGAGATGATTCTAGCAGCCAATGCTACCGTATTTTTCTCCCAATGCAAATTGACTCTATAGCGAGTCGCGTCCGGTGTCTGATACGCAATATCCATCTCGCGCGACTCGGTAAAACGATCCCGCTGATCCGCGCGTAGTATGGCAAAACCCATGTCCTGCAGCTGTTTATCACTGAGTGCCTCATACCCCACGAGCGGACGCAAAGCCCCATCCACACGAATATACGGAGGCATAAACGCGAGCAGATGAATATCCGAAGCCTCTTGATCATTGGCCTCTTGAAAAATTTGATTGAGCAAGGTGGCGGGAGAGATGGGCATATTTGATTAGGCTTTTAGGCATTAGGCCATTAGCTTTTTAGGAAACAACAAACTACCAGCCTTTGTTTTTGATGGCAGCTTCGGCGGCTTCGATTTGGGCTTCTTGTTTGGAAGAACCGGCTCCCTCACCGATCAGATCCTCTCCCAGATAAATCCCTACTTTAAAAACCTTAGCATGATCCGGCCCGGCTTCTTCGAGGACACGGTAGGTTGGAGTGAGACCGAGTCTCTCCTGAGAAATTTCCTGAAACTTGCTTTTCGGATCCATGTACAGCTTTTTCTCCAGAATTTCCGTCAGATGAACCGTGATGAATTTATGAATGAATTTAGCGGTAATTTTGGTGCCCCGATCCAAATAAATCGCACCGATCACAGCCTCGATGGTATTGGCCAAAATATATTGCCGGGCCTTGCCCATGTCTTTAGACTCGCCTTTGCTCAAATAAAGATATTCATTGAGTCCCAAACTCTCGGCAATGACCGAAAGAATCCGGGCATTGACCAAGGCCGCTCGCCAATTGGTCAGCTCCCCCTCCGGATTGGGGAAATTATTATATAAATGCTCGGTGATCACCAATTCCAAAACCGCGTCCCCCAAAAATTCTAGGCGCTCATTGTGGCCCAAATGAAACTCGGGATGCTCGTTCAAATAAGAGCGATGCACCAAGGCTTGAACCAAAAGATCTTTATTTTTAAATTTAACCGAGAGCTTCTTTTCTAATTTTGAAAAATCTTTCTCGAGGAGAGAACTCATATTAGGACAAAAACTTTTTTAAGAGGCAGAAATGGGTGAGGCAGGAGCGGGCTCGGTAGAGACTTCACTCATCGAAGCCTCCTGCACCGACGCTTTTTCATCTCCTTTCTCAGCCGCCGAAAGCGCGGCCGCGGCTTCGGTGCTTTGAGGCAGAGGCTTGAGTCCTCCGGCCTCGGCGATATCTTTGTAAATAGAACCCAAAACCCCATTGATAAATTTTCCGGAAGAATCTCCGCCGAATGTCTTGGCCAGTTCAATGGATTCATTGATGGCCACTTTTTCGGGTATATCATTGGCAAATTTCAGCTCATAAACGCCGATACGCAAAATATTGCGGTCCACAACCGTGATCTGATCCAGCGGCCACTCAGGCGCATATTTCACGATCAAGGCGTCGATTTCAGTCTTATGATCCAAAATATCCTGGAGCAGTTTCCTTATAAAACCATTATCCTCGAATTCCGGAGCAAACTCTGCTTTATTACGCTCCATGCAATTAAAAAGCTCCGGATCAGGATACTGATTGAAATCCCACTCATATAAAGTCTGCATTGCAATAGTACGAGCCAGATGACGATTGGACATAAGAACAATTTTTATACTTAGACCGCTATTTTTTCGTGGCTTTGGCGGGCTTTTTCATTACGGCGCCGCATTCCGGACATGCCAGATGAGGCATTTTTCTCGCACTGCAGTTGGGACAGCTGGAAAGGACTTTTTTTGAGAGAGCATGATGAGCGGCTCGTGAACGCATTCTAGATTTCGACAAACGCTTTGAAGGCAAGGCCATACATATAAATTACGAATTAAGAATGAAGAATTAAGAATCAAATAACATCATTCTCAATCTGAAAAATTCACAACTCGTAATTATTTAATATTATTTAATCTTTTAACTTACTTCTCTACCCCTCCTTCTTCAGCAGGAATTTCAATATTTTCAACTTCGGCAACGGATGTGGTCGTCGCTACTCGATCTGCGGGATCCTTGAAGCGCATCAGACGAACTCCTTGGGTATCTCGGCCAAGGATGCTCACCGAGTCAAACGGGAGCCGTATCACCTGGCCCTGCTCGGAGATAATCACAAGATCATGGCCTTTATCTTTGCTTGTAATAACCTGAGCATACACTAGTTTCCCCGTTTTGTCAGTAATATGGGCGGTTTTGATGCCAGATCCGCCGCGATTCTGCACCTTATAGTGCTTGAGTTCACTGCGTTTTCCATAGCCTTTTTCCGTCACCACCAAGAGATCTCCCCGCCGGGAATCCTCGCCGATCACGGACATACCCACTACAAAATCCCCCTCATGGACCTTGATTCCGCGCACTCCGGAGGCCACACGACCCATGGGGCGTATATCCTCTTCCGAGAACCGGATAGATTGAGCCTCTTGGGTCGCCAGAATAATATCATCTTTTCCGGAAGATGGAAGTACCCATCGCAATTTGTCGGCATCGCGCAATTTGATCGCGATAAGCCCTGAACTGCGAACATTATCAAAATCCTTGATATCCACTTTTTTGATCACGCCAGACTCGGTCACCATGACCAAAAATTTGAAGTCTGCCAAACCAGTAACAGGAAGCACCGCGCTCACTTTTTCCGATGGAGCAAGATTGAGGAAATTCACAATCGCCTGTCCCTTGGCGGTTCTGGACGCCGCAGGAATATCATATCCCTTGAGCTGAAATACCCGCCCTCGCGAGGTGAAGAATAACAAATCATCATGAGTTTTGGAGAAAAATAAATGCTCGACAATATCTTCTTCCTTGGTCGTCACCCCACTCACGCCCTTACCCCCTCGGGCTTGGCGGCGAAATGTATCCACCGGCAGACGCTTGATATAGCCGTCCTGAGTGATCATGACCATCACGCTTTCATTGGGAGTGACATCTTCAATACCCAAATCATCCACAGCTCGAGCCATGATCTTGGTTCTGCGGGCATCGCCATATTCGGCTTTAAGTCTCTCATTATCGGACTTAATAATGCCTAAAATCTTCGCCTCCGATCCAAGAATCGACAATAATTCCGCGATCAACCGACGTTTTTCTTCCAGTTCCTGCTCGATCCTCACGCGCTCAAGATTGGCCAATTGAGCCAGTCTCATTTCCAAAATAGCGAGAGACTGTTTCTCGGACAATTTGAACTTTGCGATCAAATTTATCCTCGCCTCATCTTTGTCTCTAGATTTCTTAATGGTCTCGATGATTTTATCAATGGAAGCCAAGGCCAAAACCAAGCCTTCCAAAATATGTTCTCGCTCCCGAGTCTTTTTGAGTTCGAATTCCGTGCGTTTGACGATCACGATACGGCGATGCTTGACATATTCTTCAAGCATCATTTTCAAATTCAGAATGCGGGGCTGGATTCCATCCACGAGCGCCAGCATATTAACGTGAAACGTTTCCTGCAGCTGAGTCATTTTGTAGAGCTGATTGAGAATTTTCTTGGGATACGCTCCTTTTTTGAGCTCGATCACGACACGCACCGACACATCCTTATCCGATTCATCTCGAATATCCCGGATCCCTTCGATTTTCTTTTCGCGCACCAAACCCGCCAAATGCTCAATCCAAGCCGATTTATTGACCTGATAGGGAATTTCGGAAACCACAATATTAAAAGCGCCTTCCGAATCTTCTTCTATCTCCGCTTTCCCGCGCATGACTATGCCTCCTCGGCCAGTGGCATAGGTGTTCTGAATGTCTTTTTTATTATAAATGATGCCCGCCGTGGGAAAATCCGGACCTTTAACAAATTGCATCAGATCCTCGATGGTGCAGTCTGGATTATCCACCAAATGAATAATGGCGTCACACACCTCGGTCAAATTATGAGGCGGAATATTGGTTGCCATACCCACGGCAATACCAATACTCCCATTGAGCAATAAATTCGGAAGGGTCGCAGGAAGGACCACCGGCTCCTTGCGGGTGGCGTCATAATTGTCTCTCCACGGAACCGTCTCTTTCTCAAGATCCGTAAGCATTTCCTCAGCAAACTTTTTCATGCGCGCCTCGGTATAACGCATGGCGGCAGGAGGATCGCCATCAATAGATCCAAAGTTTCCCTGTCCATCCACCAGCGGATATCGATACGAAAAAGTCTGGGCCAAGCGCACCATAGACGGATACACAATCGCCTCACCATGAGGATGGTAGTTACCGCTCACGTCACCGCAGATTTTGGCGGACTTTCGGAATCGGCCTCCGGGAGACAGATGCAGATCTTTGAGTGTGACCAGAATGCGGCGGTGCACCGGCTTGAGTCCATCTCGGACATCGGGAAGCGCACGAAGCACGATCACGCTCATGGCATAATCCAAATACGACACTTCCATTTCCTTTGCTAGGGAAACATTTTCCAATTTTCCTATTGCATTTGTTTTTTCTTCTCGAGCCGCCATACAGTTGAGTTAACTTCAGTTATTTTTTTGTATCTCTCTAATTTCTTCAATAGATTTCTTTAATTTATTCCAGTCTTCGCTCAGCTCTTTCTTCTTCTCCGGTTCTATTCCCAGCGTTCCCAAGCCGCCCCAGTCGCTTTCTTCTTTCCAAGAAGACGAATAGGCGAACTGGTAGATAAAACTGGAAACACAAGCCAAAATGGCCACGCCCATCGCGGCCGCTTTGAAGTGAAAGCTTCCGGAGCCTGTTCCATTGTCATTATTTTCCTTCATGGGCATTGAGTAATACCAATCGCCGGTCATCCGCGGGCAACTGGCTGGCTGTAATTTTAAACTTATCCTCGGCCGGGCTTGGGGCGATGCCCAAAGCTCGGACGAAATTTTCCACCGGCTCTCGGTCGGGATCGAGTCCCGCGGCATAAAAATACATGGGAACGACCACTCTCGGCTCTATCAAATTGACCAGTTCCGCCGCTTCCTTGGCTCCCAAGACGCCTTTGCCTCCCACCGGAATAAATAGGATATCAACCCCCATGATTTTCTCCAAATTTTCCTTCGATATTGGACAGGACAGTGCCCCTAAATGCGCACACGACATATTTTCCACCTCAAACAAATAGATCAAATTACCGATTGATTTCTCGCATTTTTGACGAAGCACACTAGTGAATACTTCATGGACCTCATATTCCCCTGCCTCGCATACGACAAAAGCATCTCCAAAATCAATCCCAGCATCCGGATCCGTCATGACAAGTTGAGCCTCAACCCTTGGACTCTTTTGTTCCGAAGAAGCAAAAGGATCAATCAGTAATTTCTTCTCTCGCATGTCAATGGAAAAAAACGATTTCCCGTGCCAATGAATTTGCATAAATAAAAGTCAATACTAACTCCAGATCACATTGCTAAAACAAAGTCTATTTCTCCCCTAAATTAGCAAAATACGCAGAAAAAAACAAATTTATTCCCCTTGTAATCTGCCATTGGAAATGATAATTTCCAAACATGGTTTTGGGGTTATAGCTCAGTTGGTTAGAGCGTCACATTGACATTGTGAAGGTCGCAAGTTCGAATCTTGCTAACCCCACCCAAACAAAGCAAAGCCCATCCACAGGCTTTATTTTGTTTTCAGAAAATTGCGAATATCACTAAAAATTGCTAAATTGACTTTAATTTATGGACGAGTGGTGAAATTGGTATACACGTATGCCTTAGGAGCATATGGGGAAACCCGTGGAGGTTCGAGTCCTCTCTCGTCCACCCAGCAACTAAAAATCTCTCCGAGAGGGAGAGATTTTTAGTTTCTTGCTGTTTCCTAAATCCTAAATCCTAATTTTACGGAGTAATCACCACCACCCCGTCAAACTGTCCGGTGGTCTGCATCCCCCAATTATCCTTTATCTTGACCGTAGGACGGAATTCGCAGGCGAGGCGTGCAGGATTGTAGTTGGGATCATTGATGTCTTGGCAATTATAGACATGGGTGAAAATGAAAGCGCCCGATTCATTATCTGACTCCTCCACGCAGGCATCCGTATGGTCCCCAAAGTTATCAGGAATACATTGATTTTCCGGACGGCTCGAATCTTTGCCGCATTCAAAGTGAAAGGAACAGGCTTTGAGAGCAGAGGAAGGATTGATGCGATTATCTTCAATACTCTTATAACAATATCGATTGCAGTTTTGTTTGTGATTCTTAAAGAATCCATCCAGAATCAGCTCTTCCGAGCCATCCCCCCAATTGATCGAAACTTGCCGAATCGGCAGCTGTTCTCCATTTGCATTGTAACCATAGAAAGAAAGGGTTGTCGGGAAGAAGCGAATTCCTTTTATTTCGCCCGTCGGGATATCATTGATGCTCACAAACCCATCTTTTTTCAATTCTACGCGCGTCGCACGCGCATCAGCCCCAATAACCAATTGCACAGGCCGTATGACAGGCGGAGCCGGAGTAAAGGAATCTCGAGATCCTAGAAATTCCGAAGATGAAGATATTGCCTGGCCTTCAGCATTATAGACTCCATAAATCTTGCGATAAATCTGCCCCAAGGTGATTTTTCCTCCAGAGACATCTCCCTGCGTACTATTCAAAGGCGCGCCACCAAATCTTCCCAGCTCAGACATCACGCTCATGATAGCCTTTTTATGAGAGAAATCTCTTTGATCTCGATTTTGCTGACAGTCGGGGTGGCTGTTATTGCATTCACGATTGCGGTTGTCCTCAATAGCATATCCTGGGGCGTATGTAGTGGGGACACCATCTTCATCTGATAAACCGCCCAAGAAACCAATGACCGGGGGAATACGCACATTGCTTGTCCCGTAAGTATAGCAGTAAGTATCTTCTGACCCGCCGCCTTTCCATTGAGGAGCTTTGTTGATAGCCATTGGAACACTGCTCGACACAATCGATATAGGCAATTCATTCACCGAAGCCAAATTGCTGCAGCCTCCCTTTACAAAACAAGAGGCTCCAAATGCCGGTGCAGATATCGTATTTTTGATTGGAATCGAGCCATCGGGCATAAAACCAGACTGTATCGTATTTTGACTGGATATGTCTTGGACATTTTGTTGATAGAAACTACCATTGCCCAAATTCAACTGAAATCCATCCCAATAAGTTCTAAAGGTCTTTGGAGTAGCTCTAATGCGCGTCGAGTAAACAATATTTTCAGATACCTTTGATCCGATGGTGGGCTCTGCTTGAACCTGAACCCATAGTGAACAAGTCTTTAAACCGACTTCCATGAACTGGAGTCCATCCGTGGAATCAAAAACATAAGGGAATTTACTCTGGGTATTGGGCTCGGGATAAAGGAGACACGACTCATCGCCATCATCTGAACCCAGCAACTGGGCGCGATATTTCCCTCCATACTGGAGAGTTTCTTGTCCACAAAAACCACTGCCATGCTGACAATTATTAGCCCAAGGGGTGTAGGTCTGCCTGACTTCAATCGACTTAGTGTCAAGACAATAGTATTGTCCGCCAACAGGCGCCTGCCATATTGCCGAAAGTGGCATCTCAGCAATGTCCAATTCTCCACGAAGGTTATCTACAGGCCACCAAGTGATACAAGCCCGATCTTCATCGGAAGCATTGATACGGCGATTGGCATCATATTCCAAACAATATCCTTTCCATCCCAAATACAAAGTCTGGGTATCTCTTTCAACTGGAGTAGAATCGGTTGAGGCGCCGGTTGAAGTAAGAGATCCCTTCTGGAACACTACCGGCTGAGGAGCCGATTTTGCGGGAGGATTCACATCATAATAGAGGGCGTGTTCTCCATAAGTGACCTTCTGATAATGACAATCAACACTCACATTATCGATGAATCCGAAATTCACACTGTCGAATTCGTCGCTCTTCCAACGTTCGAAACCAAAATCTTGCTTGCCGGCAGCCAAACTATTAGTAAATTCAACATGATCTTTGTGGTAATTGAGAGGTGAATTGGATTCTGGATAACCGCGGCACTCTTTTCTGGCAGTCACGCTTCGGGCATCCAAGCCCACATCCGCAAAACAACGTCCGGTTTTAAGACCTCCGGGACCGGTGAACACTCGGCAAACTGGACTAATGATCGGACCAAAATCAGAAATCTGGCCCACAAGACGACAATCGGCATCAGTCTGACACTGCGCTTCGCATGAAGCAATCGTATCACCAGATTGTCCTTTACAAGCATATTTCAGATTGCCACCCCCAGCGGTACCACAAGCATTGTCATCGGCGCATCCACGATTCCAAAGTATTTTTTTGAATGCGGTGAGTTTGAAATCCGCCTTGGAAATTTCGGCAAATCCTGAATAATCTTTCTGACGGAAATATTCCAGAGCAAAGCGGTTGAATAAAGCGTATCCGGAATAGTCATTGACCGCCCAGGTATTTTGATTAGCTTCCTTATATCGTCCCTGATAAAAAGCGGTGGAGAGAGGCTCAGCATCGAGCGCATCTCGCACCCACTGGCGACACTGAGTCGGCACATCAGGATCAGCTTGGCGGCAGGTTCCCAGTCCAAAACAAACATCGGTGAACTGTTTTTGATCTTTATCCCACCGCCTCATGCTTGTCGCACACTGGGCCCACTGGCCACAAGTACGGTCTCGAATAACCTTGAGCACCAAATTGGAATCACATCGGGGTGAATTGACGGAATTGTTATTCGGATTGCAGGCTTTTACAGGAGCCGAGCCCACGGTCGAATCAATCGGGGGAACCGCGAGGGAATCCGCACTCGTAAAAGTTAAATTCGGATTGGAAGTGTCATTGAAAAGCACACATTCGCCGATCCAATCCACCGCACCATTGCAGGCAGACTTATTGAGGCGGTCATTATTCAAATAATAATAACGCTCGCAAGTAGAATCTATTTCATACACAGCCCCTAATTTATTTAGAGCCACATTGGGCTTGTAGATATTAGAACCGATCAGCACTCTTTCGGCCAGCGGCTTATTGTCGGCATCAAAACGGTCACGCCGGTCGGTGCGAAAACTATACCAATCTGGTTCGGTCGAACAGAAAGTGCTACCGGGCCGTATAAAACATTCGGTCGGACCATTGTCGCAAAAACATCCTCCGGAAGCCGCGGCCCCATCATCCGGCCAAGAAACCGATGCATTAAAGCTCTCGGTGGACGAGGAGCAATTCTCGGGTATAGCTACCTTCTTCGGCACGCCTTTTTCACCCGTGATAGTCGTTTCTTTTGTGGGGAGGAAACAGACCCCTTTTCGGAACATACAGGAAGACGATTCAATGAAGCCAGTACATTGATTTTGATTCTCCGGACATACATTGGCCCAGATCTGATCACGACGAGGGTCAAGCGCACGGCATTTGCCGGGATTCATGACTCCGGATCCCTTTTCAAACCAAGCTTTCAAATCATTCACGAGACACGTAGATTCTCCTTTATTGACCAGACATGAAATACTTTTGATGATCTCAGTGGATTTCGAACACGTGCAACCGCCATCAGCCGCGCAGGCTGCCGGTAGGGTACAGGTACGTTCCGCCTCCGTGAATACGGGTTTGAATTCACACACACACTCTCCAGGATTGGGAGTATTATCTCCCTGCTTAAACCAAGCGAAAGAGAGGGGCAAGGTGCCGGGAATCGCTTTATATTCGCAAGTCTTGTTTTTTGGATCTTTGAAATAAGCCAGCCTGTTCTCGTCCGAAAATTCTTCACACCAAAGTTCATCGAATTTGCAAAGTGTCTGGCTGTAATTATTCGGATTATTCAAGACAAAAAATTCTTTGACCAAGGAACAATCCGATTTTCCTTTGGCCGAGATACAGCTTTCGCCGGTTACGGCATCATCACAAATACAGCCATTATCCAAGGTACAAACAGAAGCGAGTCTGCAGAGGCGTACCTCTGCTTTATTGTCTAAATCAGGAAGACCCAATCTGGAACAAGATTTAGCGGTTCTAGGACAATAGAATTTAGGATCATTGATAATGTATTCCACATTATCTACAGGAACCGTGACTTCGGCAATATCGCCTTTGTTGAAAGTTTCAGCTCTAGTATTATCGGAATTATAAGTATCCACTACCGCCTCACAGCCTACTTTCTCTGAAGGACAAAGCTTGCGGAATCCTTTGAGAAATTCGCCCGCGCCAAAACGATCGACGTATTCGCGACAACCCAGCATAGATGTCTGAGCCAAACCGCCAGAAAGAGGAGGATTTGTTTCACATGTTTTGGGTGTTTTCCAAGAATTCTCAATCAAATAGTGACTGTCTCGTTCTTCTTTGAGAATAAAATTATCAATAAAAGAATCCGTAGCAGCGGGACCGAGATTGCCCGGAGTCTGCTCAGTTTGAATTTCCACAATCAAACGCTCAGACGGAGAAGGCCTCCTTGTGAAGACCAGCGGACCAATCACGGCTTCTTTCCAGTTTGTAGTAATGCTTCGATCACTTCCAACCACCAAATCCGCACCAGAGAGCGATGAGCCGAATTTAACAGATACATCGGTAGGCAAAGTAGTTGAATTCTTGACCAA
Organism: Parcubacteria group bacterium Greene0416_36; assembly: GCA_007375725.1. Lineage (GTDB taxonomy): Bacteria > Patescibacteriota > Patescibacteriia > VMEV01 > VMEV01 > VMEV01. The sequence goes on from VMEV01000007.1 coordinate 11,373, forward strand.
AAATTTAGCTACATACGCTCGATTTTCGGCCACAAGGCTCGCAACACAGGAGGTCTGGCCTTGCTCTACATTGCAGGCATTTCCATTTGAAGTAATGCACTGGCATCCCCCTTTAAGCGCGCACTGGACGGGAAGACGGCACTGGAGGGAAAGGTCAAATGACAAAGTGTGTCGGAATTTCAGCGAACTTCCGCCAAAGAGAAGGGATACGGAACTTCGAGCGGGTGTACTGGAGAAAGATCCCCAGCGAGGATTGATGGTAGTAGCCTCAAAAGTATCCAAAATAACATTGCGCTCGTTCCTAGCTGTGGACCCCTTATACTGCTTGCATCCAACGGTATTGCACTTCACACTCTCCGATGGAATAGCCAAATAGAGACACTCCCCTCCCGCCCATCGGCCTCCAGTCGAAATACAGCTACTGTCATTGGAACAGGAATCTTCACCGACAAGAACGCGGCAGGATAAATCTCCGGCCACACATCCACAGCCAGCTGGATCAGAACAAGTCGAACTGAGCCTGCAGACCAATTCTCCTGACAAAGTCTTTCTATAATTGTGGCATTCACTGGCAAACGGAATAATTCCGCCCGCGAAAAAATCCGGATTGGGGGAAGAAACCGTCATGGAAAGTTTTCGATACCATCGGTTTCCCGTTTCATCGAAAAGCTCAAAACAATCAGGATCGGCCTTGGAATCAAATACTTCTTTATTGCAAAGACCAAAATCAGCAAACCCCTTCACATACTTAGGAGGTTCACCGGATTCAGTCACGGCGGTATTTCCTCCTGTTTTATTCACAAAGGTAAAAGAGAGAGGCCCGCCTCGGATCAAACTGAATCGATTGAGCTGGAAACCAGTTTCGGTTCCTTCCCAATAAAAATAAATCTTGGTATGCGAGCCAAATTTTTCGCACTGCCGGAGCCGGTTATAGTTCTCAATATTTTCGCCTCCTCTGGCCGGAACGTCAAGATTGGTGAACTGCTCACAGCCTTCATTGTTGGCACTGCATCGCCCCGCGGTGGTTGGAATGAAATCCACACCAAATTTGCGAACTTCAAAAAAAGTCGGCTCTTGGATATAGGAATCATATCCTATGCATTCCCTAGGACATCGATCGCCATCGGCAACAATCGCAGTCACCGCCGGATCGCCATTTTTGGGCCGGAATGATTCACATCCGACAAACTCTCTGGCACATAAAAGAGGATTCGTAGCCCGGGGCAAAGTCTTATCAATTTTTATAAATAAATCCTGTACTTCTCCGTAGTTAGAATATTTGTCACCTAAAGTGGCATTAGCCGCAACTTTCGATACGATAGACTCGACGGTCGCGGCATCCCGAATACGGGCAAATCGAATGAACTGATTACAGTTGGCATTATTGGCGTCACAAGTCTGGGCCGTGATGCTTCGATCAAAATAAAGTTTAGCCTTATCGTCATTGGTGATCCAATTTTTATCTTTGTCCTGACTGGTTGCATACCAAGCACAGCCGACATTTTCTCGAGAGCAAATAGAAACATCGACTGTTCCGCGAAGATAGAAGAAATCGTCAGTATCCACCGTTCTTGTGAAGGCGGCACAGCCTTCATAATTGGGATTACACTGGTCGCCTCCCAGTCTCCAGACATTTTTTTCTTGGGTGCAATAGCCATAGGAAAGACATTCGCCATTCTCGCCTTCCACGACACAGTCTTGGATATCGCCGCAATATTCAAAGCGACTGTCGCTCTTGGCCTGCAAGAGCTGTCCATAGCGCCAGGCGCGGCAATTGTATGAAAAAGGCTTGAGCACCCAATCCGGGTCCACAAGATTGCAATACGGACTCTCTCCCAGATCCGGATTGATAGGATTACAGAGTCCGTCCACACCGCGCTGGGAGAATTCAGCCATCATCTGGCCCAATGTTTTGAGCTCGGAACGCTGGCTCATGATGCGGCCGGCGATTTCCCAGCCAATAGGCACAATACGAGCTCGGCGAAGCTTGAGTATTCCGGTAAAAGGGATGCCTTCCAAAGGGGCGGGCTCAATGCGCTGTCCCGCATCTTTGAAGGCAAAAGGCCAATGGGGATCAAGAATTTTCTGATCCACAGCCTCCTCGAGCGTCAAGTGCTGGCCATCTTTTTTGTCGAGAGCGGTTTTGAGCTTCTGAGGCAAAGCACAATTGTAAACCGTGCGACTTTTAGCGTCCGTGGGACAAGTAAGCAGTTCGGAGATAAAATCAAAACCAAAAGACTGCGACAAAACGCCTCCGCTGTTAAATCTGGCAGAAATAGCCTGGGCGGCAACTCCCTGCCCAACAGTTAGTCCCTGGCCGGTTCCCTGTTTGGTTTTGAGAGATTTAATGGCTCGGGACAATTGATCCTTGCGAGATTTTTTCTTGGCCAGTCCGCTCAGATTCACAAGGCCATCACGTAAATATATATTCTGAACCTCACTCAAAAGCGTGCTGGAAAATACGTTCAAGGCATCATAAGCCACCTGTCCGACGATGGCATAGCCTTGGCTCGAAGCTTTCACTGAACCGTCTTTGGTTGTCTCAAAAATCAAAGAACCCGGAGTTTTAACATATCCGGTTACCAAATCTTTGAGATCCAAAAATCCGCCTTGAGCATTGGTTTTGGCAGCTTCGGCATTCTTTTTCTTTTCAGCTTCCTCTCTGGAACTCAGGGCTCCAGATACCGCATCCAAGACTTGAAAAACATCATTTCCTTCCGAGCCAAAAGAAAAACCCAATTGCACTTTATTGAGAATAGCCGGGTCCGTTATATCCCAAGCCGCTACGAGAGTACTGAAAGAGCAAGATGGCTTGGTCGCGCGATGATCGGAAGACAAAGTGTTTAAGCTGAGCACTAAATTTAAAGCGTCAAATCCGCCGCAAATATCCAGACCTGTCACCCCTTTTGCGTAATTGGAAATAAAATCACCCACCGCTCCGTCAGCTGCGTCTTTTAAAATAGAGTCAAAAGGCTCCACCTGAATAGCGGATTTTTGTCCGGGAAAACCGCTGGCCGCGTACTTTGCGGCCTTTTGAGCAACTTGAGTATTGAAAACACGCAGAGCATTGGTAACGGTGGATGCCACCAGATTTTCCTCGGCCTTTTTTTGCGCCGCTTTGGCGGCTTCATTGATACGATAAGCCTCATCAGCATCGACGCTTCTTTCAGTATTCACAGCAATATTGGATGTATTAGCAGCCACGGTGGCGTCAGTTGTCGAAACTTCTTTTATCTTTGAAGCGGCACCCGCTATCCTCCCAAAATCCTGGGCCATTACATTCTGAGGATAATAAAAGAAGGTGACAAAAATCAGACCCCACAAAAAAAGAAAATCTTTAAAAAAATTCATTATTTTCACAACACCCTTTAATTTAATACAAAAAAGAAGACTACTTCCCTTTATTTATTTTATCCAATACCGAGCGATACAACAAGTTGACCGCTTCCTCGTCCATCGAATCCACTACTGATTCCTCCAAACCATTGAGTATCAAAAACCCGCGAATCTGTTCGGCCGAGGCCTGGCCTTTGAGAATAAGCTCAAATTGTTCGGGCGGAATAGAAGAAAGGTCCACTCCCGCAACCTGCGCCTCGGGGGACAGTGCATCCATAATACTCAAGGATTTCTCTTGCTGCAGAACCTCCAGATTCACTAGTTTGCAATCCTCCCCTTTTGCACACCGAGGATCCTGTCCGGCAGAAACCTCTTCTTTATCTCCCGCACCATCCGAATCCGTATCCGGCAAATAGATACTGGTCTTATAAATATAAGATTCTTCGTAATCATTGAGGCCGTCCTTGTCCGTATCCCGCGCTCGCAGCTCGGATTCGGAAAGCAAAGTTTCCACTTGAGTCCCAAATAAAGCATTATTCTTGTTTTTTTCATTGGCCGCGATGATCTGGTCTATGGGCCCCTCGATATTGGCCGCCAATTTGAATCGAATGACAATAATACCCGCCAGGAGTAATATCACGAAAGCGATTCCATGCCATTGCTCGCGAGTGATCATAAAAATCTAGAAAGAAAAAACAAATTCTTGAACTTGCTCAAATACATCTGAAATAAAACCGAAAAAGCCACCCTCAGAAACTTCCCCCACTCCAACCGAGGCGCCTCCTGCCCCTGGAGGAACACATGATAAATTGAAAGAATCAGTCCCTATGCACATAGCCCCAGGCAAAGAAATAAATCCTGGAGTTCCAGGCAAAATACATTGAACTAAAGGAGGTTCCATAATTCCAAAAGTGACTTCCATGGCAGGTGACTGACAAATCGTACAAAGACTCACTGCCGGTGGCGGCACGCACTGAATCGCCATTATAATATCGAGCCCAAAATAGGCCCGAGCTTCTCTTGCGACCAATACACCTCCAAAAGCCGTAGCTAAAAGAGCCGAAATCGCAAATAATTTAAACGAAACTTTTTGTCGAAAAAAATTCATAGATGAAAATTAGGCTTTAGGCATTAGGCAGTTAGCTTTTTAGGAAGCAACAGAAACAGCTTTTCTGTTCACTAAGAAGCTAATGCCTGATATAAAATCCCCCATTCTTCCCAAGACAATTCTTGAGCCCTCCTGAATTGAGATAGATTAGCGCGGTCCAATTTATTTTTCAAGACTTCTTTGTCGATGCCAAGGCCGCTGCTTAAATTATTATACAGAGTTTTGCGTTTGGATGAAAATCCGCATTTCATGAGGCGAAACATTTTTTTCGGTTCGACATCGGGATGATCATGGCCATAGCCAGCCCCCAGATCAATGTGAATGACCGCGGAGTCGACTTTTGGCACGGGATAAAAACAGGTTTTTGGGACTTCAACTATAATAGAAGGCGAGCCATAAAACTGCACGGACAAAGAGAGCAGGCTGTGATCCCCAGGGCCGGCGACGATACGCTCGGCCACTTCTTTTTGGATGAGCAAAGTCATAGAAGAGGGACGCAAATCTCCAGAGAGAAAGGTTCGGAGGAAAAAAGACGTGATTTGGTAGGGCAAATTGGAGACAATTTTAAATTGTCCTAAAGAGGCAGATTCACCCTTGGCGGATGACTTACCCTGCTTATGGAGCCACTCCATAAAAGCCGTCCGGAATTCAGTGCCGAGAACATCGCCTCGGAAAACCCTCACATTATTTAGCGATTTCACGGTGACCGCCAAAATCCCCGTCATCCCCGGATCTTTCTCGCAGGCAAATACGGCTTTGGCGCGGCTCGAGAGGACCTCGGTGAGACACCCAATTCCGGGTCCCACTTCCAATACTAAATCATCCGGGCCAATATCCGCGGAGGCCATCATATGATCCAATACCGACGATTCAATCAAAAAATTCTGGCCCAATTGACGATTGGGCCGGAGGCCGTGGGCGGCGAGAAGAGATTGGATGGTGGAGAGGTCGGTGAGGGACATAGTTTTTAGAGCAACAAATCCCTCCCCATCCCTCCCTTTGACAAGGGAGGGGGTAGCAGCCTCCCCCTTGTCAAAGGGGGATTGAGGGGGATTTGTTGCTATCTCAACAATCGAAGAATCTTATACCAAGTCGGCCGATATGGCAATTCCCAGCATCCCACATATTCGGTAATGGGAGCAATGGGTGCGAAACTGCGCTTGAGGCGGGAAAAACCTTCCCAGTCTTTCTCACGTAAATCCCCGGCACCGTCCCCTGACGGCTCATTACCAGAAATGCCCCACCAGTCGTAATAATAGAGGCCCCACTCTTTGGCGAGCGTCATACAGGTCCAGTGAACCAGATACGGCGCCATGAGCTGGCGGTATTCATAGTCCGAAGCGCCGTAGAGATAGTAAGCGGTATTGCCGAAAACCAGCATGCAGTTGGCGGCGATATCGACGCCCTGATGAGAGGCAATCACAAAATAAATCTTCCCCCATGGCGCGAAAATGCCGAACATCTCGCGGAAATAGGGCTCATCATGATTTTTGAAATTGTGTCGCGCGGAAGTCTTCTTCATCAAACGCAAAAATACTTCGAGATCGAGCACGCTGGAAGTATGACGCACGATGATGCCCTTCTTATTCGCTAAATTGATATTGTATCGTGTCTTCTGTTTGGCTCCATACAAGAGAGAATCGAGGGGCTGGCGGATATCCAAAACCAAAGAGTGCGTTGGCTGGATGGCCCGCGGAGACCGCAGAAATCCAAAGGCCGCCAGATAATCTCGCGGAAAATAAATACTGGTCCAAGAAGGTTCGAGACGCGTGAATAAGATTTTCTCCTCGCGAGACCAAGTCGCGATCTCAGAAAGAAAAAAATCCAGTATCGTTTTTTTTCCCGCATCATCATTCAAATAATCCAGGGCGAACACCGGGCCTCGCGGAGAATACAAAATACTCCAAAAACGCGCGAATTTTTGTTTGAGCAAGGTGGCGGCCATCACGATTCGGCCGCTCTCATCCGAGACTCCCACACGCAATACTTTTGCACCGAATCTCCCTTTAAAATCACCCCACAACCAACCCTGCAGTAACCCGCCGTCCAAAGCATTCCGCTCAATAAAATCATCGAATTGCGCTTGTTCCGATTTTTGAAAAAATGAAAATGTGAACATAATTACACCACAAAATTTACCAATTTGCCTCGGACAAAAATCGTTTTTTTGATTTCTTTGCTCTCTAATAAAGCCATTATCTTTGGATCTTTTTTGGCCATTTCTAACATCTCCTCTAGAGGAGTATCTATAGGGGCAATAATTTGAGCTCTAACTTTACTATTGATCTGAATCACCCATGTTCCGGTTTCGTTTTGAATCATAGACGGGTCAAAGGTTGGCCACGAGGAGAGAACAACTAAATCTTCATGCCCCAAAAGAGACCATAACTCTTCGGAGAGATGCGGCGCGAAGGGACACAAAATTTGCACGAATTTCGCAAATGAAGATCTCGATATTCCTTTCTCTCGAGCTTCATTGATGAAAATCATCATGGCCGATACGGATGTATTGAAAGAAAATGTATCCATATCATCCGTGACTTTCGCAATGGTTTTCGCCAAAAGGCGCGTGACGTCCGGAGACTCCGAATCCGCGAGATGATCCTTCAAATCATATACTTTATCCAAAAACCGGGCCACGCCCTTAATCTTTTCCGTGCTCCAAGAAATCGAGTCCGAAAAAGGGCCCATGAACATCTCGTACATGCGAAAAACATCCGCGCCATATTCGGCGATCACGTCATCGGGATTGACCACATTGCCAAAACGCTTGCTCATCTTGCGTCCGTCTTCACCCATGATGAGTCCGACGCTCCAGAGTTTTAGGAAGGGTTCAATCGTGCTGACCGCGCCCAAATCATGCAAAAACTTATGCCAAAAACGCGCGTAAATCAGGTGGCGTGTGGCATGTTCGGCTCCCCCCACATAAAGATCCACTTTCATCCAGTATTTTTCTTTGGCCGGGTCCACCAGTGCCTCCGTATTTCTCGGATCAATGAAACGCAGATAATACCAAGAACTTCCCGCCCACTGTGGCATGGTATTGGTCTCGCGCTTGCCTGGCCCCCCGCATTGAGGACAGCTCGTATTCACCCATGACTCGATCGCAGCGAGCGGAGACTCCCCGGTACCTGTCGGCTCATAGTGATCCACATCCGGCAATTTTACAGGTAACTCTGCCTCCGGAACCGCTACCGCCCCGCACGACTGGCAATGCACAATCGGAATCGGTTCCCCCCAATAACGCTGCCTGGAGAAGACCCAGTCTCGAAGCTTATATTTGATAACCCACTTACCACCCACAAATTCAGTAATAGCTTTTTTTGAGGATAGAGAATCTTGGCCATCAAATGAGCCGGATTGAATCAACTTTCCAGAATTCAAATAATCATCATGCCAATTATCAAAGTCCGACTTATTTTCATTACTTGAAATAACACGGACAATCGATAATTTATATTTTCTAGCAAAATCCCAATCCCTCTTATCATGAGCTGGCACTCCCATCACAGCTCCAGTTCCATAATCCGGCAAAACATAATCCGCAATCCAGACTGAAATTTTTTTACCATTAGCAGGATTGATAACAAATACTCCCTCCAAATTAACTCCCGTCTTTTCTTTTTTAGCATCACTTCTATCAATTTCGGACATTTTTTTCGCCGCATTCACATACTCAAATACCAGAGACTCATTCTTAATAGAGCCTTTTTGCTTTAAAAGTTCACTCACAATCTCATTTTCCGGAGCCAGCACCACATAAGTCGCCCCAAAAATCGTATCCGGCCTCGTCGTAAACACAGTTATCCTGTCATTCGTCATTCGTAATTCGTCATTTTTAATTTTGAATTGAATCTCCGCCCCCTCCGATCGGCCAATCCAATTCCTCTGCGATTCCTTAATCGATTCTGGCCAATCGAGCAGTTTCAAATCCTCGAGTAGTCGGTCCGCGTAATCTGTAATTTTAAGCACCCACTGCCTCATCGGCTTTTTCTCCACATCGGATCCGCAACGCTCGCATTTCCCGCCCTCCAGATCTTCATTGGCAAGACCCGTTTTACAAGACGGACACCAATTGATCGGCTCCCTACTTTCATAGGCTAGGCCTTTTTTCCATAGCTGGACAAAGATCCACTGAGTCCAGCGATAATAATCCGGATCCGTGGTATTGACCTCATGATCCCAGTCATAAGAAAATCCAATCGATTCGAGTTGTCGCTTGTAAGTGACAATATTAGCCTCAACTGCCGCACGGGGATGAATTTTATTTTTAATCGCAAAATTTTCTGCGGGAAGGCCAAAAGCGTCCCAGCCCATAGGGTGGAGAACCGAAGCTCCTCTCATCTTAGCAAAACGTGCTACAATATCGGTTGCAATGTAGCCTTTGGGATGGCCCACATGAAGGCCAGTTCCCGAGGGATAGGGAAACATGTCCAAAATATAATATTTCGGACCCTTTAACTCTTTGGAAGTTTTATAGGCCCCCTCTTTGGCCCACTTTTCCTGCCATTTGGCGTCTATGAGACCATGGTCATATTTCATAAGATGGCATATTACATAAATCCCCTTCATCATAAAGACTTATGGCCAAAAAACAAATTTAGCTAAAATAAAACATTTTTCATATAAAATCTATTGACTCATGGAGCAGGACAAGATAAGAAAGAACAACAAACCCCACCCCAGCCCTCCCCTTAACAGGGGAGGGGGTAGTTTCTCCCCTGTTAAGGGGAGATTAAGAGGGGTTTATTATTATGATCAAAAAGACTCTCATTTTTGTAATATTCCATACGATGAAGGCGGCGATACGAATACAGAAATTCGCCGCGGAGTTTTGTTTTATTCCGCTGTTTGGCATTTTGAAGAAAATAGGCAGACCTATTTTTTTCTACATTTATAATACTCTCTTAGGCCTCAAAAAAAAATTATTCAAATCATATAATGTATCTTTTCAAGAATGTGTCCAGACCGTTTCTAATCGATTTGGCACTCATATCGCCGTCATTTTCATCGCTATTTTTGTCATATCTCACAATCTGCAAGCAGGATCCGCAGAATCAATTCTAGCCGCGGACCGCATGATTTATTCGATATTTAGCGGCGGAAGTGAAGACGAAATCATCACAGACCGCGCCCAGACAATCGCCCCTTATAATCCAAAAATCTCCATGGCCAACGCGGTCGGGGTTTCTTATGTGCTGGAAGCAACGGATTTCGAACAAAATATTATGGAGGCCCTCCCTTCCACTATGGCTGGAGGCAATACTCTGCTCAAACCCATCATCTCGGATGATCAAGAATCTATCCAGAAACAGAGGCTCCTAGAAGATATCGAAACCTACACGGTCCAAGACGGCGATACGTTTAGTTCCATCGCAGCAGAATTTGGTATTTCGATCAATACAATCCTCTGGGAAAATCGTCTACGACTCAAAGACTATATCAAACCAGGACAAGTCCTCACCATCCTTCCTACTTCCGGTATCCGTCACACGGTCAAACGAGGAGAAAATATGAGTAAAATCGCCTCCAAATATGATGTGGACGCGGAGAACATTTTAGAATTCAACCAAATCGCCTCTGCTGATGCCATACAAATCGGACAAAAGCTCATTATTCCCGAGGGATCGCCCCTTCCTCTACCCGTTGCCCCAACTCCGATCAAAAAACTGGCTGAAAAAATTCTCAATATCAAACCAACAACCAAACCCAAGCTTATCGCCGGAGGCATGATCTGGCCTGCCCCCGGACGCGTCATCACCCAGTCGTGGAGCTGGAAACATACCGGCCTCGACATCGATGGCATCACCGGAGACGCCATTTATGCGATAGCTGACGGAACAGTCGCCGTATCAGGCTGGAATACGGGAGGATATGGACTCCAAATCGTAGTCCAGCATTCCAATGGCTTCAAGAGCCGCTATGCCCACTGTTCAAAATTACTCAAACAACCTGGAGAAGCGGTCAGACAAGGAGAGGTCGTGTGTCTCATGGGTTCCACCGGCCGCTCCACGGGTTCACACTTACATTTTGAAATCCTCCAAGCCGGCGTGCGCGTGAACCCCCTGCAATACGTCAAAAGATAGTTCCGCATTATTCGCCCATGCGAGTACGGTACTGCAAAGCTTCCACCAAATGTGGGAGTTTTATATTTTCCGAGCCATCTAAATCCGCGATAGTCCTAGCCACCTTGAGCATGCGATTGGAAGAACGGGCTGAGACGGAAAATTTTTCGACAGCGTCGCGGAAAAATGAGTGAGTCTCCGAATCTAGCGAACAAAAACGAGCCACGCCGTCGCTGGACATCTCGGAATTATAGAAAATACCAGAGCCCGAAAATCGCTCGGCTTGAATGCGGTGAACCGTCTCTACCTGAGCCCTAACCGTGGAGCTATCCCAAGCGTCAGTAACCGGTGCCTCATACAAATCATGAAACTTCACCCGCGGGACGTGAATATGCAGATCAATGCGGTCCAAAATCGGGCCTGAGATACGCTGAGAATAGCGGTCGAGCGAATTGCCGGAACACAAACATTCTTTTTCCGAGTCCCCCAAATAGCCGCACGGACAAGGATTCATGGCCCCGACCAGCAGGAAGCGCGAAGGAAACACAACCGAACGGGCCACTCGGGACACCTGAACCTTCCCGTCTTCCAGAGGCTGACGGAGATTTTCGAGCACATATTTTGGAAATTCACCAAATTCGTCAAGAAATAAAACACCTCGGTGAGCGAGCGACACTTCTCCGGGCGTTGGAATCCGGCCGCCTCCCACAATCGAGGCTCCGGATGAGGAATGGTGCGGCGAACGAAAAGGCCGGCCGGAAATGAGTCCCGCACCTCCGACCAGCAATCCCGCCACACTGTAAATCTTGGTCACTTCGAGCGACTCTTCCCAAGACAAAGCCGGCAAAATCGAAGGCAAACTCTTGGCCAGCATGGTTTTCCCGGACCCTGGAGGACCCCAGAGAAGAAGATTATGGAAGCCCGATGCCGCCACCAATAAGGCACGGCGGGCATGTAATTGGCCGCGAATCGATCCGATATTCACGGGAGACACAATCTCCACTTTTTTCGGAACGAATTTGGCGGGAGTCCAATCCATTTTGCCTCGGCAGAACCGAACGAAATCACCCAGAGTCTCGACCGGAAAGATATCGATGCCCTCCAAAACCGAGGCCTCTTCGGCATTATCGCGGGGCAAAAAGATGCGGGTGCATCCCATTTTCTTGGCCGAGAGAACGATGGGAAGCACGCCCGCCACCGCGCGCAATTTCCCCTCCAAGGATAATTCTCCCAACAGAAGCGCATTGTCCGAATCCTCCCACCGAAGCTGGCCCGCGGCTTGGAGAATCGACGCCGCAATCGCCAGATCATACGAAGTCCCATATTTTTTGAGATACGCGGGCGCCAGATTCACGATCACCCGAGAACGCGGAAATGAAAAGCCGCTGTTCTTAATCGCGCCCCGCACCCGTTCCTTGGCTTCATCAATCGATTTATCAGCCAATCCCACGATAAAAAACGCCGCCTGCCCAGCCGAAGAGTCCGCCTCCACATCCACGAGCTCCGCCTCCAGTCCCACCAAAGACGCCGAATACACTTTGCCCCAGCCCATACGAAAGATCTAAATAATAAAAAAATCGATCAAAAATCGATTCTCAACTGGGGCGAAATTTCTCTCTCCGAAAATTTCTAAATGTGTTTTATTTCTATTCAAAATTACAGGATCTATTTTTTTTTGGCAAATAAAATTTAAAAGAACTTCACCCCCATTAGGAAGCCCTATCAATAAGACTCGCATCAACTAGCTGAGGATATTGATATAAAATACTCATTATATCTCGAATATTTTGATTGGGATGAATGGCTAGAATTTTTGATTCTATGTCAGTGAGTATGACGAGTGTCACCTCACCTCTTCTTACTTGGCTGGAAGATAAACCTAATTGTTCCACAACCTCCGATTTCTCCGGATCAATCTCATAATACCATCCTCCCATAGCAATAGTCTTTTCAATATAATAGCCACATTCGTAATAAGGACAACCGGAGGAACCTGATGGCTTATTTCTGATTAAATAAACAGAAAAGAGATGCCGAATATCCTCACTATTCGCCACACTTTTCATTATTTCCTCCGGCAGAAACGGCAATGGTTCCCCCACCTTCAATGGTCCCAGCTGAGATATTCCTTCTAGCAAACTAAAATCCGCCAGCTCCGGATGGAATTGTAATACCTTCGAAAGGTCGCTCATCCCAGCATCAGGATATAAACCTACAATTTCCGATTCTCTATTCGTAACAATCATAAGAGAAGAATAGCCAGTACTCCATAGCTCTTCTCGATTTATTTCCACCCCAAATAATTCATCCAGGTCGGATATCCCGCTTCCCGCAAACCATCCACCCATGCTTCCAACCATAGCTCCCCCTAAACCACACTCATCAAAAAAACAATTATAAACGATGTCTTGGCTATAAAAATTGATATAAAATCTCGACGGAGGAATTTTCTTATAAGCATCACGGATTTCATATCCCGGATGAAAATTGGGAGGTGCAGTGACACCCACCCTAAGAGTACCGAAATGTGAAACACCTTTAAAATCTCCAGAGGATATAAACAAAAATACACAGCCAAAAAGAAGACAAATCAATAATGCCAATGAAATTTTGAGAGGATATTTCATAGACTTAAGCAACAACCTCTAAAACTCCAATACTTTTCGAATCTCCTTTCCTTGCGACTATAAGAGTATTGAATAATTCATCCCATCGTTCTACTTCTGGAATAGTAATGCACCCCGCCGTTACTCGCCCCGGATGCAAGTAACGTGCATCTTTATAATCATGGCCAATATGAAACCACACCAGCGCCTTTGTCGCTCTGTCCAAATACGTCCTGCCAAGCTTATGTGGATGATCAGGGATTTCTACATCATAAAATCCCTTGTCCCATGATTGTCCAAGGTAGGGCACCACTTTATATATTTGTCCTTTCACTTTAAGTTTTTGTTCGGAAATGGAATAGATAAGTTCAGCAGGCCCAGTGTGCAAATTGTTTAATATAAAATGAGACGAACCATCCTCTTTCAATCTGACAGATGCTCGTTGCCCTTGAAGAAGTCCTTCCAAAATCAAAAAATAGTCTCGTTTCGCTTCCGTATAACGAAACAAAATCTTGAGATACTCTGGGACCGATTCTTCAGTGCCATCCTCCATCTTTACTCGTAAAAATCCATTATCCTGCTTTCCAATATATCTAATAGAATCAACGACTTCAAGATAGAGAACCACCTCAAACCGAGCCTCCGATCCTTCAGTTAGCCCCCTAAACTCGTGGACTTTTACCATGCGAGTAACCTGTTGTGGGGTAGAACTCTCCAGATCAAATTTTATTAAAAACTGTTCGACTCCCACATCATTAAACACAAGGTCTCTTTCGATAATTTTTAAAGTGACCGAAAAAACAAGATTTGATTGATCAACGCGAAGTCTCCCGATTTCTTTGTGAATCTGAGAAGTCGTGCCATTTTTTATTTTTTTATTGAGGCCAAAAAAAATCCCAAAACCCTCTATCTCTATTCGGATATCACTACCAATGGATTTACCAGAATATTTTATAGAGACCAAAGTACAAACAAGATCTTTTACCATATATTTTAATTTTGTTTTTTATTACTTTATGTGGGAGAATTATTTTGTGCTAATTATAGCATTTTAATACAAAAGAGTTCAATAAAAACACAAAAAACCAATTTCAAATCGGTTCTTAACTCGGGACAAAGATTTTCTACACACATGCTTTATTTCTATTTAAAATTACAGGATCTAAAAAAAATAGGCAAATAACTGCTTGTTGTCCGGCAAGGCTAGTACCTATTACGCCCCCGCCAATCCCTATAAATCCAGCTCACCACGCCGCAAAAGATGAGGATATCAGCGATATTGATGATGGAGGAGCGCCAAGATCCCCAGGAGATGGCAAGATAATCGACGACATAGCCGTGAGCGAGTCGGTCGGAGAGGTTGGTCGCGGCGCCCAGAAGAATCGCCACAAAACTGAGCCGATAGGGTCGATTGTCGATACGATGGGAGAAAAACAAATAACAAATGACAGCTAAAATCAAAAAATTAAAAAACAAAATAAGCCTGCTCGAAAGCGGAATCCCAAAGGCAAGGTTATAATTGGCAAAAGAGGTGAATTCTAAAGTAAAAGGACCCAAGTTGGACAGCGTAACGGTAAAATCCAATCCCAAGACCGACCACTTGATGCACTGATCTATCAAAATCGAAAGAATCAGAACCCAATAGAGCATGTATTAAATCTTTAATTTCTCCTTGCATGCCACGCAGTAGTTTGAAGCGGGACGAGCGATCATTCGAGCGGAAGGGATTTCTTTCCCGCATTCCATGCAAAGGCCATAATTTCCCTTCTCTAGGCGGCCCAAAGCCTTTACCACGCCCTGCAAGGTCGTCTCGAGCACTTTCTCGAGAGCCAAGCGGTTCTCAAACAGCTCAACCTCCAAGGCATTATCCTCCTCAGTATCCCCCAGATTCAAAAAATCCGCGTCATAATCATTTTTTGCCGCGGTTTTATGGCTAAATTCGGCGAGTTCCTTTTCCAACTTCGCCTTATGCGCCAATAATTTCTTCTTGATCTCGACTAAGACTTTAGGTTCTAGATGCTTCATATATTTAGAATTTATAGAAGAAAATTTTAAAAAAAGATTTTAACCAAATTTTGAACCCAATCCTGAAAACTGAAAGCTAATAACTGATAGCTTTTCCTAAAAGCAGCTACAGTATATAAAAAGATGTAAGGTCTGACAAATAAGTCATTTAAAAAATTGCCATAAAAAGTTTAAAGGCGTCACGAGCAAATGTGCAAACCCGAAAATAAATTTTTTGGTTGCTTATTGCTTTTTTTGTGACGCCTTTGGTTGCTCTCTTTTTGTTCCCTTCCTAAGATGATGAGATGTCAATGACTGAGTCATGCACCATCTGGCCATCTAAAAGGCTGAGAATCGAGCGGAGCTATTCTCGTCTAGGAAAGGAGAACCCCTTTCTCAAACGAGATGCTTTTTAGTCGAATTTTTTTAAGAAGTAATTATTACTTCTCTATTCGAATCTAAATAAGACTTTTTATTTTTTCTATTTGGTTTTTGTTTTTCCAAAGAACCTAGCTGGCTGCGATCATATATTGTATTCGATCACAGCCTCTTTTTGAATCCGAATTTATTTCATTCGGATTGTTGTTCAGAAAACAAGCTCTTGTGGCTCTTGCGTGCCAAACAACAATCCGAAACGGCTTCAAAAAATGTTGCTTTTTTACTTCTATTATTTCTACACCTTGTAGATTTTGTTGATTTTTCTTCTATAGGGTTCCTTCTCGGAACTTTTTTTCTATAAAAGCCTATCAATAAAATCCTTCTCTAATAAAGGTACAAATTTCCTCCTTCTTCAAAAGAACACTTTTTTCCAAAAAGAACTTCTATATGATTCTGTCTTTCGCTCCCCCTTATCCCAATGTCTCATCCATTCGTGATCGCGAATGGAATGTCCGACAATTCGGCAATCTGCAATATGAATACATTATACCAACCTATTCCACCTGGGTCAAAATTCACACATGATCAAACAAAAAAGGCCTTATAAACAAGGACAAAAATATTTATCAACACAGTATCCACTTTATCCACAACCTGTTTATTGCCCCAAAAAACAAAAAGTGAAAAAGTTGTGGCTCCACACGGCCTTCCATCCCCGATCTATGCCCGAAAAAGATATTGACGGCAAATAAGAAGCGCTATTGCAAGACCTAAAATAAGGCTCATTCTCGATCACCTTGGAATAAACATGGAATTCATTTTCATCTTCATGGTAAAAAATCGGCAAGGCCTCGCCCAAACGAGACAATTGCAGTCCATCGGCACCCGGAATCCACTCCAAATTCGCAGGATTAGCCCTCAAAATCGGGACAATATTTCCATGTCCCCCTTTTATTTCTTCCCGCGATGGATATAAAAAGGAGGATAACGATTTAATATTTTTCAAAAAAACCTCCTTATTCAAATCTTTTTTGTCCAATACTCCCCACGCCAAATCAAAATCCATCTCACCGACCGCTGAAATATCCCAATCCATTTTTGTCACGGTTCCTAAGATCTGATCAATAAAATCCGTGGAAAATAAAAAAGTCAAGCCCGCTCCGGAATCACTCAAATATTGGACATACAAAGGATCATTATTTTTAAAATGATTGAATAGTTTGGAAATAGAAATGTCGCCAGTGGAATAAGCCTTGAAATCTAGACGATTCCCGGCTTGAACCTTCCCTGAAAAATAGAATTTCTCGCCGCTGTCCAATAATGCGGATAGGGAAATCTCGGGCAAGTCCGAATCAGCTGGTTTCATCTTGCCGCCCCGAATCATGCCGCCAAAAGAATCATTCCAAAATAATCCCAGCGGCTCCCACGTGAAATCGAAAAAGAGACGCGAAGGATCATCAAAAATAATCGGCCGAGGAGAAGCCATCACAATGCGGCCTTTTCTTTCCACCACCCAATTTGGATAGTGCCGAGAGAAAAATCGCATTACAGCAGACTCATCATTCGGATGAGTATAGACTACCGGAACCCACTCGTTTTCAACTTGATAAACAGCAATGGCTCCGGATCTGGAAACACTCAGCCCCTCTAAAAAATAATTGATATTTTCAATGCCGACTAATTCCGCCAGCCTGCCTTCAAAAGGAAATAGGTCTTCGGGCCGGTCTATACGTATATAACCCACCCAATCCTGGGGCAAATAGCGCAGGAAAGGATCCCAAAAAAATTTCGCTAAAACCCAAGCCAACAAAATCAAACCAACAAAAAAAACAGCGGCAATGATCTTAGCCGCCCGAGGTGAAAACTTCGAGTGAATGGAGTGAATTTCGATCATATTTTACCTAAGCATACAAAGACTCGATAGAAGACACAATATTCTCCCAATTATAATCCTTGGCCGCGATCGTATAAGAAGCGGTGGCTTTCTGGGCCACGACTTGGGGATAGTCCAACACATATTGGAGTTTAGCCGCGAGATCCGCCACATTTTTGGACTCAAAACTGACTCCCTCATCTCCCACAACCTCCAGATTCTCGGGAATATTGCTTATAACCGAGCACTTGCCCATTTTCATGGCTTCGAGCAAGGCCACGGATAAACCTTCAGCCTCAGAGGGCTGGACGAACACATAAGCATTTTGAAACACTTCCAAAAGATGATCGCCCGAAAGGGATCCAGTAAAAATAATATTCGAATCTCCCGCGGCTTTATCCAAAAGCAATTGTTTGTAAGAATCGGTATAAGAGGCATCGCCAACCAAAACTAATTTCTTATCGGTTTTGAGCTGGCGATAGGCGTCGATCAAATAATGAAGTCCCTTGTGCTGAACAAAACGACTCACCGCCACAAAATATTCATTGGGGCGAAGATTCCATTTTGCAAGCTCAGAACCGGCCGTGATTTTTTTGAAATCAGGCACACCATTGGGAATATAGTCAGACTCGCGGCCATACGTACCCCGCACATATTGCTGGATCGTTTTGGACACAGCGATAATCCGGTGGGCCAAACGACACAGCATCCACTCGCCCAAATGAAGGTAAGCGCGCGCCAAAAGCCCCCATTTCTGGTGCTTATAATCCTGACAATGAAAAGTGGCAATCACCTTAGCCGTTGGTTTGAAGATTCGAGGAATCCAAAGAAGAGAAGAAGGACCGATGGCATGATAATGCACCACATCCGCCTTCCGGAAAAGCACATGAACACTGGCCAAAAATGTATGGACAATCGCTTCCAAATGCTTAGAATAAATCGTGGGCAAATAAATCAGATTCACCCCCTTATACAAAGTCACAGACTTCCCCTTGGAATAGCCGGCACGACAATAAACGTAGACACTATGTCCACGCTCGGCCAAACGAATGGCCAACTCATCCACATGCCGCTCGACACCTCCCGACAGCGCCGGGATGCCCTTTTGTCCAATCATGTAAACCCGCATAAAATAAGGAGAAAGTTAATCTAAAGATTATAACAGGAAATAGGAAAGAAATCAACCCTACTTCGCTCATTTGATGGCTAAAGCCATCAAGAGCTACGCAGGGCAAGCTCTCTAAAATCTTTATGGCGAAGTGGGAGGCAGGCCCCCACAAAAATATTATCCACACCTTTTCACCTTGCAAAAAAAATCCGGATTTCCTAATGTTATTTTCAGAAATAAAACACGAGACGTCCCACTCACGTGTTTTTATGTTTTCAAAAAAAATCATCGCCATGACGGTCTGGACAATCTTGGGATTGGCTCTTTTTCCGATACAAGCGAGTGCTGAATCCTCAATCCTTATTACTGAAATCCTACTGGAAACCACGGAGAATTCAAGAGAAGAATTCGTGGAGCTGTTTAACCCAACAAATGACGCAATCAATCTCGAAAAATGGAAGCTCGTCAAAAAAACGGCCTCCGGGAGTACCCAAAACTTGATATCTGCTTTTCCAAATATCATCATTGAGCCACGCGGATATCTTTTGATTTCTTCGCCCGATTTTGGAAATTCATTTCTAGCAGATATCCTCTATTCCAACCAATCCACCACCTTGGCTAAAAATAATACGATTGAACTAATCGATCTCAATAGCGTGGTTGCGGATGAAGTTAGATGGGGTGAATTGAATTTCGCTGGAGAAAATCCAGCGATAAATCCAAATGCGGGGCAAAGTTTGGAACGGAAAAAAAATACGGACGGTATTTTTGTCGATACCGATGACTCGCTGGCAGATTTTCAATTACAAACAACGCCGAATCCTCAAAATAAAAATACACCCGTAGAAACCTCTACCCCAATCATTCCACGGGACCCTATAGATCCAGTAGAGCCAGTGTCCCCTGAAAATCCGCCAATACCCAATCCACCCACGGCTCCGGCACCACAATCCAATAGCACCCAAAGCAGCCCGACACTCTATCCATCAGGATCTCTCCTCATCAGCGAAATAGTCGTGGCTCCGGCAGAAGGAGACACGGAATGGATCGAGCTGTACAACAATACCAATACCCACATGCGCCTGGGAAATTTCGTGGTCAAATATTCCACGCGAACCATTCCACTGGAAGGAATTCTGACTCCGAGAAGCTATTTCATTGTCCCGAATCTCAAGGGAAATCTGGCCAATGAAAAAGGCACTATTTCCATAGAACAATCAGGCATTCTGATGAGTCAGTTGCCCTATGGCGGAGATTCCGGAATTCTCGCGCCCAAAAAAGGACAAAGCCTCGCGCGCATTTTCGAGGGCATCGACACCGGAAGCAGCCTCAATGATTTTAGCCTTACCGACTCCCCAACAAAAGGGACGAAAAATAATATTTCGATAAAAGAAATATCCAGAGAAACAAAATCAGATTCTGAAATAATTGGGGATATTCTCAATTCCAAAGAAATTCCCGCCCAAACGGAAACCAAAACCCAGCCCCAAAGAATCACCCAGATCAAAACAGAATCGATAAAAATCTCCACTCCTCTATTATCTGCAGATAATAAAATCAATTCTCCCGATCCACTCACCGACATAGCGCAATTATCGAAAGTCAAAAAAGAAATTCTCCTAGAATTATTGCCGTGGCTCCGGACTCAAATCAATGAGCAAATCAAAAACTCCGTCCCAATATCTCAAACAAAAACAACAGCCGCGGCTAAAAAAAGAAGTCCACCCTCCATCCTGATTTCAGGAACCGTCTCAACCCTCCCCGGAGAAATACTCAAACGATCCTTTTTTCTGGAGCCGGATGGCTATGAAATAAATCTATCCAAAGGAGATTTCCCTGCCTTGAAAAGAGGACAGGTCGTGCACATAAAAACATCGGCCGACCCGGCAAACAAAAAAATCAAAATCACAAATCCAAATCAAATAAAAGTCAGTACCAAACAGGAAGAACTCACTCCAGAATTACTACCGATTGATCAAATCACTCAGGATTTATTGGGCAAACTTCTCGCGATCCAAGGCGAAGTCTTAGAGAAAAAAAATTCGAAATATCAGATCGGGGATACTCTAGGAGAAGTATGGGTTCAAATCTCCACGGCCCAAGCCCAAGACAAAAAGATAAAAGCGGGAGATACCCTCCAAATCGCAGGCATTCTGAGAAATAATCAAGCGAAAGAATTATTTTTACAGCTGCGAGATGCGGGCGATCTGACGAGCTGGATCCCCAATAAGAATCCTCAAGAATCAATAGAATCAGACAATCAGGCAATATCACCCTCTAGCGGAAACAAATATGCCCAGCACCCTGCCCTGCTGATATTATCGTTATCTATAAATGGGATACTGATCGCATTCCAGATATTTAAAAAGCAACAAAATAACAAATCCCCCTTAATCCCCCTTTGACAAGGGGGAAACTAGCTCCCTCCCTTGTCTCCGCCTCATGCCAAAGGCAGATGAGCCTCGGGCTCAAAAGGCACATCCGCCTTTGGCG
Source organism: Parcubacteria group bacterium Greene0416_36 (assembly GCA_007375725.1). Classification (GTDB taxonomy): domain Bacteria; phylum Patescibacteriota; class Patescibacteriia; order VMEV01; family VMEV01; genus VMEV01. The sequence goes on from VMEV01000007.1 coordinate 32,344, forward strand.
TGAAAAGGGAGGGTTGCGTGCCGAGCCGTAGCCCCGCCTTTTTGCGGGGCGAAGGCTGGCTTGTCCCGCGTAGCTCATTTTAGAGCGAAGAGGGAGGGAGGATTTGTGGCTACGCCTATTTGATTTTTCATAAAAAAAGCAGTATGATGCGAGATCTTTAAAAATTGTGTTGATATGGTCAAAAATAAAAAAATAAAGTTAGAGGAGAAAGAAGAGGCTTATTGGTTCGTCATTGCTCTCGTCCTCGTTCTACTGGGAATCGGAATAAATAAATTGTTTTTCATCCTGGTTTGCTACGGACTCTTTCTGGGATTATTGGGGCATCGACCCAAATATTTTATTTTTGGATCGGAATTACAAAGCGCGCCCATTGCCAGCGTGCTAGATTCTACAACCGCGGAGCCTATTCCACTGGCCATCGTGCGGATCTATAACCACGAAACCCAAAGGCTGGTGCTGACAAAAGTCACCAACTACGCAGGCTGTTTTGACTGCCTGATCCCTCCGGGAACCTATTCTCTGGAAGTGACCAAGGAAGGATATCAATTCCCCTCTTCGGGAAAAAAAGGATACAAGGGAGAATACATACAAGTAGAAAAAACAACACAATATTACCTCTTCCGCAAAAAGATTTTTTTGGATAAAATTCCAAAAATACAGGAAAACAATACGCAGGCTGTATTCACCCAAGTGCAAAAAACGAAACTCGAAAGTATTTAATATACCAATCGCATGCTGTCTAAATACGAATACAATCAATCCATACCGGCAAAAATTAACGGAATTACGGAAAAACATGCTAAGATCGAAATGGAAGATGGCCAATCCATTCTTTTGGATTTATCCAAAATGCCAGAAAATATCAGAGATCAGGACCCCGTATACATAACCATACACAATCAAACGCAATCAGAAATACAGCAAAAAATCCTAGCCAAAAAAATTCTCAATGAACTTTTATCAAAAAAATGAACCCAATAATCATCAAAAGAGCTATTATTGTAACCATCAGCATTATCGCGATCGCGGCGATTTTTTTTATTGTCGACCGAAGTTTTGCCACTAAAATCTATCCCAATATAACTATTGGAGAAGTAGAAGTGGGCGGATTGTCGCGCGAAGAGGCGCTAGAAAAAATCAAACTGGCCCTCTCAAAACTCGACGGCCAAGGCATCGAATACCAATATCAAAATTTTTCCTATTTCGTGTCTCCGGTCATTATTTCTCCCTTTGACCCCGATGCAAGCTACCGAATTATCGATCCTAAATATGAATCCGCGGTCGAAACGGCTTTTCTAAAGGGGAAAAACGGATCCATACTGAGGCGCATCCTATCAATTGTCAGTATCACGACTGCTGGAAGAAAAATCCCGCTTGAAGTAACTATCAATCGGGAAGAATTCAAAAATATTCTGACTTCGCAATTCTCTCGTTTTGAAAATCTATCGAAAAACGCATCATTTATCATTGATAACCAAGATCAAATTCAAATATTGCCAGAAAAATCAGGGCAAGAATTTGCTTATGAGGAAGCCATCGCACAGACCCAGAGAATGATAGAGGGAGTCCGGCTCGCACCTCTATCTTTGAGTTTGAATGAAAAAAACGCACAGCGCCAAACATCTTGGATAGAAAGCCAGAAAGGCACGATCTCACAACTCATATCCGCCGCAAAAAACGGCTTCACATTACAATACGAAAACGAAGAATGGCTTCTGCCAAGCTCAAAAATCAAATCATGGATAGGAATCCTATCCCCAAAAGCCGGAGAATTCGCCATTGGAATTGACGCCGCAAAAACAATGGCTGAACTGGATAAAATCGCCAAAACCGTCGATGTGACGCCGCAAAACGCAAAATTCGTCATGCAGGATAATAAAGTCAATTTATTCACCATGTCTCTTGCCGGAAAAAAAATCAATAAAGAACAAACCGCAATGGCGATAGAAAAAGCATTAAAAGAAGAACAAAATAAAACGACCTTGATTGTCGAAACTGTGGAGCCAGAAATAGGCACTGAGAATTCCAATTTGATGGGAATCAAAGAAACCATCGGGATCGGCCGTTCCAATTTCAAAGGTAGCCCAAAAAATCGGCGGCACAATATTGCTGTAGGCGCGGCGGCCCTGCATGGGACTATTATTCAACCCAATGAAGAATTTTCTTTGCTCAAGACCTTGGGAGATATCAATGGCACAACAGGATACAGAGAGGAACTGGTCATCAAAGGCAATAAAACCGTTCCTGAATTTGGCGGAGGACTCTGCCAAATCGGCACCACGACCTTTCGGGCGGCTCTTGCTTCCGGGCTGCCTATCACGGAAAGGCGCAATCACTCGTACCGAGTCTCTTACTATGAACCGGCCGGAACCGACGCAACCATCTATGAGAACAGTCCGGACTTCAAATTCACCAATGATACCGGCTCGCACATCCTGATTCAAACCTTTATAAAAGGAGACGAAATCGCTTTCGAATTTTGGGGATCTCGAGACGGACGAAATGTCACTCAAACCCATCCGATTGTGTACAATATCAAACCCGCTCCTCCCGCAAAGCTCATCGAAACTGCAGATCTCAAGCCCGGAGAGAAAAAATGCACCGAGCGACCTCATGCCGGCGCGGACGCGAAATTTACTTATACCGTCGACTATCCAAACGGAGAAAAAAAACAAACGGTTTTCAGGAGCCACTATATTCCCTGGCAGGAAGTGTGTCTGGTTGGCATTGATCCTAATAAACCGGTCGTAGATCCTACGACACCCCCCACTCCCGCACCTTCACTATCACCTGAAGAAATCGAAGCAAAAAGGATTGATGAGTTGAGGGTAGGGTTTATACAGTAAACAACCCGCAAAAACACTGTAAGGGCGTATTGCAATACACCCTTACAGTTTTTTGCTCTAGCTTTTTTTTACACAACCAGCCACCCCTCCTTCGTCCTGACCAATCGTCCCTCGATACTAAATCCCGAGGCTTTGGCATGACCGCCTCCGCCGAAATATTCGGCGATCCCAGAGACATCCATAGAGGGATCCGTGGTGCGGAAGCTCACCTTCACCTTGCCCCCATACAATTCGCGAAGTAGCATCACGAAACGAACTCCCGAGAGATTATTGAGAAAATTGATGATTCCGTCAGCGGCTTCCGAATCCAGTTCTTTGTCCGAGAAATCTTCTTTTTTGATCACGGTCAAAGCTGAACCCAATCGCGGATTGAATTCCAGCCGCTCCATAACCTTGCCCCAAAAACGCAAGGTGGGAATAGTCTTATTCTTCACGAGATTAGTGGTAATACGATTATAATGGGCGCCTTTGAGAAGAAGGGATGCCGAACTTTCCAGTGAGCCAAAGGTCGTGGCGGGATTGGTAAATCCGCCGGTATCCGTGACAATACCCGTAAGAAGACAAGTAGACATTTCCTTGGTCACGGGAATCGATAAGTCTTGAAAAAATTGATACAAAACCTGGGTGGTCGAAGACGCGGTGGAATCCACCAGCACCCAATCGCCAAACCGCGTATTGGTCGCGTGATGATCCATATTTACCAAGGTGGGCATTGGATAGGGCAAAGCCGCCAGATGATCTTCGACTCCCGCGTACTTGAGATCACTGGAGTCACACACAATAATCAAGTCAAATCGTTTCTCCGAAAACAAAACAGGATCCGCCGTGACCCTGTCGATGCCAGAGAGAAAATCGAATTGATTGCCATAAGGGGTTCTGCAAAAAATTTTATGCCTCTTGCCTTTGGATTCGAGGAAATGAGATAAAGCTAGTACCGACCCTAGAGCGTCTCCATCGGGCTTCTGGTGAGTCACCAGCAAAATATGAACGGCATTTTCAATAGCCGCGAGAATTTTGCGTTCCAGAAATAGTACATCCGAAGTGCTCATAAATGGATTACGATTGAGGCTGCATGACCTCATTGATCAAGGTCTCTATGGGAACCGCCTCTTCCTCGGTTGAATCCAGCACGAATTTTAAATTAGGCACGAATTTCATTCTCAGTTTCGACCGCAGTTCACGGTGCAACATTTTCGCTTTGCGATTGAGAAAGTCCAGAGTGGACATTTTTTTCACATAGGGAAAAACACTGACCAAAACCTTGCAGCGCTTGCAGTCCGGATCCACTGCGACGTCAACTATAGTCACCAGAACCCCGCGAGGCAATTCCAAATCATGAACCAGTCTGAATGAAAGCTCCTTTTGAATAAACCGCGAAATTTGACTCATTCGATTTTTAATATGATTGATGATTTATACTCGGATCTCATCCAATTTTCGTTTGATCTTTTCCTCCACATAAGCAACCACCTTATCGCCGGGTTTGACCGAGAGGCCCTCGGCGGAGAGAGCCAAACCGCATTCCTGACCCGAGCGAGCGGTTGTGATCTCGCGCTTGCCGGATTTCACATTGGTGATCTTGCCGGACCCGATAGCTTGGATGCCTCGCTCGATGTCAAAGGAATGATCCTTTTCGATGGATCCCTCTTCCACCATGCCGCCCAATACAACCAGTTTCGGCTCCTCTCGAAAGACAGCCAATACGTTGAGGCGTCCCATCACTTTTTTGCGGATGGCAGGAGGCAGTTTCTCTTCCATTTTGACGCGCAAACCTTCCAATAATTTAAAAATAATGTCGTGGTATTCCAAAACTACAGATTTATCGCGCGCAAGCGCGACTACCGATTGGGAAAGCGGCATTTTGAAAGAGATCACCACTCCGCCCGTGGCATCGCCGCGGAGAACATCGGCCTCAGTCACTGCTCCTAGGCCTTTGGCAACAATCTTGATCGGCACTTCGGGATGCTGAATTTTTTCAATGGATTCTTCAATCGCCTCCAAAGACCCAAGCACATCGGCCCGTAAAATCAAATTGATGCGCTGTTTGTGAAGGGACTCATTCTCATCCTCTTCGCGATTGGATGTCACGATTGAAATCGCGCGGTCCCGAACCGGACCCGCTTTTTTGACCCTCTCCATATGGTGTGTTGTCTCCACGGACCCCACAACCACATCTCCCACGAGAGGCGCGGCTTTGAAGCCGATCACCTTCACCGGCATGGAGGGCGTGGCCGACTCCACATCTTCCCCGTTCCAGTCCTTCATGGCGCGCACCTTGCCGTAGAGAATCCCATCAATAGCCAAATAATCATTGACCGAAAGAGTTCCCACCTGCACGAGCACCGTGGCCACCGGCCCCAGATGTTTGTCAATATGAGATTCGATAATGGTTCCGGCCGCTTCCCGCTTGGCATTGACCCGATTTTCATCCTTATGGAGATCCGACACCAGAAGTGCCATATCCAAGAGATCATCGATGCCGACCCCGGTTTTAGCGGATACGGGCACGCAAATCGTCTTGCCTCCCCAGTCTTCGGGAACCAAGCCGTTATTGGACAAATCTTTTTTGACAATATCGAGATTGATTCCAGGCTTATCGATTTTATTAATCGCAACTATCAATTCCAATCCAGAATCCTTAATGATTTTGATGGATTCGATGGTCTGAGGCTGAACACTGTCGTCGGCCGCCACCACCAGCACGCCAATATCCGCAATTCTAGCTCCACGAGATCTCATCGCGGTAAAAGCTTCGTGTCCAGGAGTATCGATAAAAGTAATTTTCTTGCGTTTCCTCGCCACTTGATAGGCGCCGATATGCTGGGTGATCCCCCCGGACTCTGATTCCGCCACATGGCTCTTGCGGATCGCGTCGAGTAATGAGGTCTTTCCATGGTCCACGTGCCCCATGATGACGACGACCGGAGGACGCAAAACCAATCCCTTGGTTTTCCCCTGATCTTCTTCCAAAATCTGCTGAATTTTCGCTTTTCCCGAAACCTTCTCTTCCACCACGATATTGTCTTCCCTTTCGATTTCAATCCCCAAATACTGAGAAATAATCGAGCAGGTATCGAAATCAATTTGTTCATTGAGCGAGGCCACGACTCCATTTTTCATGAGTTCACCGATCACCAGTGCCAAAGGAACGCCCAAAAGAGTCGCGAAATCGCGCACCGTCACTATGGCCGGCACTTTGACCTTTTTTCCGGCGGTTTCCTGTTTTTTCTGCGCCCGGAGTTTCTCGAGAGACTCTCGCTTTTCCCGGTCTTCCAGTTCTTTAAGAAGCCGTCTCCAAGAATACAAAACTTTCTGCGCCACCACCTGATCCACCTTGATCGCCTTCTGGCCCACATCAAAACCCATTTTGGGCAATTTGTCCTTCAGCTCAGCCAAACCCACATGCAGTTGGCGCGCCAATTCTGATAAGTTCATGACTTTGGTAAATAATAATAAATATTCCTTCAAATTAGTGGAAATTGGCGGAAAAGTCAATAAAAAACAGAGACGAGACATCTCTGTTTTTTATTTCCTCACAAGACAAGCCACGAAAGTTGTTCGAGGTGGGGCGTGCCCCGCGAAGCTTGCCTTATGAGCGCCAGCGATGGCAGCGAAGTGGGGAGCGGGTAGTGGGAATCGAACCCACCACTCGTCCTTGGCAAGGACGCATTTTACCACTAAACCATACCCGCGTATGGAAAACAAAAATAATATAGCAGAAGGTTTTGGAGGAAACAAGGGGAAACAAAATAATTAAGAATGAAGAATTAAAAATGAAGAAAGTAACAACAGGTTGCTCATTCTTAATTATTAATTCTTCATTCTTAATTATTTCTTCGCTTGTCTCTCGGCAAAATAGGCGGCGAATTCCTTTTTGCCCGACTCCACGGCGTAACGCTCTTTCTGGTACGATAGGGCGTATTTCGCTTTCTCCAGACCCCCCATAAGTTTATTGAATAGATTCATCATATATTTGGCACAATCATGCCCTTTTAACTTCAGCACCCTTTAAAATGCTTAAAGTATTGAATTATATACCTTTTTAAAAAAACTTACAAGGGTCGGGATTTTTAAACAAAAACACCGGCCCAACATAATATCGACCGATGTTTTTGTTTCCGAGTGCGTATCCCATCCCTAGGTAATCCAAGAGATGCCTGCACCGCGAAGCTCCTTTTTGTCCCGCTTTCTAGCGGGACAAAAAGAGCGAAGGGGTGCTGACGGTCGGAATCGAACCGACACGGCTGTTAAGGCCACGAGATTTTAAGTCTCGCGTGTCTACCAGTTCCACCACGCCAGCCTAAATAATGTCATAATCGCAAAGCGATTTGACATTATTTGCGTCGAAGCCCCCCAAAGGGCGAGACGTCATGTCAGATCCGCATTCGCAATTACACGTCTCTAAATTATCAATAATATTAGGCATTTGCAACTCAAATATTACCTTAATTGATCTAAAGATATAGCCTTATAAATCCCCCTCTTCATTTTTTTCGACTCTAAATTGGCAGGTTCTTGCAATGTTTTTATACTAGAATTACTAATTAAGGCACGCGAATCAATTCAGCATTCATACTTTCCAGATTTGCCAGACATACGAGCTGAGTTACATCTGAATAATCACGAATATTTCCATCGAGATGTGGATTTTTATCTCGCCATTCTTTGGCTGTCATACCGAATAATGACATATTCAAAATATCCGCTTCGCTCGCATAAACAATTGCAGATTGAGCTTTGGATATTTGATCTGGAAGAATATGACTTTTGATGGCATCCCTATGGATACGGTAGTTGATTTTTGTAGTATTCTTTTCGTATCCCAACCAAGCATCAATTTCTCATTCTCTTCTACTTTCAAACGTTGAAATTCTTTGATGAGATAAAGTTTAAATTCAGCACTAATCCAGCTTGTAAATTTAAATGCAATATCTTTATGAGCAAAAGTGCCTCCGTTATAACGACCCGCCTTCGTTTTTAAGCCAATGGATTTAGTGGATTCAACCCATCTTTTGGGAGTAAGAGAAAAACTATTACTGCCAGATTCATTTTTAAACCCATCGAATTCGATGGAATTAAAATCTGGATTATTTATTTTTTCCCAAAGTCCTAAAAATTCTATCGTGCTACGATTTCTCATCCAATTCTGAAGAATGTAATCACTTCTATCTTTATATCTTGCAATATCAGTCAAGGAAATATAGTCATTTTCGTTTACTTGAAAAAGACGAACTTGAATGTCTTTGGTGATTATTTTTTTTCATACGTCTCTAAATTATCAATAATATTAGGCATTTACAACTCACCTCTTGACAGATGACCACAAGCATTCACAAACAGAAATACTCCTCCTATATATTAGGAGTGTCTCACGAAGACAGACATCTATTCATCAGCTTCACTATCAGAAATAAAAAAATACCTCAACAAAAAAGGTAGGGACGTTGCATGCAACGTCCCTACCTTTTTTGTTTAAATCCTTGGCACCCACATATTCCCCGGATGCGACCAGATAAAAAATTCCAATTCTCCGCCAAAGGCGGATCCGCCTTTGGCGGGAGGCTCGGATAACTTTTTAAAATACAATTTCTCTCCACGAGCGTCAGTTCTTCGAAATAATATAATATCCGATTCCATCCCTATTATTTCACCCTCTCCCAATGAAGAAAGCTCATTATTAGAAAGAGCGATCTTTTGAATTTCCCATTGCCCCGAAGACGAAGAAAATTGAGAATAGATAATACCTGTCCCCGTCTCGTCCCAAAAAATATTGCCGATCAAGGGAAGATCATTGGTATTTTCCCACAAAAGTTTTTCCTCTCCGGTGGAAAGATCCACCCAGACTAAAGCGACAGTGTGTTCCCCTCGAACCGAAGCGACATATCCATTCATTCCAGGAGCCATATAAATTCGAGCGGAAGTGCCGTTTTGAAAAGTGGATTTCCATGTCTGGGCTACTTTTTGGCTCTCCAAATCAAAAATATTTAGAATTCCTTCTAACCCTCCACCCGCCGAGACATGATCGAAAAATAATTTTTTGCCGTCCGAAGAAAGGGCTAAAACCGATAGGTCTCGAGCGATGGAGTCCGCACTATACAAAACTTCCTTTTCGCCGGAAACAATGTCTAGCCGAACCAAATCCGAACGATTTTGAGTAGTCTCTCCCTCATCAATAGACACTAATTGAGAATAAAAAACCAAACCCGATACCGGAGAAGCCACAAAAGAAGGATTAGATAATTCATGGGCTAAAATTGTCTCGCCCAGAGCGCGATTGTAAGCCACCAGTTCGATATTTCGCTCCGGACTATATCGGGTATAAAATATCGATCCCGTATCAGCGATATAAACACTAGAAAGAGGCGTCTGGGTGATGGAATCTACAAATACGGTCCCACCGGCAGAATTAAGACTGGCAAAACGCGCGCCGCCATCGGCCTCGTTCCACGAAACAATCAACCGGTTAGCCCAAAAAGGCCCTTCCCAGGTGTCTTTCTTCCAAAACCATACAAGAAAGAGGGCGGCGATGGATCCGACAATGAGCATGATCAAAATATGTAGGTAATGACGCGCTTTCATAAGAAATTTAAATTCGGCCAAACATTTTTTCCAACTGCTGCCATTGTAGTAGAACCGACACGGGGCGTCCATGCGGGCAGGAAAATAAATTAAAGCGTTCTAAGTCGCCAAGCAGGGACTCCATTTCTGGAAATGTAAGCGAGTGATTGAATTTCACGGACCCTCGGCAAGAGGCGATTTTATAAAGATGATCGAGCTTGGCCTCCAGCGATCCCAAACGAGACCAATCCGAGTCAAGCACATCTTTCGTCACTTCGAGCAGCAATTCCCCTGGATCTTTCCGCGATAATTGATAGGGCACTCCCAAGATCCGAACCGTGCCCGAACCAAATTCTTCGACCACGAAACCGCTTTCCGCCAATAATGGCAGGTTCTCCACAATCCAGCTGAATTCAGACGCCCCCAAATGGAGCACTTTTGGAATGAGCAGGTTCTGTATTTTATCTTGGCTGACCCGAGATTTCAATTTCTCATAAAGGACACGCTCGGCCGCGGCATGCTGGTCGACCATCAAAATTCCCTCATTATTTTCAGCGATAATGTAGGAATTGCGTATCTGGCCTATTACTTTGCAGATGAATCGGCCAGAACCCCCCTCAGTAATACCAGGAGTTGCTGAATCAGAACGAAATACATTTTGAGAAAACTGAGTCTTGGAAAATATTTTTTCAAAAATGGGAAAAGATTGCAGAGACACGAAACGAGGACCTTCAAATTCCTCGGCCGAAGTGTCCCCTTCCACCACTTTCCCCGCCACAGGCAATAATCCGCTCCGAGCCAAAGTGTCCTGTACCACCCGATACACACAACGATACACCTGCTCGGTATACTTGAATCGCACCTCGATTTTTCGCGGGTGGACATTGGCGTCCACCCAGTCCGGACGCATATCGAGGCGCAAAACGAAAACAGGAAAACGATCATGGGGCATATTGACCCCATATGCCTCCTTGATAATGGCGGCAATGCGGTAGTCCGATACCCAGCGGCCATTGATATACAAAAATTGTTTCCGGCGATTGAAGGCACCGGAAGTAGGCCGGCAAATAAAGCCACCCACGCGGACCTCATATTTACCGGAATTACAGCCCACCATATCCTCGGCACCCGGCCCCAAAATATCCGCTACCCTCTGACGCCAATCAGGCGTTCTCTTCCAATCAAACAATTTCTTTTTATTGTAAGTAAATGAAAAAGCAGAGTCAGGACGAAGAAGCCCGGCCTGAGTAATGACTTCCACCAAACGCAAATATTCCGTACCCACACTTTTGAGGAATTTTCGGCGAGCTGGAATATTGTAAAACAAATCAGCAATGGTAACAGAAGTTCCTGGTGCACAAGCGGACGGCTCGATATCCCATGAGTTCGACTCATCCGTTTTTTTGTGCAGACGCGCACCCTCCCTCTCGCCGTTTTGTTTGGACTCGATTGTAAAACGCGACACCGCGGAAATGCTGGCCAAAGCCTCCCCCCGGAAACCATAGGACAGAAGGGTGTCAAAATCCTCGATCTTGGAAATTTTGCTGGTAGAGTGGGGGAAGATACTCATAGCAAGATCTTCTCGGTCCATACCAGATCCGTCATCCACCACGCGAAGAAAATTGATTCCACCCTCTTCGGCTTCGACCGATATAGTCTCGGCCCCGGCATCAAGCGAATTCTCGATTAATTCTTTGAGAGCCGAAGCGGGCCGCTCCACCACTTCCCCGGCCGCGATTTTATTGACAAGGTCCTCCGATAATATCTTTATCTTAGGCATAGATGTGTTTTATTTCTCATTCCCACGCTAGCTTAAAAAAAGAAAAAATAAAAACAAAAAAGTAAGGGCTCAGAATTCTGAGCCCTTACTTTTTTGTTTTTAGTCTATCTTCACTGCTTAGCAACAATCACCTTGCCATAGAGAGCCGAGGCAGGCACCGCGGCAATGATGAAATCATCTCTTCGGTAGAAAATCTCAGCCCATGCCGAGCCGACTTTGACTCCGCCCTTGGATCCGAAATTCTTGCCGTGAATATAGATAATGCCTTTGTTTTCATTGCCGATTTTCCTGGTCATGCGTTCGAACTTACTGATTTGAACTTTCGTAATTGCCTTAACAAGAGGTTTCACCGCGGTATTTTTCACCGGAGGTGTAACCTTTGAAGGAACAGAAGTAGCGCTCTCTTTGATCGTTTCTCCGCTGACCGCAATCTTATGATTGATCGTCACTTGTCCGCTGGCATAATTACCTACCACGAGCTGAACGCGAGAAGCATCAGGGGTCGTGAGGTTGACCGATACCAGCTCTCCCAAACTGGAAAGACGATTGTTGGTAGCGATAATCTTTTCCACTAGCAAACCATTATTATTATAAATCTCAATAGTTTTATTCTGTCCGCTGGGACCAAAGCCATAGCCATAAATCTTAAGCACCTTATTTTCACTGGAAGATTGCGTCACAACCGGTGACAAGATAATGGAATTCGACACGACACTCGTCTGGCGAATCAAATTCTCGCCCACTAATTGGTCAGTTCCCAACCGGATCTCTCCGCTCGTGGTTCCCATAGGCAAGGTGACAGATACCTGGTCTCGATTTAGAGAAACAGAATCCACAGGCTGGCGGATCACGATATTCTCTCCAGACAAAGTGACTGCTGGAAATTCGACGAAAATATCTTTTTTATTGGCCGAAATACCGGAAACTTCCAAGTTGATTTTGGCACCTACTCCCAAAGTGGAACGAAACACATTATTGCCCAACTTGGGTTTGATCATCAAAAAAATAGAATTGGAATCTAATTCTGCTACGGATAATTTGAGTAATCCCGTCCGAGTATTGGCAGGCAATTTCACTCTGACTTCGCTCTCAGAGATAACTTTGGCGTCCAGAGCCATCTCTTTGTTTTCACCTTTATCCCCATAAACTGGAATCGTGACAATAACGCGGTCTCCCACAGCCACGCCAGTTACAGCTAAAGAAATTTCATCTCCCGCATTAGCAGTGACGCTCTGGGTCGCAATCACAGGAACCGCGACATAAAATAAATCTACTTGATCAAATAATACTTGAGTAAAAATAGGAGCAAACCCCATGTTAAATACCAAGGTCGCTGAGGTGGAAGGAGTGGAATCAAATACATATTTATACTCTTTCCATTCTTGAGTGATATCAAATTCTTGATATAAACCAAGACCTTTATAGGGGTCAAAGGTCTCATTGAGACTCACGCTCGAACCAAACTTGGCGGAGGAACGGGCCCAAAAACGAAGCATCATTTTTCCGGAATCCACACTCAAAACATAGCGGGGGTCTCCGGTTGTCTGCAAATTCGTTTTCCAAATGACATCCTGAGCTTCTCCGGGAATAATCACACGTAAAGCGCTTTTATTCTCTACGATAGGCGCGATATCTCCAAATTCATACTGGAGCACAACCTCGCGCCGAGGCACAGTATTGCCGCAATTAATAGGATATCCTGTTTGCTGAACTTGAGTCACGGAACATCCAAAAGACCAAAAATCCCAAAACTCAATCCCTTTATCAAAGGATCCATTTCGAAGAATATTGGCAGATCGGGCTTCGGACGGCATTGGAACCGAAATAAATAATCCAGCAGCAATAACACCCAGAGCCAGCTGTAAACTGATAAAATGCTTCATATGTTAATGATATCTATTATCTCGCCAGTAGGCGGATCCGCATAGGGTATGGCGGAAAAAATAAGAATAGATATATATATCATATTTAATAGAAAAAGGCAACCTAGCCAATAATTATCTGCTAATGATAGACAAAAGCCGCCTCTGGGCAAGAGACGGCAAACCAAATCATTCTGAAATGCCCAAATTTAAATCACAAAATCTTGCCCCTGTACTTCATAGTAAGCTTCTCCTCTGGAATCAAAGCAATCACGCTCTCCCAAAGACATTATCTGGCAGAATTTATAATCCAGACCATCGGTCTTGAGAAGATAATCATAAAGAATATTCGTTTCCGGATCTCTCGGTAATATAGGCAAATAGGTTGGAACCAGTTCGTCAAAGGTGGGGGGAAATACGCCCTCATGATCCAGAGAATAATGATTCAGGGCTGCTGCTAGAATGGCACGATGCTCCAAACGCAAAGCGTCCTCTACCTTGCCATCACGGAACAACACCGATAGAAGAAAGATGAAGCCAAGAATCACAACCGCAGAAAATCCTACAAAAAAACCAATAATCCACTTTAGAATTTTGGATTCCACCGCGCTGACTGAGCCTCCAGATCTGGAGAGATCTTCGTAAACCAAACAAAGATAAATCAAAGCAATCACCCCTAGAATCCAGCCAAGAATAGACACACAAACTTCTGCAACAAAAAATATCCACGACTCTGCCGCAAAGAAATCCGGAATAAACTCCAAACCGACACTCAATATAATAAAAGGGATGAAAAAAATACAAAAATGCCAAACGACCCGCCAAAATTGCGTCCGGATATAACCAAAAGCCGTTATCATTGATTCCAGAGGAGATTTACCTTCCCGAATAAATACGGGAATCGACAAAGCTCCCCACATAGCAAACAAAATCCCGGGGAAAATCAAAAAGAAAAATCCCCCGGCAACAAAAAAATTGAGCAAAATCAAAGTAAAAAAAATAAAAACCAATAACTGCTTCCAATCGAATTGAAATAAAGTACCTCGAGAAGATAGTGAAATTCTATAAAAATTCAGCTGGGTCCATGACCCCAAAAGCAGGAGAACTAAAAATCCGAAAAAAATCGCACCTACCTTGCCATAAAATCCCAATCCAGAACCTAAAATCCAAGGATAGAGAATATGTAAATAAATGAGAGAAGCACCGAAAATCGGCAAAGAAATAAGTAAATATTTCAAAAAGTTGGTTTTGAAAAACCGGATAGCATCGACCAAAAGAGTCCAGGCCCCGCGGAATTCATATTGCATAAGATGATTTTAAATTGATTCCCCCTCATCCAAAACTTTTCTCATAGTAACAGAGTTTATTGACAAAATAAACCTTTTTTCATAATATTACCCCGTAATCATAAACTCTATCATTTAAAGACTATGCTCTGCATCAAACTTTCCCGACGCGGGAAGAACAAACAGCCTACCTACCGACTCGTTGTGACCGAAAAACAAAGAGATCCTTTTGGCGATGTCTTGGAAACCCTTGGAAACTATAACCCAAGAGCCAAAGGCACTCAATACTCTTTGGATGCCGAACGGATCACCTACTGGATTTCCAAAGGTGCCCAACCCTCTGACACCGTTCACAATCTACTCGTTACCGCCGGAATCATCAAGGAAAAGAAGCGAAATGTCTCTTCCCTGACCAAGGCCATCCGCGAAGAGAGAAAGAAAGTCGCGGACGCTGAGGCAGCAGCTAAAAAAGCAGCTGCAGCTCCAAAAGCCGAGGCAGTTAAACCTGAAGAGAAGAAAGATGAGGCGCCAAAGGCTTAAAATGGATTTTCACATGACAAATAAAAAGGTAAGGGCGGTCCGATGTAACGTCGGACCGCCCTTATTTTTTATTTGTATTCCTGAAAAATCGGGAGTTGACTTTCTGAGTCCCTTAACCTATACTTGTTAAAGATAACAAGGTATCCGATTGGATATTTTGCTTCAATCACCTTGTAAACATGTTATCTTTCTTCGATTAAGGAACCCTGTCTACGGGTTTCTTTTTATTTCCAATAATATCAAATTCAAATAAGCGTTAAGCATTTTCAAAAATGCTACAAACAACAAATCCCCCTCAGTCCCCCTTTGACAAGGGGGAGGCTGCTACTCCCTCCCTTGTTAAATTTGGTATAAAAAACTGTCCCAACAAAGGACAATTTTTTAAGATAAAACAAAATTCTAAATACGAACACTCAAAAAATGTATCTTCCCTTTCTGCAATACAACCCCCGACTTTGGAATTTCAATCAGCTCCTCTTTAGTCTCAATCACCCGATCATCAATTTTCACGCCTTTTTGTTCGATGAGGCGCTTGGCTTCAGCCTTGCTGGCGGCTAATCTCGAGGTGACGAGAAGATCTACAATTCCGATGGACGGCTTGCCGACATGAAACACATCCATTTCCGTGGGCTTATGTCCCTGGCTGAACATGGATTTGAATTCCGCTTCGGCACGATCAGCTTCAGCCATGCCATAGTACTGGCGCACGAGTTCATGTGCCAAACGAATTTTTGAATCGCGTGGATTGGCACCTTTTTTCATGTCCGTCTCCATTTGCCGAACCTCCTCCATCGGCATGCGGGTGCATAATTCAAGTGCGGGCACGATCATCCCGTCAGGCCAAGACATGACCTTGCCAAACATATCCTTGGGGTTGTCCAAAAGGGACACCATATTCCCTTCGGTCTTGCCCATTTTTTTGCCGTCGGAATCCGTCAAAATTCTCAAGGCCACAATAAACTTTTCTTTACCTTTGAAAATCTTCATCAAATCACGCCCCACCAACATATTGAAGGTCTGGTCATTGCCGCCAATCTCGCCGTCCACATCCATGGCCACCGAGTCATAACCCTGCATGAGGGGATAAAAAAATTCGTGAAGATAAATAGGCTTGGCCTCTTCCATTCTCTTTTGGAACATGTCCCGCTCCATCATTTGCTGGGCCGTAAAGTTAGAAGCTAATTTCAAAACATCTTCAAAATTTAGTTTTGAAAGCCAATCGCCATTGTACCGAATCTCGGCCGGGTTATGGCCGGAAAAATCGAGAAATTTGCTCGCCTCTTCACGATAATGCATGGCATTGGCGACCACTTGTTCTTTCGTGAGCTGGGTTCTCGTCGCGGCTTTGTCGCTCGGGTCGCCGATCATGGCCGTGAAAGACCCGATAAGAAAAATGACTTTATGTCCTAATTTTTGAAAATCTGCGAGCTTTTGGAGCTGAATCACATGCCCCAAATGCAAGGTCGGCCCCGTCGGATCAAACCCTGCATATAAAGTCAGAATCTTGCCCTCCGCCAACCGCGCGGCTAGAAAATCATGCGCCGGAAATATTTTCTCGACACCTCGGGTTAAGACTTGTTCGATGAGTTGTTTTTTATCCATAATTTTTTTTAAACCATCATCTTAATAGTACTGTCATTGCGAGACCCGCCGACTTAGGCGGGGCGTGGCAATCTCATGGCAGTACCTCCGACATGAGATTGCTTCGCCTCCGCTAAAACGCGAATTCTCGCGATGACAGTTTCAGTCAGGGCTGTTATCTAAAAAGCTAATGCCTAATAGCCTAAAGCCTAGTCTTTATCTTCTCAATAATATCACGATATTCCTTCGCTTTCTCTTTTTCTTTGGCGACCACGGCTTCCGGGGCTTTGGAGGTGAATTCGACATTGTCGATTTTTCTCCGAACATTCTCCAAGAGAATCTGGTAATGAGACAATTCTTTCTCGAGTTTCTCTTTGGATTTGCCTGAATCCTCCACAGCAACGCTCACGTAGCCTTCCACACCATCCAGAATAAATGGGAACTGTCCGGCCATTTTCTCTCCCAAGGCTTCCACCATCTCGAGCTCTTCCACACGCGCCAGTTTGCCGATCACCTCTCGATAGGAATTGATGAGAGACCCAAAAGACGGCGAGGCAATTTTCACTTTTATAAAGGCCCCGGCATCCACTTTGTTCTCCGCTCGGATATTGCGGATGGCAGTGACCGTGTCCTTGATTTTTTCTATCTGAGAACGCGAATTTTCTACCTCTCCGATATCCAACAATTTCGGCCACTCACTCACAATCAATGGATCCTTCTGGGCTAAATTGGACCAGATTTCTTCACTGACAAAAGGAATAAACGGATGCCAGAGTCGCAGTAAGATTTCCAGAAGATGATATAAAATGGCATCTTTCTGGCCTTCTACCTTGGCAATCTCCACATACCAGTCAGCCAAATCCGACCAAGTATATTCTCGGAGAGCCTCTCCCAGCATAGAAATTTTGTAATTACGTCCCTCGATATCCAGACACTCTCGCGAAAGCGCGATCATCTCATTGGACCGGGCAATGATCCACCGGTCCGCGGTCGTGAGAACCAGAGACTTAATATCGGTCTTTTTGGCTTTTTCCAAATCAATAGAAGTGAGAATATAGCGTGAGATATTCCATAACTTATTCACGAACCGCTTGGCGGCATCAATTTTCTCTTCGGAGAATTTCATGTCCGTGCCGGGAGTATTACCAAGCAATATTGACAGTCGAAGCGCGTCGGTCCCATATTTGGGAATCATGTCGAGCGGATCGATGCCATTTCCCTTGGACTTGGACATTTTCTTTCCTTGAGCATCGAGAATCAGGCCATGCAAATAAACCGTATTGAATGGAATTTCGCCCAACGCGAAAAAGCTCATCATCACCATGCGGGAGACCCACAAAGTAATGATCTCATAGCCGGTTTCCAGCACCGAGGTGGGATGAAACTTCGCCAGATCTCCGGTCTTGTTTCCCTTGGAATCCTGATTGTCCGGCCAGCCGAGAGTCGAGAAGGTCCATGTTCCGGAAGAAAACCAAGTATCGAGAGAATCCGGATCCTGAGTGAGTTTGGATCCGTGACAGCTGGGACACTCGGAGAGTTTCTCGTCGCGGGCACAGGTCATCTCCTTGCAATCCTGGCAATACCAAACCGGGATCGGATGACCGAACCATATCTGGCGGGAGATACACCAGTCATGCAAATTCTCCATCCAATTGGAATAGCGCTTGGTGAATCGCTCGGGGACAAACCGGATCTCATCGCTTTTGGCCGCTTCCAAGGCTTTCTCCTTGAGCGATTTTCCTCCGAGCCGATCCAATTTCTTATCGACTGAAATAAACCACTGTTTGGAAACCAAGGGCTCAATTGCGGTGGAACAGCGATAACACACCGACAAATTATGAGTATAGTCTTCGACGCGGTCCATGATGCCCATGGCCTCCATATCGGCCACAATCGCCTCTCGGCACTCGGCCACCGTCATGCCCGCGTACTTGCCGCAATTCTCCATCATGCGCCCTTTTTCATTGATCACGGCTTTGACTGGCAATTGGTGCCGGAGTCCAATTTCGAAATCCACGAAACTATGAGCCGGAGTCACCTTGATGATCCCCGAACCGAATTTAGGGTCGACAACCTCGTCTGCTACCACCTTCACCTCAAACTCCCCTAAAACTCCTGAGATTTTCACGGTCTTGCCAATCCACTCCTTGTATCGCGGATCATCGGGATGCACAGCCACGGCCGTATCACCCAGCTTGGTCTCCGGACGAGAAGTCGCCAAAACGAAGGGCCCGTATTTAATCCAGTATAATTTCTCTTCTTTCTCCTTATATTCGATCTCATCATCCGCCAGAGTCGATTCGCATCGGGGGCACCAATTCACAATTCGGTGGCCGCGGTAAATCACGCCCTCGCCATACATGCGGCAAAACATTTCCGAGACCGCTTTGGCTCTTGGCTTATCTAGGGTAAAAGCTTCCCGCGACCAGTCAAGCGAACCGCCCATATTGCGGATCTGCTTCTGGATCATGGATTGAGTCTCGTACAAAAATTTCCACACGTGCTCGAGGAATTTCTCTTTTCCCAAATCATGGCGGGTCTTCCCTTCTTCCTTCTGCAGTCTCTTCTCCACCACATTTTGAGTCGCAATCGCCGCATGATCCGTTCCGGGAATCCAAAGCGCACGATACCCGCTCATGCGGGCATAGCGAATCATCACATCTTCGATCGCCACCATGGCTGCGTGGCCCAAGTGCAGTTTGTCCGTGATATTGGGCGGCGGGAGCACAATACAAAAAGATTTAGCCGATTCCGGCAATTTCAAATTATCAGGATTAAAGTACCCCGACTCCTCCCACATCTTATAAATCCGCCCCTCTACCGACCCCGCCTCATACTGCTTCGCGATATTTTTTAGTCCTTGGCTCATATATTTAGATTTTAGCTATTTTAAGATAAAAAAGGAGAAATGGGAACTTGACAAAATACACAGAAACAGTAGTCTTGAGAGTTGGAAAAATTCAAATTGTCATTTTACATCCTCCAACAATAGAAACTTTGTTCGGGAGAACATCATGAAAAAAATCAGTCTACTTGCACTTTTCTTTATAGTTGTTTTCATTAGCACTGAAGCAGAAGACACCCCGCTCGAATGGGCGGAGTACCAATTCAAGCTGCCGATTCCCATTGACTATGATGTCGACACGAATACAGCATTGTCCCTGTCCGTATCAGATCTAATAGATTTGGGAACATACGAATTATTCGACGACAATCGCTGGACCAGAAGTGGCGGAATACTTCTGAACTTAATATGCAAAACCAGTATTACGTTCACAAGTCATGAATATGGACATTTCAGAGTTGATAAACAAACACGCACTGGCCCTGTAGGTTTCATAAACCTTGATGATGAGGAAGATACGATAGAAGGAACGAATCCAATCGAAACAGGAACATATGTTATCATCAAAAAATTCATTTTAGGACATGATTACGGAGCAGCTTTATTTGAGAGAAAAGAACAAAAACAAATCTTCATCGATAATGAAACTCTCGTCCGTGTCTTAGTGGACGCAGGCGGCCTCAATCAAGAACAATACAATGTGGAAAGTCTGGCGGATAGATTATTGAACAAGCACGCTCATCCCTTAAACAGCGTTCTGTTTTTTATGGAATCGGCTTCCACTCTAGTATATCCACACAATGACGAAGTGGGAGATATTGAACAATATTTTCGAGACTTAAAAAAACTCAATATTTCTTGCAGGGAAGACCTGTCCACAAAATACGCACAAATAGGAAAATTGTTTTTATCCGGATCTTCGATTTCCTATGGTCTCAATATTTCCCAATATTGGTGGAGTGGGGACAAAGAAATAGAATATGTCGGATTCAGGTATGAAAATATATTCATTACCTGGCCAGATTTCTTCATTTATTTGACCAGTAAAGGACCCACCCTCAAGGTATCCAGCAGGATACAAATAAATGAAAATTTTGATTTCCTCTTCGGGCTAGAAACGAATTCTTTCTTTTCAAAAGAAGGCAAAGAATTCACGGAAGCAATGATTGGAATACACACAGAATTTTCAAGATTTGAAATCGACCTGCGCCTCTATTCCAATTTGCAAGCAGGAAATACTGTAGAAGCCTACGGAAGAGTAGAAATCTATGAGGGAATATCCCTCTCTGGCGTCGGAAGATATTACAATGACTACACTTTTATCAGAGAAAGGATGTCACAGGAAATATTCTTCAACGCAAGTCACGACTATGAATTCAAGATCTTCTTGGAATATAGAATCGCGTTATAAAATTAAATCCACGAACCAACAAACAAAACATCTGATTTTCCAAAAGAAATCAGATGTTTTTTATTTCGATTTTTTCTGCCCATTTTTTATCTCACCAAACTCCCGTAATGAAAGGTCATATAAATTTTGTAACTGCCATCTCCTAGGTCTTGGAAATAAAATCCCGACCCGACGGAATTCCAATCGGCATGATAAATCGTGCGGTAGTGGGGACCGTTGGCGGCGGCTTCGGAGAGATAGAATTGGAGGGTATCTTCCAGCGCGCCCTTGGCGGATTCTTGCGTGCCGCTGATGATATTCCAGCTGATATTTTCCGTGAAATAATTCGTTTTCCAACCGTCGAAACTATTTCGAACCGTGAAGGGAAGCCCCTTGGTATCGATCCACTGATGCATGGTTTTGCCATCGGGCCGGTCATGCGTTATTTGATCATTTTTCCCCATATAAGCTGACCATTCGGATGCGGTATTGATCCAGCGCTGATCGAGGGTCAAAAAGCGAAGGCCCTTTTCGGCCCGAAGAGCATTGATTTTGCCCAACCAGTATTGATTGAGAGCGACAGTATCGATTCCGGCGGGAATGACACCTTCTTGGAAAGAAGACGCTTCTATAGTGACAGATACGATTGGGACAGAAGAATTTGAAGGGTGAGGCGTCGCAGTGGGAGTCGCCGTAGTTTCCTCGGACAGAGAAGTCGTGGAAATGGTATCGAGATTCGCCCGAGTGATGCCAAGGCTCAAATTGCGCATGAGCTGATACGCGGCGTCTCCATCCGCGAGATAATGCATCCCTCCATTGTCGGGGTGGATATACCAAGCCTTGCCCTTATTCTCCACCTCGAGAATGATCTTTCCGCGCAAACGGGCATTTAGCGCGCTGTCCCCCGCTTCCAGCCGCACGAAATCTGTAGAAGAGATTCCCAGACTCAGACGACGCATCAACTGATACGCGGTGGATCCGTCGCGCAAATAGTAACGTAGACCGGTAATCGGATGGACATACCAAGCCTCGCCATTGTTTTCGACATCGAGCAGAATTTTGCCTTTCAATTTTGCGGATAGATTCGTGGGAACAGGAGCTGTAGTCGCTATAGATTTTGGAGTGGCGGCTGGAGTCACGGTTACCGGAGCCGAAGAAAAAAATAACTCCGAAATAGCCAATTTGATTTCATTATTTTTCTCCGGTCTGGAATACTCCCCATCAAATCTATCGGACTGGCCTCCAGTCTCTTCTGTGATATCAATAAAAGTCGCCCCGACCCATCCGCTCTGGTCGCCCACTTGCACTTTGTACCAGCCGTCGATCTCGCCGATGATATCGACCTTCTTCCCGCCGGGTAATACTTCGATGACATCGGTCCCAGAAATACACGCCCCGGTACGCATGCGAACCCCGCTCTTGATCATTCCTTTCCAGTGGAATTGATAGACGGGATCGTAATAACACTCACTGCTCGCTGACACAACGGGGATATCCGCTAGAAAAATAAGCGCTCCCAGAGAAAGCGCGATGGGTAGATGTTTTTTCATAAATTTTAGAGGACAATTTAGCAACAAATCCCCCTCGGTCCCCCTTTGACAAGGGGGAAGTGGAGTTTATTGCTTATAAATACAGCATCATTCATTATTTAGATTTTGAGCTATTTTAAGATAAAAAAGAGAAAAGGGGAACTTGACAAAATTATAAAAAAATATATCATCCCTATCAGGAATAATCAGGCTTTCTCATCTAAAATGTAAATAAAACAGGAGCTATTAATGAAAGTAGCAATCATTTCGTATAATGAGTTTGTAGATTGTGAAGGAAATGGCTGGAAAGTTGCAGGAAAAAACAGCGTTTTATTACTTCAAAATACAGGTAGCGCGTATCTTAAATCCATAACAATGGAAGAGCGACAGAAAGAAATAAAGGAAGTTACAAATCCACTTTGGATACAGCTTCAAAATGAACGTGCGAATATAGATAAAATCGTATTGTACGTAGGATCTAATGGCTCAGAAGAACTAATCGAACAACTCGCCAAACAAGGTCTGACTTACGATCAAGCAATCTTTGTTTTTTGTGACTGCGATATAACTCAAAAAATCCAACTGATCAAGAAAAACCAGCTAGAGTCATCACAATTCGTCTTATCAGAATGTGGAGGACGAGAGACAATGCTCAAGATCTATAAGGACATCCTTCGCAAAGGAGCGCTCCCTAATCCAAAAAAGAAAAGTCTCACAAAATCTAAAAAAATCTAAAGTAGACACTTTTTATCCAGCTTAATAAAAAAAGCTGGATATTTTTTATGCCATTTTTTTAATCTTCTATTTTAGCTCAAATCGTACTCATTTCGGCCAATCGAGTAGCCGGAATCGATGTGATTTGAGCGAAAAACAATAATCTAACATTCATAAAATAAAAAAACATCGGTTTATTTTCGATGTTTTTTTCAACAATTCCCAGAACAAAAAAAGAATAATAAATTTAGCTATAACCATTCGTATATGGTAATAACTCAGGAAATAAATCTGAACGCTCCATTACGGTAAGCCAATTCTTCAGGTAAAAATCACCTCCATTAAATCTTTCGAACAAATCAGGATGCATAGGCGCAGACACCTGATCCTCACAAATACAATAAACCAATCCTTTTTTATCTGAACCAGACGAACGCCCCCAACCAGCTAATTGCCTAAGAGAAACCAACCAATATGGCTCTCTTTCACCATAGGAAACAATTTGACAATAATCCATTACAATCACAGTACGGATTCTCCGATTTGCCGCCAGTATCGCAAATGCCAATCCCGCGGGAATTCTTGCGTAGTCTTGTGGTGGGATATAATCCACACTAAAATCTCTTGATTGTAGAAAAAGAGCGGTCAAAACAGCATCAAATTCGATATCTTCATTTCCCAAGCATAAAAATGCCTCCTTTACTGAAGCACATATTGTTACAATATGACCTTCCAAGGTTTTGATGGCTGATTCACGATTAGCAGGATTATCATCGATTACAAGTATCTTCATTACTTACTCCCTTACAAAAAACTAGTACTACTAAAAAAACCATCCATTGACTATCTTAATCAAAGAATATATTATATTGATTGAGTGGCCAATACGACCCCGTGGTGGCACTAGCAACCACATAATATGGAAGATTTACTGCAAAAACTGGGCTTTTCTTTAAATGAATCCAAAATCTATTTGGCTTTATTAGAATTGAAAGAAGCAAAAGCCGGCCAAATTGCTCTGCACACACGCATCCACAGGAGAAATGTCTACGATTCTCTGGAACGTTTAGTTCATAAGGGTCTGGCTTTTCAGTCTCTCTCGAAGAGCGAAAATTATTATTCCCCCGTGGATCCAGCAAAACTTCAAGAAATCGTGAAGGAAAAAGAATTGGCCCTAGCTGAAAAAATGCCCGAACTTCAAAAAATCTACGGAGAAAATCAAAATTCCCAGGAAGCTTTTATTTATCGCGGATTGGAGGGAGTCAAAAATTATATGCGTGATGTGCTCCGAGTAGGAGAGGATGTCTATACCATCGGCGGGCAATTGGGATGGTTTGATCCGCGATTGTCTTTGTTCACGGAAAAATTCTTCAAAGAAATCGAGCGGAAAAAAATCCAAATGACCACTTTATTTGATGAATCGGTAAAAGACGAAAAAGAACGGTTAAAACATTTCAAAGGAAAATATAAAATCATCCCCAAAAAATATTCTACCGATTCCGCCATTGATATCTTCGGCGAATATATTGTCTCTTTCACCGGAGTTCATTTCAAAAAAATAGACGATGACGTCACTATTTACGTCATCCATGATAAAAATCTGGCACAGTCTTACAAAAAATGGTTCGAGCTCATGTTTGATCGTTTATAATATTCCTTTTTTTACACAAAATCCTAATACCTGTTACACTGAATAAATAATTGAATCTAAAATAAAAATTAAACTCAGCTTTTAGCCTAAAAAGCCAAAGCCTAATCGCCTAAAGCCTAAAATATATGTTTTCCAAAAATTCCCCGCTGTGGATGGCCCCACTATTGGGACTACTCCTCGTTTCCGGCACCGTATATCTGGGAGCAAAATCCTGGAGTGAAATGAAAAGTGCTAAATGGATCGACCGAGGAGGTGCGGTGCGAGATGTGGTGAGTGTCAACGGTATCGGCAAAATCAAGGTATCTCCGGATATCGCGATTCTCACAATCGGTATCGTCAATGAGGACAAAAACGTATTCGACGCGCAAAACAGAAATGCCGCCACCATCAATAATATTATCGGCGGCCTCCGCTCCATGGGGGTTTCCGGAGACGATATTCAGACCAGCACCTACAGTGTGTACCCGGTATACACCTATCCAGAAAATCTGCCCCGATTGCTCAATGCCTACGAAGTCCGACAATCCCTCACGGTTAAAATTCGCGATCTAGAAAACACCGGAAAAGTTCTGGCAAAAGTGGCGGAGCTGGGCGCCAATGAGATCAACGGTCCCACCTACACCATGGAAGACCCCGAGCCTCTCAAAAAAGAAGCCCGAGCCAAAGCCATAGAAAACGCGACAGAAAAAGCCACCGAGATGAGCGCCCAGCTCGGCCTCTCCTTGGGGAAAATCACCAGCTACAGTGAATACGACGGCGGCTCGCCGATCGTGTACGACTCCTATCTCGGCAAAGGCGGCATGGGCGGAGGATCCGTGGTCGAATCCAACTGGGAAGCCGGAAAACTCGAAGTAATCTCGAATGTGACGATCACCTATGAGGTGAAGAAATAGCACGCAAAAAAACCCGAATCAGATTCGGGTTTTTTAGTCTGCCAAAATGAAAAAAATATTTTTTCATGGCGGACGATTACAGTCACGACAAACATTTCTGATATCACTCTACAAAGAAAAAATCTTTTCATCAATCACAAAAACAGGCCCGAAATTCGGACCTGTTTTTCGTTTATGGGATAACTTCAAAATCATCTTCTTTTTCTTTCTCAAGTCGGATGGTTTTTTGTGTGGATAAATCTGAAATGGAGTTGAGCTGGAGATGACTGTCCGAAAAAGTATAGAGAGTATTTTCGATATAGAGGGACCTGCGGATGGCTGGATTCTGCACATAATCCGGCATAATCATCCGCTTTTCCATTACGCCCATCGGAATAGGCCCCGGAAAAAAATTGGAAATTTTTGGGTGAGTTACTTTGCCTTTGAGGGTGAGTCCCAGCTCGCTGATATCCACGGCGACCGCTCCTTGAAACGTCATATTCCCCCACTGATTGGCTCCCATTTTTTCATAAATCGACACCGGAACCACGATCAATTTTTTCTCGGGAGAAAATAAAAATGCTTTGTGATCAGAGAGGGCTTCCGAATAACTCCCGCTGTCACCCAAAATCAAGTTATCAACCTCTCGAGGATTTGTGATATTGCGGACATCGAAAAGAGATAATTTGAGGCCTCCAGTTTTCACTCCCCCAAGCTCGCCCTCCTGGGCATCTTTGCCAAAGCCGATGAGATAATCTTTGCCCCAAGGATGCAGATAATTGGAAAATCCTGGGATCTTGAGTTTGCCCAAAACTTTTGGATTTCGAGGATCGGAAAGGTCAAGCGCAAAAAGAGGATCGGTTCTCTTGAACGTCACCATATACGCGCGGTCGCCCATGAATCGGACGGAATAGATCTGCTCGTCCGGAGCTAGTTTCTCCACCGACCCCACCACCGACATATTGCTGTCCAAAACATACATATTGCTATAGGACTGGAACTCCACGCCCTGATCCTGCCATTGTCTCCACTGAGGAGAACGCGTCGTGGCAATGCGGAAATAACCATTATATTCATCCATGGAGAATTGATTGAGAACATATCCCGATACCTCTCCGACTCCGGAATACTCTACCTTGCCCCCGCCAATGGCCACTTTGTGGATCACGGTTTTTTCCAATTCTTTCTGGATATCGGCATACTTGACTTTCATGCGCCGGTCCACCTCTTCGAACAAAATAATTTGTTCGGATTCCGGGAGACTCATTCGGTGACGCTCGACAATGGCGAAAACTTTTTGGCGCTTTTCCTCCGGAGATAATATCCCGTCCGATGTCGCGGCAATTTCATCCACGCGAGTCTTGGACTTGCCACTCAATTTCGGATAAATCACTTCCCTCCACACTTCCATTTCCAATTCATATTCGTTCAAGTATTTCGTATAAGCCAGGTATAAATTATTCTCGCTCACATACATATTTTGAGTATTGTCGAGCAAATACACATCCGAGTCGATTGATTCTGAATCCGACACCACTGGAATGGAGATAATGGAAGTGAATTGAGGCTGATGATAAGGAATGTCGAAATAAAACATGTCCGGACAATTGCAGCCTTTCACTTGGGGATCAAAAGACAATTCCTGCTCGTCTTCCAAAATTCGAGGAAGAGGAACTGGGCCATCCAAAAGAGGATAATAATATTGGCTAAGCACCATGTAAATATGGTCGCCGATCATGCGGGAACTATAATAATTTCCCTCCAGATCCCAAGTGCGGATTTGCTTGGGTGATTGGCGGAGCGAAATATCAAAAATTTTCACGAAGGTATAGCTGGTTCCCCGAGGAGCGATCATCCGAGTCTGGGTGGAATAAATTTCATTATTGACCCCAAAAACCACCAAACGGTCTCCATGAATATAAATATCTTGCGGATAAGACTTGAATTCTATCTTGGATAATATTTTCGCGCCTTCCGCGGGATAAGCATCGATGATAAACAAATTATTTCCGGAAAGCGCGTAAATATATTTGCCGTCATTCTTGATGATATCCGCCTCATCCACGCCCTCCACCTGAACATTGGTAGTGGAATAGTCGCCATCTTCCGCATCGGACGGAGCGGGAGCGGCTTGCCCCACGGTAGCGGATTTATTCGCCGCCACCGGACCCGAACTCTCCGCCATAGAATCCATAGAAAAAATTCTCTCCATCCCACCGCGACCATAGAATCCGCTGGAACCCACGGATATTTTTTCATCCAAAAAATCACGAAGCTCATCGTAATTTTTGAATTTTTTAGCGACACTCTGATTTTTGAGTCCCGTTGCAATGTCTACTTTTCCATTTGAAATTTTGCCGGAATCAGATACCCACGGTCCCTTGGTCCCCGCATTATCCATGGACAAAAAATACCCCGCGAGAATCACGCCCAGCACTCCCACCGCCAATAATCCTGCCAATAATTTTTGATCATTTTGCATAAAAATCTATTTTTTAACCACTATTATATTCTTCTCAATTTTCGTGATCGGCTCTTCGTGCCCGCTGGGGTAGTCCTGAATCGCGCGAAATAGCACATCTGACTGATAACGAAAATTTGCCCCCCGCTTCGTCCCGGGATCATTCGTGATGAATTCATCGCGCTCGGGATCATATCCGATAATAACGAGCATGTGTTCGAGCGGCCCCGGCGGATTATAATAAGGATTGTCCAATATTTGACCATTGAGAGCCGTCGCAACCAGATTTCCTTTGTATAACTCATCAATAATATCTTGGATACTAACCCCTCCCATCCAATAAATCTCCTGATAATCAAAATAGGCCTTGGCCCACATCACTGTATCCTGGGTCGAACTGTCCAGGTAAAATCCATAGTTCTTTTTTTCAAACTCAGACATATTCCAAATATCCCGCTGGCTCTCTTCGGGGGTAATTTTACCCTTGCCACTAGCCCACGCCATCGCCATCATGATCGAGGCCTCTTCGCACCCGCTCTGAAATACCGGCTCGCTCCACAGGCCAAACGGAGCCTGCACGGCAAATGGAACCGAATGCAAAATCATCTTTTTCGCTGGTGACGTTTCTGCCGAGGGAGCTTTCACGGAATCGACTATCTTTACGGGTTCTTTGGGAATCAAATCGGCCAAACTGTCAGAAAAAGGCGAAATCACTTTCTCTTCCTCCTCCTTTCGTGGATTTTTTAAAATTTCTTGAATCCCCACGGTCCGAGCCTCTTCCCTCAAAGGCTCATGGATGAATTGAGGACTCAAAAAATATAAAACCCCGATCGCAATCGACACAATCAAAATGACAATAGACTGTTTTTTTCCCATAAAATCACCGGCTTAATCTCAGTAAATCCAACCAAAAAGAAGAAGGCATGTCTCCACAGTTCTCAGGGGCTGATGTCCCCCGATGCGAGCATGTGCCGGACTGAACACACGCCTCGGAGGTCAGGAATAATCCGCTTTCTAAGGCCAAACGGTCTTCTGACAATCTAAAATCAGAAAGAACTGAGCCGTATGAAAAAAGAACACGGTCCAAATCACGGATCTCTTGAGCCCAGAGATCTTCCACAAACTTGCCATTCTTCCAGCCCGACCAAGCCGAGGTTCCGTTATTTAAATACGATGCTCCATCACGAAAAGTAACACCCTTATCCTCCACTAAAATTCCCTGAGTGATGAAAAAATCTTTCCACGATAAACCGGCCCGATGGGCATGGGCCACATTTCCATCTCCGTTATGAAGATGGATAACATCTGATAAAGACAGCTCATCTTCTTCATGAGTATCTCCGCAAGGCTTCACGCTCATCATGCCAATCTTGCCAAAATCAACCTTCTCGCCGTCAATCACGACCGCGAAATCGGCATGTTCGTGAAAATCCGCTTGCTGATGGCCCCATTCGGAACGAACTCCCCGAACCACAGCCGCCGCGCCCAAACAAACACCGGCTAAAAATAAAACAAGATATAAAAATTTGGTTTTCATAAAAATCTCTATTTAATATTTATTGTAAGATGAATCCCGAATGAAAAAAAGGGCGATATAATGTCACCCTTTTTCATAAAAACTTATTTGGATTTTGAAATATAACTCTTCAATCCTCCCCTCTTGCATCCCAATTTTTCGGCCTTTTCAAAATAGATAAAAGCCTCCCTCTTATTGCCTTGATAGAAATAAGAAATCCCCTTCAAGAAAAAACAATCCGAGATATAAGGCTTACAAAGAATATCACTTCCATGCTTATGCAATATAGAATCTAAAATAACATGAGCGTCATTAAATTTCTCAAGCCAGATAAAAAATAACCCCGTATACAAATCAGACAGAACGCTCATTTTCTTTTCTGATTGTTTCAAAAAGCCAAGGGCATTATTCTCACATGTTTTGGCCTCTTTTTGCGCACCTTCTTTCTTACTTATCTCATCTTTCAACTGCGCGATCAAAGCCACATTTACTTGGTTCTTCTTATTGAGCTCCAGCAAGACTTTCCCTTTCGCCAAGACTTCTTTCTCCGCTTGAATTCTCGCTTTCTCAGCAATCTCGCGATATTTCACTTCTTCCATCCTCGAATTCTCTGCCTGTTTCCGTGCCAATCGAGCTTCTTCCAAAGCGACGAAGGTTTTCCTGACTTCATCCTCAGCTCTTTGTTGTTCTTGCTCGGCTAAGGATTGGCTTTTCATGGCTAAATCTCTCGATGACATGGCGCTGCTTCTTTGGGATAAAGCTTCTGTTTTCGCTTCCATGGCGGTTTGTCTTTCTTCTTCCGCCAGCAGTAGCGCCTGTTGCAAAGATTGTTCCGCTGACTGGGCACGAGATTTTTCCGTATTCAAACGAACCAAGAAATACGAACCTGCCCCTAAAATGAAGATAGATAAAAACAAAATAAACCGAGCTAAAATAGGACTTTTTCGAAACCCGCGATCCATTTTTTCATAAACCAGACGTATCAGAGTTTTTGGAGAAGCGACCACGGTTTCCCCGGAAAGGTAACGTTCCAAATCCTGCTCGAATTCTTTGGCGGTTTGGTAGCGTAATGCCGGATTTTTCTCCATCGCTTTCCTACAGATATTTTCCAAATCTTTCGGAACATGAGGATTCAAATCGCTCGATTTTTTTGGACTTGCCTCCAAAATCTGAACAAAAAGCTCAACCGTACTGTTTCCAGCAAAAGGACACGTTCCACAGATAAGTTCGTACAAAGTGGCTCCCACGGAATAAATATCTGCTCGGCAGTCAACTCCTGAACTGTTGCTCACCTGTTCCGGAGACATATATAAAGGAGTCCCCATGATATAGCCCGCTGCAGTCAGCCTTTGCTTTGCCTTCTCATCTTTTGCGAGTCCGAAATCCATCAATTTGGGCACACCCTGTTTCGTCAACATTATATTGGCGGGTTTTATATCGCGATGAATAACGCCATTGATATGCGCGTAATGCAAGGCATCCAAAACTCCCACAATCCAGTGAACTCTTTGATTAATTGCTTGTACATCAAGCCGAATAGCGGAATTACTCATTTCCGCAAGATTTTTCCCTTCAATATATTCCATGGCGATAAATAAATTATCATCGCTTTCTTTGCAGGAATATACCCCGACAATATTCGGATGCTGAAGCCTGGCTAAAAATTGCGCTTCTTTTTTGAGCCGAGCGACATCTTCAGGCGAACAATCTTTCATCGAAAGAAGCATTTTTAAAGCCACTACTCGATCTAAACTCGGATCCAAAGCCTTATAAATGGTGCCCATGCCGCCTTGCCCAATCTTTTTGACATCCTTAAATCCAAAAAATAAATTCTGAATCTGCTGTGTCTTTCCCTGAATAAATGAATCAGTTTCTCCGGGCTTCGTATCCGAAGCCGAATCCTCCCGATATTTCCCGCCGACAATGAGAATTGTTTCTTGCCCGGCTGATTGTACTTCCGATTTCTTATTTTGTTTCACGCTGAAACTCCTTGCATATGTGAAAAGAACTCGTCTATTTGCGCCATTTCACACGAAATGACTAGACTCAAATTTATAGCTGGTTTTCTTCAAAAAAGCAATGATCACTCCCGCCCCATCCCCTCCCCAATCGCCTCCCAAATCTCGGGATGTCCATTTTCTTTGGCCCAATAAGCCCATTCCATGCCCCAGAGATAGACGGGAGACGCTCCGGATTTTGAAGCAAAATCCATGCGGGAACGAATAAAAATCTCATTGGATAAAGAGAGCTGTTCTTGGGTGGAAGTTTCCGAAATCGATTTGGTAAACCACGGCTCGATTTGAAGCTCGGAAGCGAAAATATTTTTCCCGAATAAGCTTTTGAACAAAGAAATACGGTCTTTGTAAAACCAAACCGGAAAAGGATAATGCACGTATCCCCACCTAGGATTCGCGGTTACAAAATATTCATTGATCCCCACCTCATCGCCAAAAATTCCGGCTAAAAACCACAGAGAAAATTCTCCCGTGTCGGTGACAAATACTTTTCTGGAAGAATCCAAGGTGCGAACTAAAGAGATCTCGTCGGACAAATTGCCGAGAGAATAATAATTCTTGCAGTCGCCAAACGGAAAAAACGGCTCATTCTCCACCTGCCAGGCAAAGACAGCCGGGTTATCCCGATACCGCTCCACCGTCGCCGCGACATAAGCCATGACCGAGGCCTGCATTTCCTTCTTGGATAGCGGTCGGGCCCACTCCGGCTCCTGACACTCCGGCCAACGAGGGAGCTTCCTCCCCACCGCGAGCAAAACCTTCCGCCCCTTCATCCCAGCCTCATTCACCAGCCAATCCAGCCGTGAGAAATCGAACACTCCCGGCTCCGGTTCCACTAGATCCCAAGTCGCCGAGAGACGCACATACTCCAGATCCGGAAAATCCTCCAGCATCGCCAAATAACCGGATTGCCAATCAATCCCGATCTCATCGGCATACTTCTCGGAAAAATTAAAACCCCATCTCGTCTCCGGATTAACCTCAAGATTTTTTCGAAATATAAAAGACCCCACGAACCACATCGTGATTACCGTAACAAAAAATAATAAGATACCAAGAATGAAGAAACGAAGACGCATAGACGGTGTCACTTTCTGCTATAATTATCCCATATGAACACCAAAACAAAAAATACAGGGGCTGCCTGGATCATTTCGGCCTCTATGGGTTATGGACATGAAAGAACCGCGCATAATCTGCGGCACTTAGCGCCCGACCAGGCGATTATCAATGCCAATGACTATCCCGATATCCCCGAATCCGACGCGCAGAAATGGACCAATGACCGGAGAGGTTATGAAGCCATTTCTCGAATAAAAAAAATCCCCCTTGTGGGAGACGCCATCTTCGGGAGCATGGACCATCTCCAAAAAATCGACACCTTCTACCCGCAGAGGGACCAAAGCGCGCCCAATCTCATACTACGACACATCTACCATCGTCTCTACGGCGGATGGAACAAAGCCCTGATTCAGAAACTCTCGAATAATCCCCTGCCCATGATCTGCACCTTTTTTACTCCCGCCTTTGCCGCGGAGGTATGGAAGTATCCGGGCGATATTTACTGCATCGTGACGGATTCGGACATGGCCCGCCACTGGGTCCCCCTCGAGCCCATTACCAGCCGTATCCAGTATCTCGCCCCCACCGACCGAGTCGCCGAAAGACTCCGGCTCTATGGAGTACAGGAAAAAAATATCCACCTCGTGGGTTACCCCTTGCCCCAAGATAATATTGGGGGGAAAAGTGAAAAAAGCCTCAAGCGAGACCTAGGCTCGAGATTATTCAACCTCGACCCCGAACAAGCCTTCCTCTCCAAATACCAGCACACTCTCCGATTCCACATCGGGGAGCAGTATCTTTTTAATCCGCCGGCACGGCCCATGACCATTCTCTATTCCGTCGGCGGCGCGGGCGCACAAAAAGAAATGGGACTCCAAATTGCAAAATCCTTAGAAGCAGATATCAAAGCCGGAAAAATCCAGCTCGTTCTCTCCGCAGGAAATCGAAAAGAGATTGCCGAGTATTACCACGACAACCTCAAACACATGTCTTTCTATTCCCATTTGGGGCGGCACATCCACATCCTCTACCACGAATCCAAACACGAATACTTCACCCTCTTCAATGAGTGGATGAGAAAAGTCGATATCCTCTGGACCAAGCCCTCCGAACTCTCTTTTTATGCCGGCCTCGGCATTCCCATCCTCATGGCCCCCTCTCTCGGCACCCAAGAAGACGCCAACCGCAGATGGTTGAAAGCCATTGGAGCGGGCATCACCCCCGAAGACGTCCAGTACACCCACCTCTGGCTCTGGGACTGGCTCCGCGCCGGCTACCTCGCCAAAGCCGCATTTGAAGGGTTCCTCTACGCCCCGAAGATGGGGGTTTATGAGATAGAGAAGATGATTCAGAAGTAAAGAGGCCAAGAAAAAATTTTATTAATGGATTCTACAAATCCATGGCCAAAATCAAATCAGTAGTCGTAGAATGTTCGCGACTTATCACATAAAATTTTTCAATCCGCAATGGCTTCGATAAAAAAGCTAGATTTTTTTGGTCTCGAAAATCAGCTCGAACTTTTACTTCAAAAGCAAATTTTTTATTTAGAATGAAATCAATTTCTTTTTTCCCTTTCGTATAATAAGCCAATTCACCATAAGGCTTCAATTGATTATACACGCTATTTTCCAGAAGAATTCCTGGATCGGGCTGATATAAATGACCTAAAAGGCCATTATCGCAAAAATAAACTTTTTTGGCTCCGCGTATTACGCGATCCATATTGTGAGAAAAAGAAGGCAAAAGAAAGACAAAGTAAGTCTCCTTCAAAAAATAAATATATTCATAAATAGTCTGGCGACTCACCCCCAACTCCTTGGCTAACTTTGAGACATCGAGCCGTGAGCCAACCCTCGAGGCCAATAAAGCAATGAGATCTCGAAACACGGCAATTTTTTTAAAATCGGTCAGGGAGCGAACATCTTTTTCGAAATAAGATGTAAAAATTTCACCTAAAATCTGTTTTTTTCGCTCAATAACAGACTCCAGTACAACCTGAGGAAATCCGCCATAAGAGAGATATTCTTCATATATGCCACGATATTGCTCGAGAATAAAATCGCTTCCATTTTTAACTTTGTCATCAAAATTGCTATGAAAAATCTTTTCACGCCCCCTGAATATTAAAAATTCATTGAAAGTAAGAGGAAAAAGTTCATACACCATTTTCCTGCCAGCCAAGGATTCCGGAAATAAATTTTTCAAATAAAATGAAGCCGAACCCGTTACAAAAAACTTGATTTTATAATGATCATGAAGATATTTAATTGCCCTAACAATGCTCGGCATGACCTGAATTTCATCTAAAAAAAGAAACATCCGCTCCTCAGGGAGAAGGCCCAGACTGCGCAAATTAGATAGAATATTATCAAAATTCGTTTCCTCAAAAAATTTCTGGTTTAAAGGATTTTCCAAGTCTAAAAAAACCTTATTTTTACTCTCTATTTTATCAAAAACAGCTCGCAATAAAGTGGTTTTGCCCGATCGCCTCATCCCGGTAAGAACAATGATATAATCGCTTGTTATTTCTTTTTCCAATTGGGGCTGTAAATTTCGTGTAAAAATCATATTTTTTTCTCAATTTAAACAGTTTATCTAGATAGAGCTTACATAAAATACTGTTTTATGTCCAGTAGCACTAGACAGATTGAGCTATTCCCCCTTGTCAAAAGGAGACTACGTGTCTGCCATAACCTTTGAGGCGAAGGCGGAAGGAGGATTTGTTGTTAAGCTATTTTCAAAAGGCTTTTAATTGATAATGGCTTATTTAAATTTGGTATTACAATTCTGCCAGCCAGATTTTATATACAAAAAACCCTTGGATTTCCAAGGGTCAAAGTTCCAAAGAGACAAAGCGTCTAAACAACCTTTCAAAAAGACCAAGTTACAGTTGCGGAAAAATGAAGCGATGTACACTGCTTCCGCGCCATACAAGGTCATACCCGAACTCGTAGACGTTCACAAACAAAGCACCATCCGAGCTCCCACGCACGCGCACGACGAAGAATTTTTCTTTCTCTTTTATGAGAAAAAAAAGTCCTTCTGGATTTGAAAGAAGTCTTCGATTTCCCCTCACAAATTCCGGAATCTGTGCTTGGGTGGAACACAGACAATCTTTATCTTTGTTGAAACTAGCAAAAATCTGATCAAAGGTCCCATCCTTAACTAGTTTTCCCACACAGAATTTCGCCTTTTCAGTGGCAACCGAGGGTTGGTTAAGTTTCCATTCTTCAAAACAAGAATCGATCCTTTGAAACACCTCGCGAGATTCGAGGATTATCTTCTTTCCATCGCAAGCTGGGATAACAATACCCCTCTCTATTACTTCGATGAATTCGGAAATCTTTTGCGATTTCGTATCCTTCTTTTCAGGGATCATGAGATCAAAGGCATTAGCAAGTATTCCTTCCAAAGCCTTCTCTCCTTTTTCCAACACTACGATTGCCTCTTGAAAGGACATCTCTTTCATTTTTTGAGGTACTGCTCTTTGGATAATCGAGCTTATTTTGTCCAAAAATTGATCTCCCTCACAGACTTTCCAATTATCATTTATCATGACCGTTGTCGCTTTCTTTTATTCTGAACCCAAAATACACGCAAACACAATATACTGGATGTATTTTTGGCTTCGATATATTAAAAAATAACTGTCAAATATATACCACACCACAACGTAGATGTCAAATAAAATCCCAGTATTCCCCTAAGCTTAGCTAAAATCGTAAGGGCGTATTGCAATACGCCCTTACGATTTTAGCGGGTAGCTTGCCTTTTCCCCCCATTTCCATTAAATTAAAAACGTAAAAGTCTTTATTTTCATTTAACTCCAGGGAATCACCCTGGAACTTCTAAGGGGTTCTCGCTTCGGAAGAGGCCGGAACATTAGAGGTTAAAACCATTTGATACTGAAATTGGGTTATCGGAAGATAATCCGGTTCAACATCAAAACAGCCTTCCCGACACACGGGAGACTGAATTTTTATTTATATGGCAGAACCAAAAATCTTTTCCTCCATGGAGGAAGTCATGAAAGATGAAAGTTTTTTTCAAATCCCCAAGGTCGGAGATATCGTCAAAGGAAAAGTCATTTCCGCATCCAAAAATGAAGTGCATATGGACATTGACGGTTTTCGAACCGGTATTGTCCGCGGATATGAAGTATTCGACGAATCCGGAGAATATTCCGATCTCACCGTCGGATCCGACGCCGAAGCCACCGTTCTCGAACTCGAAAATGAAAACGGCGAGATGGAACTCTCCTTCCTCAAAGCCGGACACCGAAAAGCATGGTCGCGCCTCGACGAAACCTTCAAAAAACGCGAAATCGTCCGCGTCAAAATCACCAATGCCAACAAAGGCGGACTCATGGCTAAATACGGCAAAATCGTCGGATTCTTGCCTGTTTCTCAGCTCACGGCCGAGCACTATCCTCGCGTGGATGGCGGAGACAAGAGCAAGATTCTCGAAAAATTGAACAAACTCATCAATCAGGATCTCGAAGTCAAAATCATCGACGTATCCGAAACCGATGAAAAACTGATCTTCTCCGAAAAAGCCGCTTGGGAAGAGCGACAGCACAGCACCATCTCCAAATATAAAGTGGGAGACAATGTCGAAGGGAAAGTCAGCGGCATCGTGGATTTCGGAGTATTCGTCAAATTCGACGAAGGACTTGAGGGACTGGTCCACATCTCCGAACTCGCCTGGCAGCGCATCGACAATCCTCACGATATTCTCAAACTCGGAGACCGCATCAAGGCCGAAATCATCAATATCGAAGGATCCAAGATTTCCCTGTCAATCAAGAAACTCCAAGTGGATCCATGGAAAGAAGCGTCCAAAAAATACAAAGTAAGCCAAATGATTCAAGGAAAGGTCCTAAAAATCAACCCATTCGGACTCTTCGTCGAAGTGGACAAAGACATCCATGGACTGGCCCATGTATCCGAACTCAAGAACAAAAAAGACGGCAAAAAACCACTCGCCGAGATCGCCAAAATCGGCGACACCCTCGAATTCAAGATCATCTCCATCGAACCCAATGAACATCGCATGGGATTATCACTGAATATCGGGCAATAAAAAAATATCAAAAAAGTAAGGGCGTATTGCAATACGCCCTTACTTTTTTGATATTTTTTTAATTTAGAACTGCGCCCCGAAATTGAGAACCGAATACAGGTGCCACGGGGTTTCGCTGTCACCCGAGACCAGTCCCGAAGAAAAGCCGATGCCTACTTCCAAGAAATCCGCGCTCACCATATTTTTGTAGTGGTCCGGACTTGCCTTCCAGTTATTGAATAGGGACTGCACTAATTCGCGGGAGAGTTTGAGACTGCTCCCATTGCTTTTGATAATGCCCAGATTTTCGCCCAGATGGGAAAAATTATAATTCTCGGCCAGCACGCGGCTGTCCACATGCGAGCCTTCGCGGGAGACATGACTGAACCAATTATTGGCAAGCATATACTCGCCATATTTTTCCGCAGATTTCATCAGGCGGTCATTGAGAGCCAACGGCTTGGCGTCGGGCGGCCCCTCGATGGCGCGCAAATCATTCACGAGGCTCAGCAGGAAAAAAACGAATTCCGAATGAGCCGAAAAAATATCGCCAATATCCTCCAAATAAATTCGGTTAGCCAAAAGATAATTGCGTTCTTCCGCAATAGGAGACCGGCCCAATTGGGCCACAAACGCGCTATCAATCGCGGTCATTCTCTCGTCTCTGGCATTCAGAAATTCCCGAATTTTCTCAAAAGGAGAGCGCGTCCGCACAAAAAACTCCAGCTCATCCGCCCGCGGTGCCCGGCCGATCAGCTTATTGTACAAATCCGAGAGAGCCAATTGCCTTTCCTTAGACTCAAATAGATTTTTTCGAATCAAATTGTTCGGAGCCACGAATTTTTTGAGATTGGTAATCTCATCGGAACGAGGATTTCTCTTGAGCGCGCTCTGATAAATCCGCACGATGGCCGTATTCCGCTCCTCCACACCATTGAGAATTTTCTTCACGGCCTCTGGAGTGCGTCTAGCCCGCAATTGAGAATTCAACTCATCAGCAGATGGAAACCGATCCAGCATTTCTTGATACACCACTCGGATTAAATCCGAAGACGATTGTACAGCCAAGACCAAAATCGGACTCACAAAAAATAGAAACAAGAAAAATAAGAAAAATAATTTGATACGCATAAAACTTGAAAAAAAGCCTAATTTCAGTCTATACTAAAAAAGATATTTTTAAAACCAAGTATGAAAAAAAATTCAATGATGACATTCGTTAGATTTCTCGTCTTATTCGCGGCCATTGCCTGGGTGTTCAGCCTGTATAAAGCTCCGGAAGACAAAAAAAATACGGATATCGGCATAGCCTCTTTCATCTCGAAAATTGAAGCCGGAGAGGTCAAAACCATCCGAGTATCAGGAGATATTATCAATATTGAACTCGCCGACGGAGAAAAAACTTCTTTCCAAAAAGAAGGACAAGACACGCTCTCCGACATCTTCAGCAACTATGGAGTCTCTCCGGACAAATTACGGACTCTCGATATTGTCACGGAAAAAGAATCCTCTCTCGCCTATTGGACCGGCATCATTCTCCCGTTCCTGCTTCCATTCCTCCTCGTCCTTTTTTTCCTCTTCATCATGCTCCGCCAAGTGCAGGGAGCCAATAACAAAGCCATGATGTTCGGACAGTCCGCGGCCCGAGAGATACACAAAAAGAAAGACGGCATCACATTCAAAGACGTAGCCGGCGCGCATGAAGCTAAGGAGGAACTCCGAGAAGTCGTGGAATTCCTGACCAATCCCAAAAAGTTCATCGATATGGGCGCCAAGGTTCCCCGAGGAGTACTCCTTATGGGATCTCCCGGAACCGGAAAAACCTTGCTCGCCAAAGCGGTTGCCGGAGAAGCGAATGTCCCCTTTTTTTCCATCTCCGGCTCAGAATTTGTGGAGATGTTCGTGGGCGTGGGAGCTTCCCGTGTCCGAGACTTATTCAAAAAAGCGAAGAAAAACTCTCCGTGCATTATTTTTATCGATGAGATTGACGCCGTGGGAAGACAGCGGGGCTCCGGACTCGGAGGGTCGCACGACGAACGCGAACAAACCCTCAACCAAATCTTGGTGGAAATGGACGGTTTTGACACGGAAACCAATGTCATCATCATCGCCGCCACCAACCGCCCCGATGTTCTCGACCCCGCGCTCCTGCGCCCCGGCCGATTTGATCGCCGAGTGGTTCTCGACTTGCCCGATATCAAAGCCCGCGAAGAAATATTGGTCGTGCACGCGGCCAATAAGCCTATTGACCCCTCGGTAAAACTCTCCCAAATCGCCTACCGAACCCCCGGATTTTCCGGCGCGGATCTGGCGAATCTGCTCAATGAGGCCGCAATTCTCGCTGCCCGGCAGAATAAGAGTAAAATCACGACCGAACACATTCTCACCAGCATCGAGAAAGTCATGCTCGGCCCCGAACGAAAAACGTCCCTCCTGTCTCCAAAAGAAAAAGAAATCACCGCCTATCATGAGGCTGGCCATGCTCTCGTCGCGCATTACTTGCCCGGCACCGATCCAGTGCAAAAAGTCTCCGTGATTTCCCGCGGACGCGCCGCCGGATACACCCTCAAAATGCCCGAAATCGACAAACACCTGCACTCGCGAACCGAATTCATATCGGATTTGGCGGTCATGGTCGCCGGACACACGGCGGAAAAAGAAGTATTCGGAGAAGTCACCACTGGAGCCTCCAATGATCTCCAAAAAGTCACCATGCTGGCCCGAAAACTGATCACCGAATACGGCATGGCAGCGCGTCTCACCCCCCGATCCTACGGCCACAAAGAAGAAATGATCTTTTTGGGAAGAGAGATCACCGAACAGCGGGATTACTCCGAAAAAACCGCACAGGCCATTGATGAAGAAATGGATACTTTCATTTCAGAAGCTTTCAAATCAGCCTACAAGATTATTACTTCCAAGCGTGATATACTCAATAAAGTCGCAGCCGCTCTCGTAGACCACGAGACTCTTGAAAAATCCGAATTTGAAGCCATTGCCGGCCCCAAAAAAGTACTATAATCATTAGTTCGCCTCACATGAAAGATATTCTTTCTTTTTTCCGTCAGTGCTTCCTGTTCACCTTGGGCAATCCCGTGCTCGCATTTTTAGCCCTAGTTTCCTCACTCTTGGCCGCTCTCCCTTTTTGGGGCGGATGGAGCTTTTTGTCGCCTCATATCCCCCTAACACAATCGTCAATTTGGAGCGCGCTTTATGAATCCTGGGGAGTGCTCTCGGCCATAGTCCCGATACTATGGACCCATGAGCCGCAAACCGTTCTCCAATATGGCATCCTTTTGGCCGCCGCACTTTTGCTGATCCTGTTATTCATTTGGCTGGCGATACTCTGCCAAGGCACGCTAGTCTATTTCCTTAGTTATTTTCCCGCAATCAGCTTGCGCGAGGCCCTCACCCAAAGCGCCAAGAAACTATCTCCTCTCATATTGGTCAATCTAATAGCCCTGATCACTTATCTACTCCTCTTAGAAATACATTTCCCGATCTACTTGATCATCAATGAATTATCCAACCAACTATTAAGCCTTCCTCTCTCTTATCTCTGGAATATTTTATTCTTCTGTCTATCCTCGATTTGTTCACTGGTGGCAATTTTCGCCCTACATAGAGTGTGTACAGAAAATCAACCCGCCATCACATCGCTGATCACCGCCGCCCGGATGGTCAAAAATAATCTGCGAGATATATTTAAAATTCTCTTCGCTCTCTTAGGCGGGAAATTAATGATTGCGATTCTGGCTTCAGTCTTATTCGCTCTTCTCTCTTTCACGATCGGAATATTCATCACCTTACTGGGTCTAGCCGGAATCGGAAAAATACTGCTCTATCTGCTCATAGCCGCTATCAGCATTCTTGTCATCATCCTTTACTCATTCCTCTTGGCATTTGAATGGATCGTATGGAGCGCCATATACAAAAAATGCAAACTCTAGCCAAAGCCTCATAAAATTTACGGCTTTTAATAAAAGAAAATATGGGAGACATGGGACCCACCATTGGAGATTTGATCAAGCGCTCCAAAACCCAAGGCGCTTCTACCGCGACTCCAGTCCCGGCCAAAAAACCTACGGCCGAGGACTATGAAACCGTATTAGGACAGTTTGACCTCAAAATGAGAGATATCAAACTATTAGAAGACGAAAAAATTACCGCGCAAAAAGCGCTGGCGATGGGGGTTTATTATATCAATCTCGCGCAGTACGGCGTTTCTCCAGAAGCACTGGGGTCCATTCCAGAAGAGGAAGCCGCTCGTCTCCAAACCGCCTGTTTTTTCAAAGATCTCAAGAAAATCAAGCTCGCATCGCTTCACCCGGATAGCGAGGATGTAGCAGATCTGGCTTTTCGCCTCAAGGAAGAATTTTATGTCGACACGGTCGAACTTTTTTTAATCTCCAAAAATAGTTTTGACAAATTATTCATCCAATACAAAAATCTCCCCAAAATCAAAGCCGCGGTCAAAGGCATTGAAATAACCGAGACGGATCTGGCCAAATTCACCAGAGAGCTCAAGATGCTCAAGGATCTCCAGTCTCACATAAAAAAGGCTTCAGTTTCAGAAATCGTCACCGCCATGATTGCCCTAGCCCTTCAAATCCGTTCCTCCGACGTACATATCGAAGCCGAAGAGAAAGACGTCAAAATCCGCTACCGCATCGACGGCATGCTCAATGAAGCCGCGTCTCTGGCCAAAGAAATCTGGCCTCGCATCACGTCGAGAATCAAGCTCCTCTCCGGACTCAAACTCAATATCGAAAATAAACCGCAAGACGGCCGGTTCACCATTTTCCTCTCGGCTGACAAAGTGGATGTCCGCGTATCCGTGATCCCCACCACCTTTGGCGAAAGCATAGTAATGCGACTCCTCCGCTCCTCCGCGGCCGGACTGGCTTTCGAAGATTTGGGAATCAAGGGCATTGCCTACGAGGAACTCAAACGGGAAACGGAAAAGCCTCACGGCATGATCATCACGACCGGGCCCACGGGATCCGGCAAAACCACCACCCTCTACGCCATTCTCAATAAACTTAATAGCCCCGAGAATAAAATCATCACGCTCGAAGATCCGGTTGAATACAAACTCGCCGGCATCAACCAGAGCCAGATCGACCACTCGAAGGGTTACAATTTCGCCGACGGCCTCCGGTCCATCCTCCGCCAAGATCCCGATATCGTGATGGTCGGTGAAATACGCGATCTCGAAACCGCCGAGGTCTCCATCAATGCCGCCATGACCGGCCACCTAGTCGTCTCCACCCTCCACACCAACAGCGCGGCCGGCGCCATCCCCCGATTCATCTCAATGGGGGTCAAGGGATTTCTGCTCTCTCCCGCCCTCAATGCCATCATTGGCCAGCGGCTGGTGCGACGCATTTGCCCTCACTGCGCGTCCGCGGATCTTTCGGTGACGGACGAAAGACTCGGACAAATCCGAGAGCTCCTCGCTGCTATTTCTCCCAAAGCCGGAATCAAAATCGATCCGGCCTCTATCGAAAAACAATCTTTTTCACGGGGTACCGGATGCGAAAACTGCCATGGCATCGGGTACAAGGGCCGCATCGGCATCTATGAAATCCTCACCATGAACAAAGATATCGAAGATGCCATCTCGCAAAACAAAATCTCCGAATACATTATCGAAGAAATTGGCATCCGCCACGGCATGGTGACCATGATCCAAGACGGCCTGCTGAAGGCCCTTGACCGTATCACAACGATTGAAGAGGTGTTTAGGGTGTCAAAGACGTTGTCGTAAGCAGCTCCTCCTCCACCTCGCGGCCGATCTCTCCGACGCGCCCCAAATTATCGCCAACTTGGCCTAATTTTTCAGCCAGAACCATTCCGATTTGGCGGGATACAAGTTCCCATTTATCGGTCGTATAAACTCCTTCCCGAAATTCCGACTGCTGCGCGACGGGCAGATTTTCCATGACTTTGCCCAAATAAACACGTCCCCGTGAAACAAAATCCGCGAAATCATGCGATAAATTTTTCCATTTTTCAGTATCTTTAATCGTTTCGACCACTTCGCCGGCCGCATCGACTCTCTGGTTATAGTCCCTCACTAAATCCTTGGCCTCCTCGATATTATTATCAGACAATAAAGCATTTATTTCATCCAGACGCTTTTTGGCGAGCCTAATGTCTCTCGTTGCCTGCGAGATATTATCAACCGTCACCACATCCCCCAACCACTCCCAAACCCTCTTGGCGCCATACAGCACCGAGTCCGCGCCAATCACTGGCTCGGAGAGAAAATCTTTGGCGGAAACTGGAATAGCCTCCACAATTGTCTTTTTAGATTCAGCAGACTCCTCTTGCGCCAAAGATGGCAAAACAGAAATCAACCACAAAAAAGAAATAAGTAAAAAAGTAAATATTTTTGACATATCAACAAAATTTTAAAACCGCGCATTCATACTATTATAAAATATCCCAAACGAAAAATCTTCACTGTATTGGGGTGAAGATTTTTCGCACTAAAACCGATGGTACCCCCACGGAGAATCGAACTCCGATTCTCAGATTGAAAATCTGGTGTCCTAACCATTAGACGATGAGGGCGGAAAACAATTCAAAATTAAAAATGAAGAATGAAGAATAGAACAGCCGAAAGCGCCAAACTGATTCCAAGATTAGTATTTTCGGCATTAGTTGTCAATTTGCCAATCCATACATACAATAGTATAAATATTCGCCTTATTTTTATGACCACCACCCTCTATCTCGTCCGTCACGGAAGCGTCAAAAATCCCGGAAACCGCGTGTATTGGGACGGGGTGGCGCTGAACCGAAATGGGCAGATGCAGGCGCGAAAAATGGGTGATTATTTGGCCGGCAAAAAAATCCGCCGGATCATCACCAGCCCCTTCCGCCGAACTCTCGAAACTGCCCGCCTCATCGCCGACCGAATCCCCGATTCTCCTGCCATTTTGACATCCAAACCCCTCGGCGAAGTCCCCTGGGCCAAAGACTGGGGCGGCAAAAAACGCACCGACATCGCCCTCTGGAGCGTCTATCGCGATCATCCTGAGAGGCTCTCCCGCCACGGCATCTCCATCGAATCCGTCGCCGATCGTATCCGCGCCTTCGCCGAAACCCTTCTCTCCCGCTACCCCAGCCAAAACCTCGTCCTCGTCTCCCACGGCGACATCATCAAATCCCTCCACTGGAACCTCATGCGCGCCCCCCTCCGCGACTTCCACCGATATGGAATCAATAAAGGAGAAGGACT
The DNA here is from genome assembly GCA_007375725.1 of Parcubacteria group bacterium Greene0416_36. Lineage (GTDB taxonomy): Bacteria > Patescibacteriota > Patescibacteriia > VMEV01 > VMEV01 > VMEV01. The sequence continues at coordinate 77,162 of VMEV01000007.1, forward strand.
GGCGCTTATTTTTGAGGGGAAGAGATTGAAGAGAAAAAGGTTGGTGGTGATGTAGAAGAATAATCTTAATAAACTAAAATAATCCCGATTTTTTTATCTTAAAATAAGGCAAATCAATATTTTTATCTATACTCTTAAGAGTTCTCTAATAAAAAAATTGCCTTAAAATAGCTAATAATAGCACATTACACGAACTAGAAAGGGCTAAACGATTGACTTTTTATTTATTTTTCTTTATACTTGTATTAAATACACTACCTAAAAGTATTTATTATGTTGGAGAATCCTAACCCTCAAATGCCATCAAAGGCAATTCCAGATAGAGCACAAAATCCTTTTATTGCAACGGATTCAGTCATTTTTCATGCATTAAAAGGAAAACTTTATATTCCCTTATTGCAACTAAAGCATCCTCCTTATCAGGGTATGTGGAAGTTGATTGGAGGTTTAATTTCACTGGATCAATCCATTGAGAGTTCAGTAATTCAGCAGATCGAAAACAAAACGAATATTCAAAAACAAAATTTCATCATTGATCAGGTCTATACATTCGGAGAAGTTAATCGAGATATAGAAAAACACAGTATCTCTATTGTCTATTTAGCACTGACACACCAGATGTGGCCTTTGAAAAACTCGCAACATGATATGACCGTGAAATGGTTCCCGATAACAGAACTACCACCTTTAGCTTATGATCATGAAAAAATCATCAAATTCACTATCGGCCGATTACAAGCAAAAGTAAGATCCAGCAATATTATTCAAGGATTGTTACCTGAAGAATTCACGCTCACTGAACTCCAGCAAGTCTATGAAACCGTGCTCGACAAAACGATTGATAAAAGAAATTTTAGAAAGAAAATTTCTTCTATGAATATCGTGGAATCGCTCAAGAAAAAAAAGACGGGCATGCAAAATCGCCCCGCTGAATTGTACCGTTTTATAAGCAAACAAATAGAAACTATCGAATTATTCTCACGCCAATAAACGATTTATTTTTTTAATTTTTAGAAAAATAAATTGTGTATTGATTTTGTAATTTTACAAAAAGGAGAAAAAAATGAGTTGGAAAAAGTCGCTCATGGAAATAATGGCCTATTTTCAATTAGGCACGTTATTCCCAAATTTTTTTCCAATCCTGCTGGATAAGCAACAAAGGATTGGAAAAATCTGTATTTTTGGTGGATCTTTTAATCCGCCTCATCGGGGGCATGTAGAGGCAACAAAGATTCTCTCGAGATTCTTCGATGAAGTCATCGTCGTACCTTGTGGTTACCGAATAGATAAGGTCTACCCAGATTCAAAAATCCGGCAACCCCTACTCGAAAAAGCTTTTGCTGCGGCCGGGGTCACGGTTGACTGCCGAAGAATCACCCAAAAAAACCTGGATCCTTTAGAACTGGCAAAGTACTATATCCAGGAGAAAAAAAACAAGGATGTGTGGGTCGCCATGGGCACAGATGTAATGATCAAGCACCAGAATGACCCACAATGGCCAGAATATATGGCCTATAATTGGATCGTTCTTGAGAGGGAGGGCTACAAACTAGAGAAGCCACTCCCGCCAAAAAGCAAAATTTTACATCTCGCCTACGGAAGAAAAATAGCGAGTTCACGGATAAAAAAAATGTTGGCTGAAATAGCGGAAATATTACCAGAAAATTGTACGATTCAAGATCTGCTGCAATTTCAGTAGTAGTAATCTTGAAAAACTTCGGCAGAAAAAAAAGAGCTTAAGTAAAAAATTAACTGAACAATAAGAGAACAGACCTTTTAATACGTTTGTTCTCTTTTTAATTTCCCAAATTATACGGCCTCCGGCACGACCAATTTCTTCATATCATATTTCACTTTCTCCAAAAGCATTTCCTTCTTCCCGCCGTCGACGATATCGCCGTGGCCGGGGATGATGATATCGGCTTTCTCGAGGATCGCGCGCGCGCTTTTGAGATAGGCTTTTTTGCTATAGAAAGCCGGATAGAGTCCGTCTTTCATGAGATCGTAGCGAATCGCATCGCCGGCGAGACACCAGATCTTCTCATCGATCGTGACAAACGCGGACCAGTGAGACTGATCATGTCCCGGGGTATAGACGATATCGATGTCTCCGAGGCTTATAGGGTCTCTGGGCGCGATATATCGAATCGAGCCTCTCTCATATTCCCACTCCGCCGGCCCCATAATGATTTTAGCGCGCGGAAACAAATAATTGTTCCCGGTATGATCAAAATGATAGTGGCTATTGATGATGTAGTCGATGTCTCCGGGCTCCAGCTTCTCAGCCTTGAGTTCCTCCACGAGCCGTTTCCCCATCGGATAAAATCCGGTATCAAATAAAATATTCATCTTTCCCGCCCGAATCAGAGTCGATGAACTGTAGATAGGACAAATATCATGCACATCTCCCTCAACATGATCCTCGTGCTTGCCGAGGAATAGAACTTTTAAGGATAGTTTTTGTTTCATATGTTTTCAGGCGTTAGGCCGTAATTATAGTGTCATTGCGAGTTACGCGCTTTAGCGGAACGTGCCAATCTCACATTAGAATCCTCCCTATCGATATGAGATTGCTTCATCCCCGCTAAGACGCGGGGCTTCGCAATGACACCACTACTCCCTAATAGTATTTTACCACGCACCGCCCCTCCTCGCACGCCAATTTTTTGTAGAACCGGCAGGTCTGCTCGCATTCTTCGGGATACTGGATCAAGAGATCTTTGATTTCATTCACCCGATCCCCAGCGACCGCCACATGGCACCCGAAGGGGCAGTGGGACGCCACAATTTCGCAATCGTCCACACTCTTACAAGCCGAGGCTCCCAAAATTTTATTTTTCAATTCTTCTTTCTTTTGTTTTTGCTCTTCAGGATTGGAATTCTTCGAATTGTCTCCCTCCGAAACATCATTCGATTTCCAAAATCCAGTCTGTGTCAAACTCCAAAAAAATAAAAACACTATCCCCACCCCAATTATCCACTTTCCGTTTTTTGACATAACCTTGATTTTAAAGACTTATTTATCCCCCAAAGGCGTGAGTTACCCACAGACTTGTCAACATTTTGACAGAAAAGGAATGATAAATAAAGAAAAAAATATTTTATCCATAACTTTTCCACAAAATCATCCACAAGCCACAAGATCTCTTATTTATTGGAGAAATAAAGAAACCTTACTAAAGTAAGGTTTCTCCAAAAGAAGTAGACCGTTATTCAAGTCCATATATCTCCAGCGAACTATCTCGCTAGAAAGCCAATGTCTTGAATACGAACCTACTAACAACAGTATAGCCGTTCTAACTTATAGCGTCAATCTCCAAACCACCCTCGTTGTAAGCGATCGACGAGGGTGGTTTTTAATTCTCAATTTGCAACTTTCTCTCTTTTTTCCTAATATATCCAAATGTTTCAGAGTTCAGAGTATTTGTATTCAGGCTGTTTCCTAAATCTGCGCCAAAGGCGCATCAGCCTACGGCTGGCTAACACCTGAGTCCTAAATCCTGATTATTGGGCCCTTAGCTCATTTGGTAGAGCGCTTCCATGGCATGGAAGAGGTAAACGGTTCGAGCCCGTTAGGGTCCACCCCACTCCGCTGCCATCGCTACGCTCATAGGCGAGCTACGCGGGGCACGCCATACAAAAACATGTCCGTAATCTCGGACATGTTTTTGTATACAAATTTTTCTAAACACCTTACAATTATAGAATTCGATTTGAAATCTCAGTCGAGGAAATAAAAAACAAAAATAAAATTTATAAAATTAATCCTTAATCTTTTCTTATGGCAAAAAAAATGAAAAAGAGAGTCGCCAAGAAGATGGCCAAAAAGCACAAGAAAGTCGCGAAAAAGAAGAAATAACCGAGAAAAAAAGTGACCTTGAATTTAAAAAATACGGGTCACTTTTTTATTACTCTTTGACTGACGACAAAAGACTCCCAAAGGCCCTAAAACCCTCCTACCATCTCGATCTTAGCGCCCAAGGTCTTAAGGCGGCCGGCGAGGTCTTCGTAGCCACGGTTGATGGAATAGACCTGCCGAAGGACCGAGTCTCCCTTGGCGGCGAGCATGGCGATGAGCATGATCGCGGCAGGGCGTAGTGCCGGCGGGCAGACAAGATCAGCCTTCTGAAATTCGACAACGCCGTGAACATAAACACGATGCGGGTCCGCGAGCGTGATATTGGCGCCGAGTTTATTCAGTTCAGTGTAATAAATCGCGCGGTTCTCAAAAACCCAGTCATGAATCAAAGTCTCGCCTTCCGCGCGACACGCAATCGGCACAAAAAAAGGAAGATTGTCGATATTGAGACCGGGATAAGGCATAGGATGGATTTTGTCGGCAAGAGCCGTCAATTTGGAAGGAAATGTTTCGATATCCACCAAATTCACGACCCCGTTTCTCCCTTTATAGCGCTTGGAAATTTTGTACTTGAATCCCATCTTCTCCAATTTGAGCAATTCCAGCTCCAAAAAATCAATGGGGCAGGCCTCGATCACGATCTCAGATTCGGTGCAGATCGCCAGAGAAAGAAAAAACATGGACTCAATCGGATCTTCAGAAAGTTCATATTCCACGGATTGCGAGATATCCCGCTTACCATACACACGGAGTACACTCGTGCCAATCCCCTCAATTTGGACACCCAGTTTTACAAGAAAATGGCATAAATCCTGCACCATATAGTTAGACGAGGCCATTTTGATGGTGGACCAGCCGGGTATTTGAGAGGCAGCCATGAGCACATTTTCCGTCACCGTATCGCCCATCTCGTAGAGAACCACGGCCGATGCCTTCATTTTTTTCGACGAAGCCTGATAATCGCATTCCGTTTCAGCAATCTCCAGGCCGAACTTCTCTAGGCCGTATATATGGGGAGTCACCGTGCGATCACCCAGTTTGCATCCACCCGCTAGTGGAATGGAAAAAGAAGGAAGGCGCGAGGCCAAAGCACCCAAAAACATAATGATACTTCGAGTTTTTTTAGCTGATTCAATATTCATCTTTGATAAATCAATGGACGTGGCATCGAGCAGCAAATCATCTCCCTGCCATCGGAGCACGACGCCAATGCTCGACAAAACCTCGCAGATGCGATGAACTTCTTCGATCTTGGGAACACGTCGGAGTAGTGTCTTGCCTCGATTCATGAGCGAAGCACAGAGAAGACCCACCGCCGCATTTTTCGATGTATTAGTCGCGATTCTGCCGGACAATTTATACCCCCCTGAAATCTTAAAATTCATGGACTTATTTCCCAAAGTGATCACCTCGCGATTGAGTACCAAGCTGATTTTGGAGAGCATTTCGGTCGTGAAATTTTGATCCCCCTTCTCCATCCTCGCCACCGCGCTCTGGCTTGTATTCAAGGCTTTGGCAAACTCGCTCTGGTTCCACCCCTTCATAGTCCTTAATTCAGTTATAAATTGGCCAATTTTGGATTGATCGGAAACATTAGTCTTTTTTACAGACATATTTTTTAGAAAATAAATATTTATATCACATGTGATATAAATATATTATATTGCCAGAAGAATTTGCGCAAGTACCAGAAATGAATTACCCCGACCGCTTGCGGCGGGGTAATTCATTTATTTTAATCCCCCTCCTATAAAATAAAGCTCTCGACGTTTCGAGAGCCTTATTTTTTTATTCATTTTTTTTGCCTCCTGCTCTCGCGATTCCTTCTGGCGACTCTTCCGGTCCCTTTCCAATCGAACAAATGATAGAAAATCATGACCCATTCCATCAAGAATGTTTTCCACGATATTCGATAAAACAGTGGATGGATTCGAACAATTGTTCCATGCGCGAGGAAAAACGTAATGAAAATCCGAATCGCATGCTGCCACTGTGTGACAACGGTTACTTCAGGCTGAGCTAATGACATTTCCGTCCACGCATCAAGAAAAAAAGTAATATTCCCGTAGGTGTCTAGAGACTTTCTTTCCAATACCAGATATTCCTCAAGATCCCCTTGTAGCACAAACCACTCCGCCATCAGCTCACTCGCGGCTCTCGTCTGAATATGGGGAGGATTAAAGATACCGCCGCAGAGGAAAATGATGTCGTATTTTCCTGTTTTCCATAATTCCAAAGCCTTCTGACACCGAATCAATGTATCCCCATGTGTCAAGGTATTGACTGGCGTAATTCCACAGGACGGAACAAACAGAACTCGATCGGTTTGATTCATCAAGCAACTCCTTCCAAAAGAAATGATTTATTCAACACGACTCGTTTACAGAGATGGCAGTAGATTATCACAAAAAAACTATTTGTTCCACATGGAGCAATCCGTCTCCAAAAATTCCTTTCCGGAATTTATTTATTGACCAGCCCTTCCAAAATTCATATTTATTTGCTATTCTTTCTTTCGTCACTCATTGTTCTTACAGTCAAAAAAGGAGAATTAAAATGACCGAATGGTGGCAGGAAATTTTTAATGAGGATTATCTTGAAGCCTATCGAGACAGAATAGGCGAAGACATAACCAAACAAGATATAATCTTTCTCTCTTCCATCCTCAAAAACAAAGAAGAAATCAAAATATTGGATTTTGGATACGGACACGGAAGAATATCAATTCCTTTGGCTCAAAGTGGGTTTAAGGTGACAGGATTTTATTATTCACCCTATTTTTTTATCTCTCGCTAAAAAACAAAGCCAACAGCTAGGCATAAAAAATATCGATTGGAAACCCGGGGATATGAGAAAAATAAAATTCTCCAACGAGTTTGACTACGTTCTTTCGTGGTTCACCTCTATCGGGTATTTTTCCACACACTTCAAAAACATCTTAGTGATCAAAAACATACACCAAGCACTAAAGACAGGTGGTATCTTAATTTTAGATATAAATAACTTTTCCAAAACCCTGCACAACATGAAATTAAGAACGCACCCAGAGTGGACTCTCGTACCTGAATATTCATCAGTTTATGAGCTTAGCGATGGTACTCGAATCAAAAAAGTGTCTAAATTCGACCGAATGAAACGCAAACTGAGTACCCTACTAGAATGGACAAAGGACGGCAGGGATAAAAAAATGCATTATGAGGTACGATTATTTCCCTACGATGAAATAATCACTCTACTACAGGGAATAGGATTTAAGATCCTGCAAACCTGGGGAAGTAATCTCGGAGAAGAATTCAGCGACACCTCCCCAAGACTTATCATCAAGGCCCAAAAAATATAGTTTGAATCCAATTTCAAAATCCAAAATATCTTCTGAATCAGGAGATATTTTTTGTTCCACGTGGAACAGAAAAGCGCGGTTATCAACAAATCATCCGAGATCTCCACAAGATTGTCCACACTCGTATTGAACCGATTAGCCTTTTTTGGATAAATAAAAATCCCTGATATTTTATCAGGGCCAGAATAAACAAAGGACTTATAATCATTCTACGATCTTTAATTCGGTAATCAGCGGCAAGTGGTCTGAAATCAGTAAGTCCTGGGGAACTTCAAATTTTACCACCTCAAATCGACTGGATAAGCCGGCGGACAGGAGAACATAGTCCGCAAAAAGCCCCCTCCCCGGCCTTTTATATAAAGCACTGCGAGTCGATTTTATTTGATACTCGTCAATTAAATCAATTGTACCTTCACGAATCGCTTTAAAACTCTGCGTGTCAGGGGAGAGATTGAAATCTCCACCCAAAACAAACGGGTCGCGAATCACGGCAAGAAATCGTAAAATCCGCTGTGATTGAATAATCCTTGCATCAGTATCCCCCTTACCGGAAGGATCCCAGACACCGTGAAAATTAACTACAGAAAAACGCTCTCCGAAAGACGACTCCAGATGAAGAAATTGTAAGTTGCGCGGAATCGTCTGTACTGTTTTCTGCCACTTATTTTTTTGACCAAAAACCCACACGGCTCCATTTGACAGAACATCGAAGTCCCTTACAAAAGTCGCATTGCCGATCCAATGTTCCCGATCTCCCAATTTTTCTCTATCGACCCCTTCTAGGAACGGTTCATAAAAACAAGTAAATCCCTCTAACTCTCTTTGCAACCACCCCAATGAATCGTAGTCATGCCCGCTTTCATGGTCTATTGGTTGCGGCGAGGACAATACTTCTTGAAAACAAAAAATATTGCATGTCAGCTTTTCTTTTCGAATCCATTCCACTAATTGAGTCCGCTTTTTCCCTCCCCAAATATTGAAATATATAATTTTTAATTGTGTCATTTCAAGGTACCTCCCAAAAAAAGATAAGGAGAAGTTATCATTTGCGACAAAAAAAATCAATTAATGAACCTCCCCGCAGCAAGCTGTCGAGGAATTGACCTAAAAAAGATTAAAATGAGTAAACAGCAAAAAACATTCCATGTAGAACATCTTTCACGAAAGTATTGCGCGGATCTAATCTTTAAGCTAAGGTACAAGACATATTATTTCTTTTACAAAAAAGGACAAGCACCCATGTTACATAAGAACGAAAAAAGAGTTGTAGTCGGTATCGGAGTTATTGTTTTTAAAGACGGAAAGATTTTATTAGGGAAAAGAAAAACAGATCCAGGAGCCGGAGAATTCGCTCTGCCTGGAGGATTGCTGGAGCACGGAGAAACCATAACAGAAGGAGCCCAACGTGAAGTACTGGAAGAAACCGGAATCAAAATAAAAGACACCGCCTATGTCGCAACAGCCAACGCGCTCAATTATCCCCCAACCCATTGCCTTCTAATCGGCGTATCCGCACACTGGGAATATGGAGACCCTGAAGTAAAGGAACCAAGCAAACATGAAAGCTGGGCATGGTGTTCTGTAGAGGAAACTCCCCAACCTTTTTTTCGAATGAGCGCGATCATCCTCCATTGTTTCCATAGAATGGAATCCTATATGGATGAAAAACACATCCAACAATTCTTCCCAAAAAACAATTCATTTCCATAATCCTGTCAGGTACCTGATAAATTGGGCACAGGGATAGTGTATACTTTTGGGGGTGAAAATAACTCACAAAAAATAACCAAAATCGCTAAAGATATTTACTATTAGCGATTTTTTAATTACCCTTGACAGGAAATCCACAGAAAAATATTTTTAATAGACAAGATTTACACAGATTATACTCATTTTATACACAACTTATAAACAAATAAACCACCATTCCATATTAAGATTAGCGATTTTTATTATCTGATTGACAGGTGTTCTACATGGAACAAAACATCTAAAGACCGAATACAAGTGACCAATAATAAAAATCAATCCGTGATTGAATTATTCGAGAGGCCCGATTACAATAAAATAAAATTCGCTCTCAATTTTCCTTTTGGGAGGATTCCAAAAAATGAGCATGATATATAATGAGACTACACCCAGCGTGTTCCATCACTTAATGGCAAATTCCTTTTTCAGTGATCTTGTCAAAAACAAAAAGGGCCCCCTGATATTATGCCTGCCAAACACAATGAAAAAGGGGGATCTTGTGGTCTTGGAAGAAAAAGTTTGGAGTGAAAAAATGCCCTTTGACAATAAAATAAAGCCATCAAGGCGGAAAATCTACGCAGAAATTACCGGAATACATCCACAACAGACAGGGGATCTGAACATATGCAAGTTCACATTGAAAATTACGACCACTGTAGTATAAAGATTCAAGGCTCTTCAAAAAATTCATTTTGAAGAACACCTTTTTTTCAAAAAATAATATTCCGCAAAAAATAAAGGAAAATCGAACATGCAAATAACGGAACAAACCCCAACAGAAATGGTACAAAATATTTTAGAATCCGCCACTTCGACACACTCGTATAAACACGCAATTGTTCTAGGGTTGGGAGACACAGATATTCTCGATTTACTCATCGTGAATGAATTCACCATTTTGGGAATCGACACTCAAATGCCCAAAATTGAACGCCCAGGACGCATTATGGCCATGAAAAATCAGATCTAGCGAATAAGCTGGAGAAGCATTGACGATCAGTATTACGACCTCTTTGTCGCCATGACCTCATTTCACCATCGCCACGCAGAAACTACTCAGCTTAGTCCAATTTGGAAAGAGATCGTCAAAAAGCTAAAACCCGACGCTGATGTGATTTTTTCCATTCCTTGGACGGAACCTTATTCCAAAGTCCCTACTGATCAAAGAATCTTGGATATCACCCAACACTTTCACACCATCCAACTAATCCCTGATGAAGACAAGTTAGTGCTCATGGCCAAAAATTACTGAAGACCGAATAAAACCCCAAAAACATAAAACCGCCCGATAAAAATCAGGCGGTTTAAACGTTCGTAAATAAATGACACTGATTATTTCTTGCCATTGAAAAAAAGTTTGTATTTATACATCGCGAGGCTTCCCAAGGCTGAAGAAAAGATGATGAATGCCGCGACCCATCCGATGATGGGAACGAGTTTGAGCAGATAAAGAAGGGTCACGCCGATAGTCACGACTTTCCAGTCCACAACCACCTCTTTGGCTTTCTTGTACCAGCCGACAATCCAAGCACCCAAGATCACGCCCGCAAACATCTTGGCGACAATCAGCATGAGTCCGAAGGTGATTCCCACGGCAATTCCCAATACCCAGCCCACCACGGATATAGCTAAGGTAATAGCCACCGCCGGAGCCGCCACCATTACCGCCAAACCAATCATGGAACCCTTCCAGAATGAGCCACGATTCATTTTGACCACCTCATGGGTCATCTTCTTAAAGACATAAGCGATAACCAAGGCGCCGAAGAGTACGGCGGAAAATTCAGCAACAAATAAGAAGCCTAAGAAAGACAAAACTCCAACCTTAAACCATTTCCAATCCTTCTCAGGATAGCGCATATAATCCACGCCTTTCCATGGCAAAGATTGATAAATCACTTTTCCGGCGACAACATTGGGAGCAATAGAAACCTCTCTGGATGTTTTATATGACAGATTTCCGGCGATTCGGGCCTCCTCGCTCACCATGAGCCGAGATCCAGCCTCTACCCAGACATTGCCGTCCACCACTCCACTAATAAGGACCTCCTTGGCCATGACATGAACATTACCTTTCACATTGCCGTCCAAGACTGCCTTCTCGGCACCGGCCAATAAATTGCCGCCCACCAAGGCTCCAGGGAGCAGATGGAAGTTATTCGCCCCAACCATGAGATCATCCTTGATATAGTCTCCCACGACCACCGAGTCACCGGCCAATCGCGCATCATCCCCAACCGGCGCCAATATCTCGACGGTTCCACCCACAATCATGGCATCCTGCGCGACCGGATTCCGGACCGCGACCGCGCCTCCCACAACCATAAGATCACCGGAGACATCTTGAGTGGTGACCACATGATCACCCAGCTCATAGTGATCCTTCATCGAAAAAGGAATTTCTCTCGTTTTCTCGGACCCATAAAACGCGAAAGCGGGGATGGACAAAGCCAAGCCAAGTCCCACCGCTAAAACGGCAAAGAACATTTTTTTCATATGATTTGACGAAATCATATCGCGCAAAGTCATATTAAGCGCGATAATTAAAATAAAGAATCAATATTTTTTATTATAACACAAAACAATCCACAACTGGCAAAAAAAAGTAATTTCCTTTAAATTGAAAACAGTTTTTAATTTGCGCGCCCGTAGCTCAGTTGGATAGAGCAAGACACTCCTAACGTCTAGGCCGCTGGTTCAATTCCGGCCGGGCGCACCCCACTTCGCCTTCCTCGCTACGCTCAATCAAGAGCTACGCGGGGCACGCCCCCAAAAAAAAGACAATAGTTTGACATACGTATATCTATCTGCTAAATATGGGGGTGTTTTTGTTTTCTTGTACTCTTCAAAAAACCATTTCCTGAAAGGGAAAACCATGAGTAAATATAACGTTTGCCTGATTGAACAACCTCATCAAAATACACTTTACAAAGTATCGATCCCTTCTCACATTGAAATAATAAAGGACACAGCCCAACCATATCACGCTTTGGTAATAGGACACTTGGAATTGGAGAATCAAGGAGTATTGATAGAAATCGGCAAGGCTAAAGACAGAAATTACCCAATCATTATCCTTGGCCCCATCGAGAAAAAACTCACTAAAGATGTTAAAAAAATAAAACCCGAGCGAGCAGAAAATATGTTGAGTGTTTTTGAGATGCTCAAACCCCATATAGATAAACACCTCGCTTTTGAAAAACAGAACCCAATACCGCGTCCTTACCAAGACAGCGGGGAATAGGATAAATAGAAATTCTATAGAACCAAAAAACAGTTGCCAACTAAACCGGCAGCTGTTTTCCAAATTCCTGATTGTCAGCTCCATCATCGCCGAAATTTTAATCAAATTGGGATAAAAAAAGAGCGCGATCAATGATCGGGCTCTTTCAAATTCATATTCATTCCTGCAAAAATCAAAAAAACTGTCGGTTATTAACTGACAGTTTTTAAAAAAATTTCTTTTCTAAACGATTTCATGAAGTTCAGAGAGAACATTAAATAAGTCCTCATCATCCAAAAAATCCAATAATTCTTGAACCTCATCCCAATCTTCTTCGATGATCAAATCCACAATTTTTCTAATCAGCTTACTATTATCCTCCTCAAGCCACGAAGCTAAAACATCTTCGACTTTATTGTGAATACCGCGAATATCCACAGAATCATCATCTACATCGCTAGAAACATCATAATCGTCATCCTCGTCATCGTCGTCGTCATTATCTTCACCGGATTCTTCCCTGCGAATTGTAGATTCATCCTGATCCAATAAAATATGCAGGCTTTGTCTGACTGAAAAAATATGTTCGCTAGCCCCTTGCTCTAATTGTCTCAAATACCCCTCTTCACAATCCACAGCCAGCTTCATTTCCATTTTTTCTAGAACAGCATCTACCTGTGCCGTAATATCCGCAATCATACCTGTCAATATCTGTGGGAATTCCATATAATATCCCACAAATCCACAAAACATGGTTTTGATGAACCGATATTTTTTTCTTAAAAAAGTCGATTTCTGAGCCTTCATTCTAAATTCAGATCCGTATAAAACATACACGGAAAAATGTTCACAGAAATCTTCTTTTTCATTCGTTTTGGCATATTGAGTCAAAAAATGTTTATGGACATTTTTTTTCGGAGAAAAAGGAAAACTAATATCAGTCCATGCTTCTTTCTGTTTTTCTGACAATAAAGTCCAAATAGCTTCTCCACACTCATGGACTAACGAAAAACAAAAAGACAACCGATGATTTCTAGAAAAATCGCCGTAGTGAATTTCTTGGCAATCAACTAAGGTAATCGACTTAGCAGAAGGATCATAATACCCCTCTATGAAAGCCCCAGTTAAAAGATCAGCTAAACATTTGGATCCCTTTGATTTCAGAACGCTTTTTACCGATTCCAACATTTTCTTTGGAAGTAGTCGCAGTACTGTAGAAATCATACGGGCTTCCTTTAAGCCAAATTTCCGACCTAACTTTAAAATGAAATCTTTCCCGCTAATCGTATGATTCAAAGTAACAGACATTCCAAGTTCCGAAATTTGGGATTGAGGCAAATAATCAATTGAAACGCCCCTATCCAACCACAATTGAAACGCACATTCTTCCAATAATGAAAGGCTAGAATTCTGCAAAACCAGACGCTCTAGTAAATCTTTTCGAACAAAATGTAATAATTCTCCAAAGATACTATTCACCGTGGCGTTCTCGCGAGAAACTTCTTCTTGCTCGGCATAAAAAGACCAAATGATTTCTCTTCCACATAATGGATGGAAAGGATATGTACCCACAAAGTCTCCATTCTGGCCCACAAAACGCATCGCTAACCCGTAGGGCTGAATAAATCCAATGAACGGCACATCACTAACCAAACAATCAGGGATTTCACTGAACAGCGCAACCAGACGAAATAAATCTTCAGAATCGAGCAAGATATTGCGTCCCACATCATAGATGATATTAGAAACCAAACGTTTCCCGATTTGTGATCGATGATCCTCAAACAACTTTTGATCATCTGGAGATAGAGCAGACACGATAGCCTGCACATTCATTTCATTATCAATAGCTGTCGCCCCGAAGATTTTACAGAGCGCTAATTTCATCACCCTGCCCAATCCGATTTGTAAATTCTCTCCGCTGCCAAACCAGATTTTCTCATACAGACGAGAACTCGAGAGACACAATACTATCAGTTCCCTAAAGATTTTTTTGGTCTCAACATTAAACTCTACCAATTCTTCATCCTCGCGATGACCGGTGATACCTAAAATCTGGTAAGGATCCGTAGTTATTCCTTTGTCCTCCCAAGAGGAATCATAATCATCCAGAATATAGACAATTCCAGCATTTGTCGCCCATCCCATTTGCCCCACACGATTCTTGGAATGATTATTTCGCAATGCATCTTGATCCTCCGCATCGACAAACTTTTCAATATCAACTGTAGACCCATAAAACAATAAAAAAGAGGGCAAAGAATCAAGTAAAGGGAAAAAAGCCAGTTCAGAGATAGTGAGATTCGGAAACAGCACATTGGCTTCAGCAATAGACTCGCATGATTTTCCTAAATTCTGCTTTGTCCATTGGGATAACAAGGACAATCCCTTTATGGGACATAACTTTACTTTCAATTCCCCTAGCAATTCATCGCGATATTTATCTAATCCTAAAGAAATTCGAACTTCTTCCAAAGGATCACAGCCCGCCAATTGCACTGCGTTTTTTATTGCGGAAAGAGTCAATGAAACAGATTTTTCTCCTCCATAAAGACCAACCGCCGGAATACTTCGAATATATTCAAGAGCGCTAGAATAGCCACAAGCGATACAAGAATTACGCTCGGTTCGCTCTTTGGCTAAAACTAAAGAACTATTCGAATAGCCAAAGCCGGGCAGTAATTTTTCTATCAAGACTAATGCGCTACTTTCTGATGATACTGATGATAGAATTTCAGTCTCTTGGATTGAGGAATCTTCCCCTACCACGATATGATCTTCTCCATCTTTAATTTGTTTCCATGTTTTCATGGAAAGTCCTCCAACCAAAAAAATTGTCAAACAACCACACCGAAAGTTAGGTTTGAAAAGCACCGATAGGAAGATTAAGGTGGAAAATATGATGATAAAAAAAACACGCTCACCTCAACGATAGCGAACGGGATGA
>VMEV01000008.1 GCA_007375725.1 Parcubacteria group bacterium Greene0416_36
TACGTGAGAGCCCCTCTGTAAAGCACCGCTGCACCGTAGTCCCCCAATGACAGAAGCGAGGCACTATTAGCATGATCGCGATTGCGTTCGAGAAGGGCCGAGGTTCCTCCGGCTCCCCACGCCGAGAATGGCATGGCGAAAAATAAAACCAACGAGATTATTGAAAATAACTTTCTTCTCATAAAATTTTGTCTGCTAAAACACAAAAAACCAATTAATTAATCGGTTCTTAACTAGGGACAAAATTTTTTTACGAAAAAATCTCTACACGCGTGTTCTATTTCTAGATTAGAAATTACAGGATCTAGTTTTTTTTGGCAAATAGGTGAAGGGGCATTGCCCAGGGCGCACACATCCCACTTCGCCCTAAGGCGGGCTACGAGGGACAAGCATAGGTGCGCCCCTACGGGAGGGCGTGATGGGACAAAAACAAAAAAACGCCCGATTGACAAGGATTGGGGTCTGGCCTATACTGTGTTTATATTTATCGCCGGGTAGAGCAGTTGGTAGCTCGTCGGACTCATAATCCGGAGGTCGCGGGTTCGAATCCCGCTCCGGCAACCCTACTTCGCTTCCTTCGCTACGCTCAATGGAGAGCTACGCAGGGCAGGCCCCACAGGAGAAACGAAACAAAAAATCTTCTATGACTCTAGAAGATTTTTTGTTTCCAGTCCTACCCCTTGCCCCTCCCCTAAAATACCCGTATTATGAAAGAATCTCTCTGGAAATATCATTCATCTATTTTTCTATGCTCATGGTTATTCACGCGGCCTCAAGCGCTTGGGTGGGCGAACTGTCCAGCTCGGCCCTGTCGGCCTTTGTCATCTGCTTTATCCTCCACTTCATTCTCGATTTCATTCCCCACGGCGACCACAATATGGTAGCCAATTATCAGCACAAGGAAAAATTGCGCCGCGTGTATACCTTTTTGACCGCAGATCTGATCACGACTCTCTTATTTTTATTCTCCATCGAAATTTTCGATATTGGAACGGATAAACGCATCATCTTCGCGGCAATATTAGGAGGACTGCTCCCGGACCTGCTGGTCTCGTTTTATAAACTGACCAAGGTCCGATTCCTTAAAAAATTCCACGATTTCCATTTTTTCATACATAACTTCTTGCCGGAAAAAAAGCACAAAACCATCCGTCTGTCTCACGCTCTGGTTTTACAGGGACTTCTTTTCCTCTTTCTTTTGAAAGTGATTGTCTAAAAGTTTAAGGAATTCCTCCGCGCTTTTTTCCCATGTAAACTCCCCTGCCCGCTCCCTCCCGCGCACGATCATCTCGGCGCGGATTTTACTGTCACCGAGAACCATAGCCATCCCCGCGGAAATCTCACCGATCGAGTAAGGATCCACCAACAGCGCGGCTCCTCCCGCGACTTCGGACAACGAAGAATTGCGGGACGTGACCACTGGAATGCCCATTTCCATGGCTTCCAGAACCGGCAAGCCAAACCCTTCATAGTAAGAGGGAAACAAAAGCAATTGAGCGCCCGAGAGCAGTTCTCTCTTTTTGGTTTCTGATACCTCCCCCAAAAACGTAATGCGATCTTTGTAAACCGACTGGCGGCGATAATCATAAATAGCCTCGCTTTTCCAGCCTCGGGGGCCGGCAATATAAAATTCAAGCGGAGATTTTTTCAAGTGCGAGTGATTGTCCAAAAGATGCTCGAAGGCCTGAATGGACCCGATGACATTCTTCCTAGGCTGTACCGTACCCAAAGACAGAATATAGTGGCCCCGAGCGACATGGACGCTCTCTTCGGTATGGGTTTCGCGGAGCCATCCGGGACGCGTGGAAGCCTCGGGAATCACATGGGTCTTTCCTCGGGACACTGGAAACAGCGACTCCATCTCACCTCGAGTGAAATCCGATACACTGACGATATTTGTGGCTTTTTTGAGAGTCGCGGGAAAGACCACCTTGGTGGAAAAAAACTGCCGGTCCGGGAACCATTGTGGATAGCGATAAATACCCAAATCATGCACCGCCACCCAAGACGGCCCCCGATATCCGATGGGAATATGATTGGCCGGGAAAAAAACCCCATCTAAGCGGCTTCGGTGGAGCATTAAGGAAAATAAAAGATGATTTTTCAAAACTGGAATATTTCGCTTGGTTTTGAAGCTGACAAAAAATTTCTTACCAATAAATTCATCCAAAAGCGGATTGCCATACGCCTCTTTCGGCAGAAAATAAACAAACGAATACTTCCCACGAGACACCGTCTCGAGAGCTTTCGCCATATGAAAAATATATTGTCCGATGCCGCCGGCGAGAGATCCCTTGTGGGAAAACATCTCGCGGCAGTCGATTCCAATGAGGAGCATACAATGACATTCATCAAACTGAAACAATGAATTATACGGATTTTGGGGAGAAAAGCAAGGGCAACACAAAAGCAACAAATCCCCCTTAGTCCCCCTTTGACAAGGGGGAGACAGCTCCCTCCCTTGTCAAAGGGAGGGTTGGGGAGAGATTTGTTGCTATCTTGCCTCCCTTCATTTAAAAATCCAATCCCCCCATCAAATCGGCCTTCGACACCTTTTTGCCTACGAGGGCAATATTGGTACGGGAACGGACGAATATTTCTTGGGCGATGGCACGGACATCTTCGAGGGTCACGGCTCGAATCTCGGCCAGACGCTCGGAAGGAGTGCTCATGCGGTTTTCAAGCAATTCCTGATCGCCAAAAAATGAAGCAACGCTCGAGGTATTTTCAAGGCGAAGGGTCATTTTGCCTTCAATGTATTCTTTTGCTCGGGACAATTCTTCTGCTTGTACGCCATGTTCTTTGATATCTTTTAATTCTTTAGAAATAGCGCCAACAGCTCTCGCTACATTCTTCTGGTCGAGCCCCGCGAAAATGCCAAAACTGCCGGCATCCTGGTAGCTTTCAGGTTCCGAACGGATGAAGTAACAGAATCCCATTTTTTCACGGACATTGATAAACAGACGAGAACTCATGCTCCCGCCCAGAATCACGGACAAAACACGGAGGGAACCCAACCGGGGATCCAGGAGTGAAAGTCCCGGAAATCCAAAACCCAGCTGAACCTGTTCCGTTTTTCGCGTTTCAATCTGAAACGAAGGCTTGGTCTGCGATACGGAAAAAGTTTCAAAATCAAATTTCGGCACCGTCGACAATTTCTCTAAATTCCCAGAAATCGGAGAGAAATATTTCTCGACAATGGGAATGGTATTTTCATCCACCTTGCCGGCCAAAACAATGACCATCTGGTCTCCCTGATAACGGCTGGCAATATAATTCATCATGTCCGCGCGCGATAACGAGCTCACGGTCTCTTTCGTTCCGGCGATATTGCGCCCCAAGTGGGTCGTCTTGCCATAAATGGCGCTTTCGAATACATCGTAGATATGCATATTCGGCGTATCCTCATACATCTTGATTTCCTCAATGATCACACCGCGTTCACGGTCGAGAGCAGCCTGGTCGAAAGTCGAATTGAGGAACATCTCCGAAAGCAAATCCAAGGCCAGCTCGATTTTCGTGGCGCTGAGTTTGATGTAATAGCCCGTATGATCCTTGGCTGTATAGGCATTGAAATCCGCGCCTACCCCGTCCAAAATACGGGTCAGATCCAAAGTCGTGGGAAACCGCTTGGTCCCCTTGAACATCATGTGTTCGATGAAATGAGAAATACCGCCGGTTTCTGGCTTCTCATATCGAGACCCCGCCTTGACCAAAACTAGAGCCGTGACGGATTGGCTGTCCTTCATGGGAACGAGCACCAGACGCACGGCATTGGGGAGAATGTGTTTGATGAACATAGAAATCAATTACGAATGAAGAATTACGAATGACGAATGAACAGCCAGCAACAAATCCCCCTTAGTCCCCCTTTGACAAGGGGGAAACAGCGCCCTCCCTTGTCAAAGGGAGGGTTGGGGAGGGATTTGTTGCTAAATACGCGCTCGAAGATAATTTTCCAGCTCCGCAGCCAAAATCGTCTCCTGGGTCATGGTATCGCGGTGGCGGACGGTGACGGTGCCCTTCTCGAGCGTGTCATAGTCGACGGTGATGCAAAAAGGGGTACCAATTTCGTCCTGGCGGCGATAACGCTTGCCAATGGAACCGGATTCATCGTATTCTACGGACCAAAAATTAGAGAGAGTGCCGTAAATTTCCTTGGCGCGCTCGGCCAGACCATCTTTTTTCATCAGAGGCAAAATCGCAGCTTTGATCGGCGCGACCGATGGCTTGAATTTGAGCACAATGCGCTTTTCTTTATTGCCCTTGGAATCCGTGACCTCTTCTTCCGTATACGCCTGATCCAATAAAACATAGATCACGCGCTCGAGGCCGAAAGAGGTTTCCAAGACGGTCGGCACAAATTTCTCTTTAGTTTCCGAATCAAAAAACGACAAATCTTCCCCGGAATACTCCGAATGGCGAGACAGATCCCATACGCCACGGTGATTGAGGGGGCTGATCTCCAGCCACTTCCCTCCCGTGAGCAGGATTTCCAAATCATGCTGCTCCTTGGCATAATGCGACATTTCTTCTTTTGGAATTTTGCGGTAGCGGATCTTGGATCCGTCGATGCCAAGTCCGCCGGTCAGAAGAACAAGGAAAAATTCTTTCCAATAGTCATACCAAGTCAGCGCTTCAGCGTCCCGAGTAAAAAATTCGAACTCCATTTGATTGAATTCGCGGGTTCGAAGCACAAACTGCTTGGTAGTGACCTCATTTCGAAACGCTTTTCCAATTTGGAGTACGCCAAAAGGCATCTTTCTACGGGCGTAATTGACCAAATTTTTATATTGCAAAAAAATAATTTGACATGTTTCGCCTCGTAAATAGGCCTCTTCCTTGCCGGATTCCGTAGCGCCCAGCTTGGCGGTCATCATGAGGTTGAAACTCTCAAGTTCGGTGAATTCATTTCCCGCAGGACTTTTTAGTTTATGTTCGACAATCAGCCGCGCCATTTCCTCAAATTTCATTCCAGACGTAGAAATACCTAATTTTTCTTCGATCAAATGATCGGCGCGATAGCGGATATGGGTGAGCTTATCTTCCACTAGAGGATCATTGAAAGAAGCAACATGGCCCGAGGCTTCCCAGGTTTTGGGATGACAAAAAATCGCGCCGTCCAGCAAAAAAACATCCGGGCGCTTCTGCACCAACTCTTTCCTCCAGAGATTTTTGATATTCTCGGCCAAGAGGGCGCCCAGAGGTCCTAAATCATAGGTGCTGGAAAAGCCTCCATAAATCTCGGAAGAAGGATAAATGAAGCCTCTTCTTTTGCACAGCGAGACAATTTCCTCCAGCCTCTTATTAAATTCATCCGTCATATATTATAGGCATTAGGCAATTCGGCATTAGCTTCTTAGGAAACAGCCTTTATGTTTCTAATAAGCTAATGGGCTAAAGCCTGATTTACTTATCTGATTGTGGATTATCCAATTCTCGAGAAAACACGTCTGAAACAAAAACCGACAAGGCGGTCAGAACGGGAATAGCTAAAATAGCGCCCAGAAAACCAGCCAATTTCACGCCTACGAGGATACTAACAATAATGAGGACAGGATTCAATCCCACATTTTTCTGCATGACTTTGGGGGTCAAAATATTGGTTTCGAAAATATCCACAAACTTATAAGCAATCAGAACAAATAGCGCCTTGATCGGAGAATCGAAAAATACCAGAAGACATACAGGAACCGCGGCGATCATCACACCGAAGAAAGGAATAATCTCTGCGATCGGAGTAATGAGGGATAGTACCAAAGCATATTTTACATCCAATAGAATCAAGGCTAGCAAAGTGAGAATCCACACAACAAAGGCGCTGATCAAGTATCCTCGCATCCAAAGACCGATTTTGTATTGAATCTTTTTGTAAATCTTGATCAAAAAAGGCTGATACTGCGCGGGAAGAATAAACTTGAGCGCATTCTTGATCGCATCTTCTTCGAGCATCATATAGAGAGAGAGCACAAAAACAACAACAACCGAGAGCGCACTGCCAAAAAAAGACGTCACCGAAGAAAATAAGCCGCTCGTCGTAAAATTGATGAAATAATTTTCAATTCCCACTAGAGTCGGCTTGATCCACTGAGTCGAAATCCCCCAAAACTCCTGAGTCTGGGTCAAGGTACTCAAATAGCTAGGGAATACCACTAAAATATCACGGATCTGAGCAATGATCACGGGAATAAAAATCCAGCCCAATAGACCGAAGAGAGCCATCAAAACAAAATAAATCCCCAAAATAGCCACGACTTTGGGCACCCCTTTTTCCTGCAAGAATCGAGACAGAGGGTCCAGAACCGAAGAAATGAGCAGGGCGATAAACAGCATCACTAGTACGTCCTTGATCGTGAATACGAGCCACACGCTGGCCAAAATGAGCAAAATTTTGACCACCGACCATCCGGATATTTCGAATATTGTGTTGTTTTTATTCATATGTTGGAGGTTAGGCATTAGGCTTTAGGCCATTAGCTTATTAGAAACAACAGGGGTGTTTATGGCTATTTGCCTAAAAAGCTAATGCCTAATAGCCTAAAGCCTAGCACTGACATCCTTTTACTAAATGCAAATCCCAGACCGCGGCGAATAAGATAAACACTCCGCCCATTCCCGCGATCAAGGAGTCACTCCACAAAAATCGGAACAAAATAACCATAGTAATCCCGAGAGCCGAGAGCAGTAAAGGTTGCATATTACCATGTCCGCGGAAAGAATGAAAGATCGAAATAAAAAAAATGGAAGTGAATAGTAAAATAAACACAGCTAGAGAATCATCCCCCACGCTGAACACAATTCCCAGCCCCGCGACAAAAGCGACCAGCGACGGCTTCAAAAGACAACAGAATATAGATAATAAAGTGCCTATAGACGATATTTTTTTGATCTTACTCATATAAGAAATTACGAATTAAAAATTACGTAATGACGAATGGAACAACAAATCCCCCTCAATCCCTCTTTGACAAGGGGGAGGTTGCTACCCCCTCCC
Organism: Parcubacteria group bacterium Greene0416_36; assembly: GCA_007375725.1. Taxonomy (GTDB): domain Bacteria; phylum Patescibacteriota; class Patescibacteriia; order VMEV01; family VMEV01; genus VMEV01. The sequence goes on from VMEV01000008.1 coordinate 6,995, forward strand.
TTGTCAAAGGGAGGGTTGGGGAGGGATTTAAACCCATATCCTTCCTAAAAAATTCATCAATGCCGACAATATAGAGGGGGCAAGCGAGGCCGGCGTCTTTGGCCATTTTTTCCATCATTTCGCGGTAGTGAGGCAGTTCACGTTTGTAGCGTTCGGATAAGTGATAAACAACGAGAGCCCCGGCCTGTGCTTTTTTGGCTACCTCCACGACATCGGCGAAGGCACTGTGGGCGGCTTCCATCTCATCTTTATTCAAAAATGAAGATTCGTGCATGAGAATCTCGGTTCCCCTAACCCACTCGGGAGACACAGGAGAAGAGTCCCCGCAATAGGATAATATCTTTCGTTCGTAAGTCTCATGAATCTCATCGTCCGAATGATTTTTTTTAAGCTCGAGCATGAATTCGGTAAATGCCTTCTGGGCGGATGCTCCAGCGGGAACAGAACGATCCATCTCTTCTTTTTTATCCAAAAACTCTTTACGAAGGCGTCTCCTCACTTCGACAATGTGGCAGCCGATGGCCGGCAGAATTTCGTGATAGTACGGAGCCGTATGATTGACGCGGAAAGGCCGGAGATAAATATTCTTGGCGATTTTGTAATCCTTCCCTTCCTCCAGTGGCACAAATTTGAGGAACAAATCCCAATCTTTGAAAAAACGAATGAGTTTGTCGATTTTATCCTGACAGGCCGGATTATAAAGCACCTGCGCCAGCCGGCGTTTGGGTTCATGCTTCAGGGTCCTTTTCTGGAAGCGCCCCAAGGTCAAAAGGCCGGCGATATGATCCAGGTGCATGTGCGAGAGAAAGACATATTCAACATCCGATGCGTGAATGCCTAAAGTCGTAGACGCCCCTTCCCCGCAGTCCAAAAGCAATTTGAATGTCGGCAAAAAAAACCACGTCGAGTGTATCGCTTTAGATTTTCCCCAAATTTTCATACAAGTTCGCCTCCTTTATTAAAATCATTTAACCGGCACAGCCTCTACTTCATAGGGCTGACAAATGCAGTAATAAGACGAATCGCACCATTTGGCTGGAGGCCCCAGACGGCAAGAAGACGGAAACTCCGTGGATTCCAGCTTTATTCCCAATACCGCGCCATGCTCAGAGCCAGGCCCAAAATCAAAATAGCAGTAGGGATTCCGAGAGACATCTTCTTTTTTGGCTAACCCCCCCGATACCAACTCGCCCAAAAACCCCGATTTATCCGAACAAGAAAACTCCCCCAATTGAATATTTCTAGGCATTTTCTTTTCGTTGTTCAAGTAAGTCAATAAAGAGGCATGGAGAGCATTGAGTCCGGCAATTTTATCCCGATCCCTCTCTCGGGACTCGAAAATCGTCCATGCCCAGATTCCAAGGCCCGCGACAATCAGCAAAATAGTAAAAATTACAACTTTCTCGATAGTGGTCATGCCATTGTTTTGATTGCTTATCATAAAATCATGTATTGGATTAAATTTTTGCTGGCCCCGATTCGAGAAGCTTTCTCTCAGCCTCTTGGGCAGACTTTTCTTGTAAAAGCAAACTCTGCTCGGCTCCTTGCACCTCCGCCAACTCGCCTTCCAGCTTCTGGAACTCCGCTTCCACGCCCGCCAGATCCGGCGATCCTAGAGCGGAAACGCGAAGAGCCAATAATTTTGTCCGGAGTTCACCCAGACGAATTTCCTGTTCTTTTCGCTTGAGTTCCAAAGAACGGCGCCGTTGAAACAATGACTCTTTTTTAGCCCGAATCTCTTGGAGCTGTAATCGCAATTGCTCGTCAATGGCAGATAATTTTTCATCAACCGGCAAAGGCAGGAGTTCGCGGGAACGCTCGGGAGTCAGAGTTTTGATCTCGCCCTGTATCGCTTTGGCTCCAGAAAATTCCTTGATATGAATCACGAGAATTTTCGGAACTAATTTCGAATCGAACGAATTGACATCTCCTCCCAGGGTCGATTCCAGAGCACCAAAATGGGTGCGCGGCACGAATTCAAAACGGCAGAGTCCGATTCGGGGAAAACCCGGACCGCCTTCAATCTGGCACGGAATCACGCCGCGGGACATATCGGGAGAGACGAGGGGCTTGGGAGGAAGAGGTTCGGCGGGATCTGCAACAAGACCCTTCCCATTATTATTTGAAAACTCCAAATCTCGAGACTTTTTTTCCACCAAGATCTGTCTTTCTTGGCTCTGTCCCACCGTCTCCTTTATTTTTGCCACATCCGCGCGAGTCCGAATAAAAAATTCAGTATCCGATGCGGACGGGTCTCTGCCCAATAAATTTTTATAAGTCCCTTCAATCGTCTTCTTTCGTTCCCGAGAACCAAACAATTGATCTTTCACTTTCGATACCGAGGCCCGAAAATTTTTCAGCGTCGCGATTTCGTCCTTGCGGGGTTCTCGATTCAGCGCTTTGATATAGACATCCGCGAGTACTTTTTCCCGTTCCGGTTTCTCGTTCAAACTATTCCTCAAGTCCCCTGTCCCTTTTAGAGGCCGTGCTGCTTTGAGTTCGGCCACTGAGGGGTCACGGTCCAAAATATCGCGGTAAGTCTTTCGCGCCTCCAAATCCGACACCGCGTCAGCAGGCGCAGCAGTCAAAACAAATAAAGACAAAAGAAGTATAAACGATAAAAAATAAAATTTCATAATAATTTCCTGAAAGCTGATAGCTTTTAACGCGTATAAATGACTTTTTTAGATAAACTCAAGAAAAAAAACTCAAGAAGAGTGAATGAAAAAACTAAGAGCAGCATATTCCACCAGGTCCAGAGATCAAAGGATTTGAGAGCTAAAGAGACCAGAATCAAAAGAGAGACCCATATTCCCTGCCGATAAGAAATAGCAACTCGCTTAAAAACCGGATTTTCTTCGTCTTTTTGGCGAAGCCTCACCCAAAGCAGAATCAATGAAAATGTGCCCAAAAAAGATAAAAATAAAGTCGCGTAAAAAAATAAAAATCCCCAAACCGGAGTGCGGGTGGGATCCACGTTGACGATGATAAACAAAAATGCCCCCCAAGCAACTAAAGTTGCCGCGGACATGGTGTAGATGTAAGAACGGAGAGTCATAGACAATTACGAATGACGAATTACGAATTACAAATGGGCAACAAACAGCAATCATCTCCGAGTATGGGCTGTTTAATTCGTCATTCGTCATTCGTAATCCGTAATTTTTTATTTTATCCCATTATCCTCAATTTCCCCACGATAGTCCGGCCGCAGAAGTCGTTGATGAGATGGATCATTTTTTGCTCGCGGAATTTGATCTCAAGGCCGAGAGGAGACGAGAGGACCGCTACACACAATATATCATTTTTCAGATAAATTGCCTTAGCGCGTGTCCGCGACACATCGCCAAACTCCCCCCAGAGAAGTTCATTGAATTTCTCCAGGACTGCCGAAGCCGACAGCTGCTCTCTCTGCGGCATAGAAACAATGCGGTGTTTGAGTAGGACGCCTAGGGATTCCATAGATTAGGAGGGGAGCTTGTAGCTTCGTTAGCTTCATTAGGAGAAAAGTTAAAAAAATTCATATTTTCCTAATGAAGCTAACGAAGCTAATACCTAATAAGCGAAGCTACGCTTTATACGGGCAAATCGATTTAAAATCGCAGTATTGGCAAACTTGAGGCGAGGGTTTGGCAATGAATTGACTCTTTCGGATCGCTTCGATGGTTTCCAAAATTTCCTCTTTCAATTTTAACAAATTGTCCGGAGTTCCCACAAAAGAAATTTTTTTGTTTTCTTCCAGATAATAAAACGAAACCTTTCCTACTTTTTTCTGGAGAATTTCCTCGGCCGCCCACTGATAGATGAGAAGCTGTTTTTTATTTTCAGGATCGATCTTGGCCTCATCCTTGGGCACTCGGCCGGTTTTGTAATCCACAATCTCGACCGTCCCGTCCCCCAGATCATCGATTCGGTCGATTTTTCCGGACAAACGATAGCCGCCAATTTTGAGACTGAATCCCTGCTCCAAAGACAGGACAAGGGGCCAAGCGGATTCATGAATACGGTAAAAATCACGGAGTATTTTCCGCCCCTCTTCTTTGCGCTCTTCCTGCCTCTCTTTCGTCTCGTACCAATCATCGATCCAAGCGGATTCGTAGAGGGATAAGAGGGTGTCGAGAGAAGGGGCGATCTGCACGGTAGGGGCACCAAACAACCCCAACTGCGGACTCCCCCGCTTATCGATCATCTGCTGAAAGAAACGTTCGAAAGTCAAATGCATAGTTTGTCCAAAGCTGAACGTTTCTCGTCCGGGAGTCGGAATCTTGAGGAGATGCGCATAGCGGTACTGCCAGGGACAGGTCGCGAAGGCCTTAATCTGGGTGAAGCTGAATTTTTTGGGAATGAGTTTTTCCCAATCAAAAAAGTCATCGCCCTCGATTTCCTTGCCATGGCCGGAGGAACCGTCCGGAGTCAAAATAATTTTCCGAGCGAGCTTCTTTCCTTCCGATTCCGCGTCTTTGTATCCTAATTCCACGAGGAATCGCGACATTTTTTTCTTCCGAACGCCTCCGTAATTTTCCGCGCGGGTGAAATACAAACCTTCCTTGGCCCGAGTACAGGCCACATAAAATAAGCGCCGCTCTTCTTCGAGATGAAAATCGCCTCCCGGCAAAATTTCTTTGATCAGAGGCGCGGGGAGAGGCAAAGCCTCAGATCGGTGGTTGGTCGGGAAACGCTGGTCCACGAGATTGACGATAAAAACATGGCGGAATTCGAGTCCTTTGGAGGCGTGAACCGTCATGATCTTGACCGTATCCGGATCCCAATCGCTTTCGTCGCGGAGCGTCCCCTCGTCCCCCGCTTCGTCCAACCATTCCATGTAGCGGAGAAATGCGCCGAGGGAATGCTCTTTATTTTCTTTTTCAAACAATCGAACCATCTTCAAAAATTGATTGATATAACTGATATTTTCCGCGTAGATTTTATCGCCGAGACCCTCGAGATAGCGCAGATACCCGCTCTCGCTGATAAAGCCATGAATGAGCGAGAATACGCGAAGTCCCCGCTTGGCCTTCGCCGAATGATCTACGAGCGACGACAAAATCCGGGCACATTTTTTGAGCGTTTCTTCGCCAAATCCCATAGCCGGCGCTTTTTCCAGAACCGTGTACATATGCCACCCTTTTCTCCTGGCAATGGACATGAGATCGACCATTTCGCCATGGGTGAGCTCCCAAAAAGGCATGGATAAAACCCGGTACGCGCTCACCGTGTCCGGATAAAAATGCATCCAGCGCAGATACGCCAAAATATCCATGATCGCCGGCTTGGCATAGAGGCCGCGGGAAGACAGGAGCGTGAACGGGATTCCCTCCCGAGAGAGAGAATCGATAAACGCCTCAGAATAATGATTGGCACGAACGAGAATCGCGAAATCCTTCCATCCGAGAGTGGCGTCTTTGGCCCGACACGCCTGGATTTTTGCCACCACGCCGTCGGCCTCTTCCTGCTGAGAGGGAAACGAAAGGTGGTCGATCACCCCGGCCTCGGGTTTGGAGGAGAGGAGTTTCTTGGAGATAGTCTGCCCCAGATGTAAGGGCTGAAAATTTTCAGCCCTTACATCGGCGACCGAGGATAAAGACTGCTGCATCTGATACTCCAATCGATTGGGATTATTATGCAAAATGAATTGATAGGATAGATCCAAAATATTCTGGGTACTGCGGTAATTTTCAGTGAGAAACACCTGATCGCTCGATGGATAACGTTTTTTGAATTCCAAAATATTGCTCATCGAGGCTCCTCGGAAACGGTAAATACTCTGGTCATCGTCGGCCACGACCGTGAGATTGTTGCGCGGAGTCGACAGAAGCCGGACCAGTTCGAACTGCGCCCAATTGGTATCCTGAAATTCGTCCACCAGCACATATTGAAATTGATTTTGATACTTGGCCAAGATCGCCGGGCGCTCGCGGAATAATCGGAGGGTAAAACGAATCAAATCGCCAAAATCGAGAGCGCCGTTTTTGTATAAAATTTGCTGATATTGATGATAAGCCGAGGCTATTTCTCTCGTCTTTTTTGCTTCCAGAAATCGTGTCTGGGCCTCTTCCCGATTGGCATCGCTGGCCAAGGCAGCAAAATCTTCGGCTTCGGCGAAATTCTTCTCGGCCCAATCCCAATATTCTTTCTCGCCGATTTCCTCGTCCTTGGCTCTGGAAAAATGAGAGAGCAATTCGTGAATGAGTGATCCCGGATTGCCTCTGGGCGCCAGATAATCAAATGAAAACGCCTCCCAATTCTGCCGAAACATCATCCATTGCCGGACGGAATCCAGAAGCGTGAAATCCATGGACAAACCGATTTCGAGGGCATGCGCGCGCAGGATCCGCTCGCAAAAAGAGTGGAAGGTGGAAACCCACAGATCGACATAGCCATAAGGCAGAAGCCGGTCCAAACGCTCTTCCATCTCGCTGGCCGCCTTCTCCGTGAAGGTCAAAGCCAAAACCGAATCCGTGGGAACCTTCCGCTCCATGATCAAATGCGCGATCCGACGAGTGACCACGGTCGTCTTCCCCGTCCCCGCCCCCGCGACAATTAGAAAAGGACCTTCACCATGGGTGACGGCTTGGAGTTGAGAGGGATTGAGGCCTTCGAGGAGGGACATAGGGAAATTAGGCTTTAGGAATAAGGATTTAGGAAACAGCCGGAACAACAAATCCCCCTTAATCCCCCTTTGACAAGGGGGAAACAAGCTCCCTCCCTTGTCAAAGGGAGGGTTGGGGAGGGATTTGTTGTTAGAAACAGCCAAACAAAAAACCGGACGTTCAGATCCAGTTTATTTTATAGAAATTTTGAAAAATGGCTAGGGGGGATTTTATTTCTCCTGCCAAAAAACATGTCCCCAATAGAAAGCAAAATTCCCCTTTTCTAAGTCCACGCGATGAGTACGGCGAAGGAATATCTTCTGCGCGCCTTCAAAGCGGAAAATGCCTCCCTCAAGCAAATCTTCCCATTCTTTGTGGGTCCACGAAATCGCTCGAAATTCTTCCAGATCCGATTGGATGCTCCAGACGCTTCCATACAAAGCGTGGTAAACATCCAATTTTGATTCCGGATCCTCCAGATCACGAACATCGGCCAGTAAAACGGCGGTGTATTTTTGAAGCTCGGTATACGAATACTGAAATTCTGGCGGTAATTCATCCCAGCCAATTCTTTCAGGATTGTCTACTTCGGCTATTTTTTCTGCTGGAGCTTGCCATTCCCCTGGTTTTTCGACAATTCCGAAAAATGGAACATCACACCCCTCATATTCGCGAGTCCCCATGCATGCAGGGATGAATAAAAATAACAATAGTATTTTTCTCATCTTTTGCCTTTCTTCTCTTTATATATATTTTTCAAAAACCGAGAACTGTATAAGATAGCAGGAATGGAGGGAAAATCAAGTGGGAGAGTTCAAAAATCCTACTTCAACAACCTCACATTCTCTATCTGCCCGGTAAGGCGTGAATACTCGGTATTGACCTTGTCGCAGGCGTTTTTGGCGTTGTTGAGATGGGTGGAAACGAGGCCGAGATTTTGGCCGAATTTCTCGTTGGAGATGCGGATGGCATCGAGGGTTTCGAGGATTTTGGCGGCGGCGGCCTCGATTTTCTTGCCTTCGAGGGCAATCATGATGACTTTGAGGAAATAGTAGAAGCTATTGGGCGAGACGGGAAACACCCTCTTTTCATACGCGAATTGGTGGAGATCCACGCTGTGGCGGATGATTTCGTAGTACACGGCTTCGGAAGGCACGTACATGATGGCGAAATCCACGGTCCCTTCGGAGGGCAAAATATATTTCTTGGAAATATCTGTGATGTGCTTTTTGACGTCCTTGCCGAATTCATGCATCGAGGCGTCTTTGTCCGCCTCGTTTTCAGATTGCGTCATCTTGATGAAATTCTCCATGGGAAATTTCGAGTCCACGGGAATCATGCCCTTGTCCGTGACTATGGCCGCGTCCACGATCGAGCCGTCGCGGAATTTGTATTGCACATGAAAATGATCGCGCGAAAAATACTGAGACAAAAGATCCACCAGCACCTGCTCGCCAATATTGCCGCGGAGTTTGGGAGACCGGAGAAAATCTTGGAGCTCCTTCATGGATCGGCCGATTTCCTTCATATTCCCCAATTCCGTATTGACGCCCATGATCACCCTCGCCGCATTGTCGAGACGCTCATGCATGGCCTTGTGAGATTCGCGCATCTGGGTTTCCATGGACTCGCGGCTCTTGGTAAGATTGCCCTGCATTTCCTGGCGGGTCGAAGAAAGTTCATCCTTGGTGATTTTCATCAAATCCATGACATTCCTCAGCACATCGCCCGTCATATCCGTCTCGCGAAGGCGCACCAACTCCGACATTTTCCGGTGAAGAAAATAGCCGAGGATCATGAGAGCGAGGAGGAGAGTGAAGATGATAAGGAGGGAGAGGGAGAGGTTCATAGAATTATTCAGCTAATTTTCCATAAATAATAATATTTAGCGGGGTCATGTTCTCCCACTGCGTTGACTCGGTCAAAAGAGAGACCCTTTTCCTGCTCATAATAACCTTGTGTTTCCCAAACAATCGGCATCAACTCCCGATAAAAATGTCCCCATTCTACAACTTGATCCTGCATATCAACGGCATGGTCCCCCCAAGAATTTGCTCCCCCCTTCCACCAAAAAAAAGACAGAGGCCTTGGCAGCTGAAAATTAAGAAGCAAGGAATTATCATTGGCATAAGGATTGGAAATAGTAAATTGAGGCAAATCAAATTTTTTATTCAATAAAAATTTTTTCATTTGAATAGATATTTCTTTTCGTTCTTTACTATAATTAATAAGAATTTCACCAAATTCATTTTCAAATTTTCGAGAAAGCCTATGACAAAACTCCTTTGCTCTCTCTAAAATATTTCTTTGCCGATCAGATAATCTCTCATAATCAATTAGTTCAGTAATATTGCTTCTCTTATGGTCCAAACCCGCTTTTACTTGTTCGGCTTCAAGCATGGTTAAGTATTCCACATACTCTTGAGATTCCAAATTTTTCTGATATCGAATCAGATCAGATCGTTTCTGATCTTCAAAATATTCATCGGATTTTAAATACTCTTCCAACATTTGAGAACGAAGAATCTCATCATCCTGTTTATCTTCCTTAAATTCCGGACTACTCTGCATCTTTGCTGTTGATTCTTCTTCCTCCTCCAATTCCCTTTCCTGATTTTCTTGAAATTTTCGGCTCTTCTGCCTCTTAGCTTCAGCCTTATCTTCCAATAGAATAGCCTTTTCTTCCTTTTTCCCCTCTCGTCTTATTTTTGTCTCAAAATTTTTTTCGAACATATTTTAAAAAATATAGCAAATAAAATTAAACACCAAACAATTTTTTCGCATTCCCATCCGTCTTCTCAATCACCGCCTCTAGCGAGACCCCCAAAACCTTCCCTATTTTCTCCGCCACATACGAAACATTCCTCGGTTCATTGCGGGATTTGCGGTCCAACGGATTGGGGGTGAGATAAGGGCAGTCGGTCTCGAGGACGAGGCCATCGAGTCCCACATTCGTAATGACTTTATTATAACTTTCGGAGTACGTGATAATGCCATTGAGGCCGATATAAAATCCCAGCTCGCGGAAACGAATGGCCTGGCGGTAATTGCCGCAAAAGGAATGAATCACTCCCCTCGTTCTCGCGGGTTCATCGGCCACGAGTTCTTCGAGTAGCATAAGCAAATCGGCGTAAGCATCGCGACAATGGATAACAAGAGGCAATTTATAAGATTTTGCCAGCTCGTAGAATTGAATAAAAACCTGTTTTTGCTGGTCTTTTTTGGCGAGCTGATCATCTTGAGACAATTCTTTGATCCAATAATAATCAAGACCCACTTCACCAATGGCCACGACTTTGGCAGACGATTCAATCATCCGAGAATACAGCGCGCGGTCAAACACCTCGGCTTTTGTATGAAATGAATCCTCTTCCTCCGTGACCATCCGGTCGAGCAGATGAATCGGATGAATGCCCACCGTCGCGTAGACTCGCTCATACTTCTCGGCCCCATCGATCGCCAACTGCGACGTATTGGCCTGCGTTCCGACCAAAACCAAAGACATCCCCGTCTCCAGGGTCCGAGTAAATACAGCCTCGCGGTCAGCATCGTAGGCCTTGAAATGAAGATGGGCGTGGGTGTCAAACATAAAAAACAACAAATCCCCCTCAGTCCCCCTTTGACAAGGGGGAGGTTGCTACCCCCTCCCTTGTCAAAGGGAGGGTTGGGGAGGGATTCATCTATATTAGTTTCTGCACACTCTCCGGCAATAGCGGAGTGAGCACCTTGGCGACGATGAGAAAAAATTTTGCGAGGCGGGAGTCGATGAGCATTTCCGAGAAAGAGCCGATGGGGAATCTGGCCACGATGTAGAGCACCACAGAAATAGCCAGCACACCTTCGACAAAACCCAAAATCGCTCCGAGCATACGGTTAAAAGTCCGGATGAACGGGACGAGAGAGACGATACGGAATATCAATTCCACTCCCCAGAAAAGCACGCCAAAGAGATGATGGATGATGGTAAAAAGCCCCACGAATACCACGACATTGGCCATATTCTGGTTGCCCAAAAATAAAAAAGAAACCGAGTCCGCGATTTTCTCAAACCAAGATCCCGCGAAATACGTCGCGACAAATACACCGAGGAGTGCCCCCAAGGTCCCCACAAAACCAATCCAAAGACCGGAGACAACGAAGGCTCCGAGGATGAGAATGAGGATAAGATCGAGGCCAACCATATTTAGTGAGTAGTGGGTAGTGAGTGGTGAGTAGATACAGCCAGCAACAAAATTACAACCAACAGCTGAACAAAATTATTGTAGCGGGTTGAGGGATGAAATTCAATAAAAAAACGTATGCCTATATTAAGCATACGATTATATCGGCTTCCAAGAATCATGCAGTGATTCCGGAAGGAAAATTTTCTATTTTGTCTAGACAATTGCCCGATTGCAATCCGAGCAATAATTAACATGCAATATAATTTGATACTCAGACAAATAAACCGTCTTTTGAATCAAATCCTCAATCTTATTGCAGGAAATGCAGTAAGGAATATTATGTTCGATATAAGAAAAATTCGATATCGAATCCTCATTCATCACTGCAGGCATGAAGGTTTGTGCCTCATTGACAGACCCACATTCTTTCTCCCAACATCCCTGACAATAAGGCATGGTACATTCACGCCCATCCAAATTCGTGTTCCGATTTTCCACGCCAGACCGTGCATCGCAACCAAAACAGCTTAACTCTATAGTCTGATTGCCGATTACACATCCCTGTCCCCTTCTCGCTTCCATGCTTTATCCTTAATTAGCAAAAAAAATATATAAAACACAAAAAAACAATCACGCCGAAAGTTAGGTTTGAAAAGAATCACTTCATATTATAGAAAAATATAAATAAGTCAAGTATCGGCAGATCCCCCTTATTTTTCCCCTAGATGAGCCTTAATGACCCCCTTCACCTCCCCTGCATCCTTGGCCTCCATGAGGGCGATTTTGATATCTTTGGTATAGGGAAATCCAGAAATATAAGAGGCGAAATGCTTTTTCATGAGGGCGAAGCTTTTTTTGCCACTGAATAGTTTATCAAATAAAAGGGTGTGATCGAGCAATAATTGGAGCTTCTGCTCGACGGTGGGATTCTGGACTTCGGGAGATTCATTGAAAAATAAAGGATTGCCGAAGACTCCTCGGCCGATCATGACGCCGTCCACGCCAAACTCCCGAACTTTCTCGCGCGCGTCCGCCATGCTTGCCACATCCCCATTGCCAATCACCAAAGTCTTCTTTCCCGACTGCTTAACTATTTGGACCACCTTGGCAATCTCATCCCAATCCGCGGGGACTTTCGACATCTCTTTTCTCGTGCGGCCGTGAATCGTAAGCGCGGAAATATTCATTTCGAGAAGATACGGAATCCACTCGTCGGTCTCAATTTTGTTATACCCCAGACGCGTTTTCACGGATACCGGAAGATTCGGCGCACCTTCTCGTGTGGCTTTGATAATTTCTTGGGCAATTCGCGGAGTATTGATGAGATAGGCCCCGCTTTTTTGTTTCAAAACATTTTTGTCCGGACACCCCATATTGATGTCGATGCCGTCAAAACCCATTTGGGCAAGCATCTCGGCAACTTTGAAAAAATTCTCCGGCGTCTTGCCAAAAATCTGCGCGACAATCGGGCGCTCGCGAGGCTCGAAATAGAGATTGTCCATGAGCGCCTCTTTTCCAGCCGAACACAGGCCATCGGCGGACGTGAATTCCGTCCACAGCACATCCGGCTTCCCCGCACAACAAAACATCTGCCGGAAAGCAGAGTCCGTCACGCCAATCATGGGGGCCAAGACGAAGAAGGGTGCCTTTAGTTGGGACCAGAAACCGGAGGGCATAACAACTAGGCATTAGGCTTTAGCTTATTAGCTTTACAACCAAATATATTAAATGAAATAAATAAAAAAGAAAAGGCCTCCAACAAAACAAATTAAAGTAAGGGCGTATTGCAATACTCCCTTACTTTAATTTGTTTACTACTACCCCTCTAATAAACCTTCCTCCCTCCAAAATCGATCTGCTCGAGCTGGATGCCGAAGTTGGTGCCGTCTGTGCCTTCGGGAACCACACTCTTGGAATCTCCCGAGGCCTCAACGGTCGGATAGGATCCGGTTTTCTTCTGGATATCCTCAATCATTGCGGGGATATCTCCCATCTTCAGAGTGGTCACAACCGGAGTCCCATCCGCTTTATAGGTCACGTTTTGCAATTTCGTACTGCCAGACACATACCCTGACCAATATTTCCCGGTTTCCTTGCCGCTCGGATCCACTTCCACAATCGAGACCATCTTCGAATCCGCGTAATCCGCCTTGCCGAATACAGACCGAGAATCTTTTTGAGCTTTAGGGAGAGCCGGAGGGGGAGCCTGTTCGGTTTTGGACGGAACAGTTACCGTTTGAGAGGGGACCTTTGCAGGTTCAGGTGGAACCTTTACAGGTGGGATGGGTATATCCTCAGATTGAGATGGAACCGCTGAATTTTCATTATTTTCGACATTTTGTCTCTCAATACGGGCAGTATCTGCATCAAAAGCTTGTTGCAATTCCAGCTCCTCCCTTTGAGCAGCCTGTCTTTCTTCGTTTGTTCGAGCACAACCGCCCAATAAATTGAACGGCTCGGCGGCAAAAGCAACAAAAGGTACAAACAATAAACCCAAACGCCCCACTATAATAAACCAAGATTTATTTTTTTCCGGTAACATAAAAAAGAAATATTAATGATGACTCAAATTTTACTAAAACAAAAGATTTTTTGCTAATTTTTCTTTGGCGAGATTATTGGCATAGAGCAGAGCATCAAAAGTTCCCGCATCGACCCACTCTCCCGCGACCATACGGACATCCAGCTCTCCCCGCTCCAAATACTTCCGGTGCAAATCCACGATCTCGAGTTCTCCGCGCGCAGATGGCTTGAGCTCCTTAGAAAATTGAACGACGCGATGATCATAGATATAAAGACCTGGAATGGCATAATGGCTCTTGGGGATTTTGGGTTTTTCTTCGATGGAAAGCACTTTCATCGCGGCAGAAAATTCCACCACGCCGAAACGCTCGGGATCTTTGACCTCCTTCGCAAAAACGCGCCCGCCGCTTCGGAAAGAACGGATATCTTCCGTGAAATCATATTCAAAAATATTATCGCCCAAAATCAAGGTGACCGAATCGCCGCACAAAAAACTCTCGCCAATGGTAAAGGCCTGCGGCAGCCCCTCGGGCTTATCCTGAATTTCATAGGTGAATTTCGCGCCGAATTCTTTGCCAGATCCAAGAATATTGAGATAATCCCCAGCCCTCTCCGGTGCCACAATAATCAAAATCTCCTTGATCCCCGCCCGAAGCAAAGTATTGAGCGGATAATAAATCATGGGGCGATTGTAGATGGGCAGGAGTTGCTTAGAAGTGATTTTTGTCAGAGGCGACAAACGAGTACCGCGGCCTCCGGAGAGGATGATGCCTTTCATAATCAATGAAAAATGAAGAATTAAGAATGAAGAATTAAGAATAAAACAGCCCCCTATGTCTAAATGCCAAAGATTATAACTGTTCCAAAAATTCGGCAAGGGCATCGTGGTAGTGTCTCAATTTTGGAAATTTAGTATTGGCCAAGGCGGAATAAGAGGGACGCCGGGCTGGACGGGGGAAGGTGGAGGCGGGGACGGGGGTGATCAGAATTACGCCGGGCGTAGGGGCGGGTTTGAAACCCGCCCCTACGGGATGGGACAAATTAAACAACTCCACAACCCCATCATACCAGCTCGCCTCCCCTTCATTGGGCAGATGATAAATCCCAAAAGGATATTTTTCTTCGATTAGTTTCTTAGTGGCCTTGGCAAGATCAGGGGCATATGTAAAACACCCTACCTCATCATTTACGGCTTTTAATTCTTCTTGTGTTTGCGACAACTCCAGCATCTTGACGAAAAAACTCTTCTTGCCGGATCCGGCGGGGCGGCCGAAGAGGCGGGAGAGGCGGATGAGGTAAAAGCCACTCGACATATTGGCCGTTTGTAGAGACGCGCCATGGCGCGTCTCTACAAAGGCGAGAGCCAAAACTTTCTCCCCCTCCCATTTTGACTGACCATAACGAGATAACGGCGAGGGCGGTGCGGTTTCATCATAACCCCGTAGGGGCGCACCTATGTGTGCGCCCGTCCCGACCCCGACGGCATCCCCATCGCCCCCAAAAACATAATCCGTGGAATAATGCACCAAAATCGCACCGATTTTCGCGACGATTTCGGCCAATTTTCCCGGCACATCGCGATTCAATTTCAAAGCTTTCTGGTATTCTTCATCCGATTTTTCGCAGACATCGACGTCATTGTAGGCGGTGGCATTAATAATCACACTGGGTTTTAATGCGGCTATTTTTTCTTCGAGAAGAGGAAAATTCGTGACATCGAGGTCTTCTTTATCCCACCCCACTACGCCTTCATCGCTGACGCTCAATGAAGAGCTACCCCCCTCCGCTAAAAAGCTTCGAGCGGGCACGCGCGGGGCAGGCCCTACATTCCCTTTACAAGAGAGGGAGAATGCAAGAACCAGCTCTTGTCCGAGCATGCCACGGGAGCCGAGGATGAGGATTTTTTTCATACTATTTCAAATTCATATAATATGGAACTTCTTCCCGCGACAAAAAATCATCATCACCCATATCTTTTATTTGGGCTGATTCGATAATCTGATCTTCATCGCAATCAATTAATTTGGCCTTTTTTTCCTCTGACAAGAGATTTTCATCAAAAACTTGTGCCATAATTTTTAAAATTTATTCTCTACCCTCAACTTACAAAATTCACACGAATTTACAATAAATTCTCATAATAAAAAATTCCTCTCGACTTTGATTTTTCCAAAGTGAGAGGAATTTATGCCTCAATCTAATTCGACACATTGTTCGGCTAATGATCGATTAAGACCAAGGGAATAAGATGGATGATCGGAAGGCCGACGATATTTTTCGATCTTCCAGCCATCGTCATAACCCCTTTCAAACTCACGCACCGCTTGAGCATGGTCAGTATCTAGACATTTAGCATCCTTACTTAAAGCAGTGAAAAACACCACCAAGTCCGGCTTTCCCTTAAATAGTTTATTTGATGCCTGCAGATACAAACCATCAGGACAGCCCGAAAGATGTGTATCTCCCTTAGTTTCACAAAAAAAACAGCTTGAATTCATTTTTAATCTCCTCTTATAACATCTAATCCTAAAAATTTAAGACTGAACAAGTAAGCACATAATACATATTTTATTGTTTTTTGTCAAATAAAAATCCAAGCAAATCTCTAGATAGGTCATCGGTGTCCATACTGCCTCTCATAATACTCTCTGTACTCCCCGCTCTTCACCTTCCTCCACCACTCCGCATTTTCCACATACCACTTCACCGTCTGGGCAATCCCCTCTTCAAAAGCAATCGCCGATTTCCATCCAAGTTCGCGCTCGACCCTGGACGGATCGATCGCGTAGTGGCGATCGTGACCAGGGCGGTCTTTGACGAATTCGATAAAAGATTCATCTTTACCAAGAGCTTTCAAAATGAGACGCACAATTTCAATATTGGGCAATTGTTTGCGAACGCCGACGCAGTAAGTCTCGCCGATTTTGCCTTTTCGCAAAATAGTATCTATGGCCGAGCAATGATCGATAACATGAAGCCAGTCACGGACCTGCAGTCCATCTCCATAAACCGGCACTTTTTTTCCTTCGATTAAATTGGTAATAGCGAGCGGGATTAATTTCTCTGGGAAACAATAAGGCCCGTAATTATTGGCGCAGTTGGAGATCGTAATAGGCAAATTGAAAGTATGAAAATAGGCACGGACGAGATGATCCGAGGCCGCCTTGGACGCGCTATAAGGGCTTCGGGGATTATAGGGGGTATTCTCATCGAAGGGCTTCCCTTCCACCACGCCGAAGACTTCATCGGTGGAAACATGATGAAAACGCTTGCCGCCATGTTGGCGCGCAGATTCCAGCAAGGTATAAGTCCCCAAAATATTAGACCGGACGAAATTGCCGGAGTCAAGAACCGAACGGTCCACATGGGTCTCGGCCGCAAAGTGAACAACGGCACCGGTGTCTTTCATGAGAGAATCGACCAAGGATCGGTCTGTAATATCGCCTTTGACAAATTTATAACGGGAATTATTTTCAATCTCTTTCAAATTCTCCAAATTTCCCGCATACGTCAAAAGATCCAGATTCATGACTGAATCTTCAGGGTATTTTGCCAAAATAGTGCGGATAAAGTTGGAGCCGATGAATCCGGCGCCGCCGGTGATGAGTAGATTCATACCTTTGACTTTTCTTATAAAATAGACTAAGATAGTCTTATCACGATAAGAGGACTACCAAAGGGTTTCATCCCGCGGGAATGCCTCTTTTTGTATTGTCATTTTTTTAATTTTTCTTTAAATAATTGGATATTGACAATAAAGGGACTGAATTTTCGGAGCAAAGAAGAAAATTTCTTGTTCGGCACAATCAATTTTTGCAGTTTATTTTGCCCTGCCAAATATTCAATCAGACAATGAAAATCACCATCCCCCGATACTATAACCGCTTTTTCAAAATTTCCAAGCTCAATCATGGTATGTAAAACCAATTCGGCATCCACATTTCCCTTCACTTTCAAAAATCCTTTTTCTTTTATTTCCAACGTCGGCTTAAAAATACAAATATAACCCGATTTTTGTAATTGCGTATATAAAGATTGATTTTCTTTCACAAAACCAATAAATAGAAAAGCTTGATCTACTTTATATTTATCTTTCAAGAGAATTCTAAATCGATCGAAATTCAAATTCCATCCTTGACTTTTGACGCCCAAATTCAAATTTTGACTATCAATAAAAGCAAAATTACATCGTTTCTCCTGCATAAATTTTACATCATTATTTCCGGAACATTAACACAGGTATTAAAAAATAAAAGCTCCCCGACATCTCGCAGGGGAGCTTTTATTTAGAAAACCGACCTTCAATTGTGGTTTCTAAAAAGCTAAGACCTAATGCCTAAAGCCTGACTTAGTAGCTCTTGGCAAAATACCAATCATGTTTGGCCTCGCCTCCGGTGATAAAACACTTCTTATTTTTCGGCGCGGCATCTTCGTATTTCTTGGGGAGTACTCGAGAAACCATGGAGAATTTTTCTTTGAGAAGTTTCTCGGATTCCGGACTCTCGCACCAGCTAGCTTCGAAGTAACCGACTTGGTCTTTGATCTCATCCAGACTTTCGATGCGATGAATGTGAGTATTGGCAAATTCAGTAGCTTGATTATAAAGATTCGTGTGAATATCTCGGAGTAATTGTTCAATTTTCACTTTTAAGTTATCCGCGGACATTTTCTCTCGGACATTCAAATCTCTTCGAAAAAGAGTGAGTTCTCCTCCCGAAGCTTCTTTATCTCCGATTTCAATGCGGATCGGCACGCCCTTTGCTTCCCAATGATTGAATTTGAATCCGGGAGTCAGGCCGTCTCGCTCATCGATTTTGACTCGAATTCCCGTTAATTCGGATTGGACTTTTCTGGAAAACGCCAAAATCTTTCCCATGGTTTCCTCCTTGTAAATCGGGGTGATAATGACCTGAATTGGGGCGATATTGGGCGGCAGACGCAGGCCATTATCATCTCCGTGGGCCATGATTACGGCACCAATGGATCGCCAAGAAAATCCCCAGCTATTTTGATGGGCGAAATGCTCCTTCCCGTCTTCACCCAAATATTTCACGCCAAAAACCTTGGCGAAATTAGTTCCCAAGTAATGGCTGGTCGCGCCCTGAATGGATTTCCCGTCGCGGACCATCACTTCCACGGTTGTGGTCATCACCGCTCCCGCAAAGCGCTCTTTCTCGGACTTTTTGCCCATAAATACAGGAATCGCCATATATTCATAGATATCGCGGTACATTCCCAGCATTTTCCAGACCTCAGCCCGGGCCTCTTCTTCCGTGGCAAAAGCCGTGTGGCCTTCCTGCCAGAGAAATTCGCTCCAGCGGAGGAATGGACGAGGGCGTTTTTCCCATCGAACGACATTGTTCCATTGATTGAGCCGAAGTGGAAGATCTTTGTAGCTCTGGATCCATTTCGCGTAGGTGGGATACATCGCGGCTTCCGAAGTGGGACGAACCGCCAATTCATTAACCAGCTTCTCTCCCCCTCCATGAGTCACCACGGCCAGTTCCGGCGAAAAACCTTCCACATGCTCTTTCTCCGCATGCAAATTCTCAATCGGAATAAAAATCGGAAAATAAACATTTTCCACGCCGTCGGCTTCGAATCTCTTAGAAAGCTCAGCCTTGATGAGTTCCCAAATTTTAAGCCCGTAAGGCTTCACGATTCCACAGCCTCGGACTTCGGAGGCCTCGGCCAAATCCGCTTCGCGGACAACATCCTGATACCACTCAGAAAAATCTTGGGATTGGGGGGTGATTCTTTTTTTATTGGAAGACATAAAAATAATGAAAAATTAAGAATTAAGAATTAAAAATGATGCATCAGTTGATTTTATTCATCATTTGAAACTCACAATCTTTTTTATTTTATAAAAAACAGATGATCCTTTTTGAAATGAATAACCCCGCCGCAAGCTGCGAGGAATTAACCCCAAAATGGATTAAAAACCAAATTTCAATTATTCTTAATTTTTCATTCTTAATTCTTAATTAATCTCGGATGCTTCCCATCCTTCTCCGACACAATCGGATCCTTAATCGGCCAGGGAATAGCCAAATCCGGATCATTCCAGAAAATGCCGCCGTCGTGGGCGGGTGAATAATAGTTGGTGCATTTATAGCAAAAAATCACGTCTTCGGAAAGGGTCAAAAATCCGTGGGCGAATCCGGGGGGAATCCAGAGTTGACGGTGATTCTCACCTGAGAGTTCCACCCTCTCAAATTTTCCAAATGTCGGTGATTCTCGACGAATATCCACGGCCACATCCACGACTTTGCCTCGAAGAACAGACACGAGTTTCCCCTGAGCCATCGGATCTTTTTGGAAGTGAAGGCCGCGAAGCACGCCTTTTTTGGAAAAAGACACATTGTCCTGGACAAATGGCCCCGTAATCCCCGCCTCGGCATACTTCTTTTCAGAGAAACCTTCGTGGAAATAACCGCGAGCGTCGGAGAAAACGGCGGGAGTGATGAGAACAAGGCCGGGAAGGGAGAGAGTGGTGAGGATCATAGAAAGTCAAAAGTTAAAAATGACAAGTCACAAGTGAAAAATCTTGCCCCAATCATACAAGAAATCAAAAACAAAACAAAAAACGAATCATGAGGATAGCCTTCATTCATAATAAAGTCAATGGTGACTACGGAATCCTCGCCACCATCGTCTCAAACAACACCCTCTCCCCCTCTTTCCTGAATCTCACCATTTTACCGGTTGTGGTGGGAATCGTCTCGTACTGATCGAAAATGAAATTGCCGATGCCGCGGAAAATGGGCTTATTTTTGTAGATGAAGAGGTCTCCCGGGACATGGCTGTGGGCCACGATGAGCGCGTCGGCTCCGGCGTCGATGAAGGATTGATATCGAAGGGTGTCGGAGTCTCGAGGGAGAGCCTGATATTCAGGGGCATCATGAATCAGAACCACGGTCATTTTGTCGGGCTCCGGATTATTTCGAAGGGTTTCCAGAACCGATCTTTGATCCGGCGCGATATTTCTAGGCGTATTGGAAACGGGATTGAGAAGATGAGTGAGGGTCAAAATTCGGATCTTGTCATTGCTCCAGCCATCAGTCCCTACAGCAATCTCGCCGCTTTGGCCGAGAAGCCGTTTCGTTTCCGCCAGACTCCCCGCACCTTGATCCCACATATGATTATTTTCAATGCCCCAGTGAGTGGCCAAATTTTTAAGTGATGACCAGCGGGATAATAAATTGCAGAAAATAAAAATATTGGAGGAAGGCGTGCATTTTTCGCGCAGCGGACCCTCAAGATTGACCAGACGGATCCCCTCGCCTGACCACCAATTTTTAACTTGTTCAGGCAAGACATTTTTTCGCAGTCCCCGCGTCACCGTCACATCGCCAGCAATTGCAAGATCTTCTGGACCCAGTAGCGCATTTTGATACCAGACCATGGCAAAATGACTCGTGGTTTCTTTTACTGTTAAATCATTCCCTAAAATTGCGGAATTTGTGTGGCGAAGGGTCGAAGGATTGTAGAACCCGCCGCGATCCGCGAGATTGGCCAAAACCCAGAGACATTGAGGGCAATCGCTTTGCTCTGGATTTTGAAGTGCGGCAATTCCGGCCAAATCTTTTGAAAAAAGTATTTTGGCGGTGGCTTCATCTTTTTTCTCAGCTTCAGGTAACGTCAAGTAATGCGAAAAATCCGAACTCACAATCAAAAGGGTGTCCGGAGTCAATAATTCTCCAAATAATTGAAGCAAAGATTCTTGGTCTACTTTCCACGGCCGAGTGACCGACAAAGCGACCGGAGTCACGGGAACACCCGGAAAATAATGTGCGATATAAGGCAAAACCGCGTAAATACCATGCTCGTTTTTGAACAAGGCCTCGTCTTCGGAGACTAAGGGCGAGGATCGGAGGGTTTGGATAGCGACAGGGTCGGCCAAAACATCTCCAAAAAAAGTTTTATAGCCGGCATTCACCGTGCACACAAGAGTGGGACACTTAAAAAAATGATCCGGAGAAAGCAATACAATTTTCTCAAATTTCTGCCCCTCGAGCATTTTGATTCCAGAAGCCATGGATCCCGTAGCCATGAGATGGTGAGGAACAACTGCCGCTCGAATCATAAAATCAGGCGAAGGCTCGATATTTTTATCAGCCCAATAGAAACCTGCCATGAATTCTTCTATCTGAGAATAAGGATTTGGATAGACATGGGTTATCTGTTCATCACGACTAGGCGCTAAATGTAGGGACGTTGCATGCAACGTCCCTACATTTAGCGCCATCACATCATCAGACAAATCAACAGGGGACACGGTTGATTCTCGTATCAATTGACTCTCTCTATAGAGACGAGAAAAAACAAAAAAGAACAATGCCGCTATAGCTAGCAGCATTGTTCCCCCAATAAAAATAAGCTTTTCGGTCTTCATTTGAGATTGAATAAAGGCGCGTACCAGAAATTGGTTTTGGGCCAGGTCGCTGGGTGGGTATAGTGATAGGCTTCATAGGATTCATCCCCTTCGTAGAAACGGCTCTGCCACTTTTCATCAGTCAATCTCTGGCCGCCCAAAAGTTCCGTGAATTCATAATGGGAATAAGTGAATCCGATGGTCAGACGCTTTCCGTTGGCATCATTGACCGCGGTAAAAATCACATAAGGAATTCCAGTGCCCTCGTATAGAATACGAGTATCGTAATTTGAATCTCCGCCCGTGTGAACGTCCGCAACCAGTGCCGCTCTGCGATCTTTTGCAGGCAAAACCGAACCTTCCAAGGGAACAGGAAGAGACGCCTGGAGGCCTGAGATGATTTCCAGACGCAATTTTTCCCAATCGCTAGACCCCCCTTCAATCACATGCTCCACACAAATAGTTCTTTCATCAGCACGATCAGGCGCTTCTATTACCTTAATATTTTCCACCAAAATAGCATTGGTTAATTCTTTCTCGGTATATTCAACTACCGTATCCATGAGATGAATAAAACTATCCAGCCGGTCCAAATTCAATAATTCATAGCCTTGATTGTGGAGTCCCTCGTATGTGCGTTTGGCCAAAACATGGAGACGAGTATAAGCCTCCAGTTGCGGCTCAATGTACGATTTCGGCGCGGGGGGCACTTCACGAGGATCGCAAGCCGCGGGTCCTCCACCGCCTTTCTCCGCAAACGACTGCTTGGCATAGAGAATGGCGGCATGACGGAGCTCAGTCCACCAGCCGCTCGCGGTCTCTAGGGTTTTGGCTTCCCAAGCCAGATTCTGCATGAATTGAGGCAAGACATCATGATATTGTTTCTGCCATCCAAATAAGGACTGAATTGTCCAGAGCCAGCCATTATAAATATTATTCTGCCAATCAGCATCGGTTAACTCGGCTTTTTGAGCGGCCAATTCCCCCATTGCTTTCTCAATGGCTTCCCGAGTCGAAGGAGCATAAAAATCAAGCTTTGAAATTTGTGTTCGGGCGTAGTCGGAACCCAATAAGGCCATGACTTCGAGCGAAGAGGCCATGGGCGGAAGTTTCTGGGTATAACCCGGGCGAGGCGCTTCATCGCCTTGAGTGAGAAATCCAGTCCAATACGAATCAATCACGAATTTCGGGGAGAAAAAACGCATGCCTTTGGTAGCGAGTCGGACATCATCGGAATTTTCCGTGCCTACATCTCGGTACTCAGCGGCGAGATCCTTAATTTTGGGATCATGAGCTTTGACGAGATACTGCATAGCCGCGGCTGATGGATCCGCAGAACCTTTGGATTCAGCCAGTGCCTGTAAATAATCAACCGGCATCAAATCATCGCTGGATCCAACCAGAAAATTGATTGCGGATTCAAGCTCATTATAATTTTTAAGAGCCTCAGGATTCTCAGCCATCAATTCCGCTATTCCGAAAGAATGGTCCGTGAGTTCCGAACTCTTGATGAAAAAAGGGACCGAGATAAACCATTTCATGCCACGGAAATATTGGCGACGAAGAGAAGAGGACGTATAAGTCCCGCGCGGGGTGAATTGGGTGAAATCCACTTTAAATATCATGCCCGTCTTTTCGGCATAAGTCTCATACTCCGTCTTAAATACCGCGGGAACACCCGTTTTTTCGGCACCAAAGATGATTTCCAAATCACCCAGAACCGCCTTTTCACTCTCCGCGTCCAGTGCTAATTTCTTGACGAATAATGAGGCATTTTCATAAGTATCAATGGTCTTATCTTTGGCATTAGAAGAGTCGATGACATCATTTGGATTTATGCCGTGGCCCTCGGAATCTTGAAAATCTTCTTCCTTCAGAGGTTCTTTAGCCGTAGAAAATAAAGTATGAGCAACGGCAAAGTAATTACGCACTCTCATCCATTTGTTTTTTTCTTCCTCAATTGTGGCGGACTTTAGCTTTTGAGCCGCAGCCTCATAAAACTTCTGAGATAAAGCTTTAATATTCGGATAAAAAATCTTATTTTCCATTTCTTTCAGAAGCTCAGTGTAGAGATTATTGTAGGCATTGAAAAAGACGTCCGATGAAAAAAAGATTGAGTTCTCGGGACCGCGCTCTTTATATCCATTTTCCCAAGTCGGCCCTTGCACCCGCTTATAAAGCTGCAAGAATTCACGGGCATTATCGCTCGTGGAATCCGGACGAATGGAAGTCTCCAGAATATTTTTGGTAACAAATTTATTCTGGGCGAGCATGGCTAAATCTTTTGGAGAGAAGTTCACTCCATAAGCCTTTTGCATGTCCGCAAGATTATAAATATCTTTTGTATCAAAATCTTTCGCAATTTCGGGATTGGGTTCTATTTCCGAAGGTTTATATTCTATTTCAGTCTTAAACCCGGAAGAATTATCTCCCACCGATACCTCTTCAACCCCGCTTTGCCAGAATAAGATATATAAAAGTGTGGCTACAACTACTACACCTAAGCCAATAAAGGCTAGATTTTTTTTAGTCATAGAAAAAGGTTAACAGCAGAACAACAAATCCCCCTTAGTCCCCCTTTGACAAGGGGGAAACAAGCTCCCTCCCTTGTCAAAGGGAGGGTTGGGGAGGGATTTGTTATTACTCCTCCCAATACTCCATATAAAACGCCTTATCATTGTCCAGAACCGTCATACATTTAGAGAGTCTCTGATAAAGGCGGTCGGGAACGAGCTTTTTGGATTCTGGAAGAGTGGCCAATTTGTATTCCAGAATCTCTCCTGGCTGAAGTTTGATCCTTTTTACCTGCTTATCATCCAAAAAACCGCCGAAAAAAATAAAATGAAGAGAATCCTCGGTATCACGGCTTTGATAGCCAACGCCTAAAAATGGAGGGTTTTTGATGGCGAGGCCGACTTCCTTTTTGACCTCGCGGATACAGCCGTCTTCGGGGGACTCACGGTCCTCGACTACACCACCCGGAAGCGTCCAGTAATCCTTGCCTTCCGACAAGACAAGCAATATTTTGTCATGCCCCTGCTCTTTCTTGATAAACAAGGCGGCCGCCCCCACTTTTTTCTTTGGAATGTTTGGGATTTCTACTTCAGTTTTCTGGCGCATAAAATAAAGAGATTAAATCAATATCAGAGTCAAACCTAGCATAAAAACTTGCATTCGTCGATTTTCTTATCTCCATTGGCGAGAAATAAACTTGCGATGATGAGGAATCCGATACCCAGAGGATGATTGAGATAGGGCGTGAAGGCGTGAATGACGGCGAGGGAGATCACGCCGAGGAATAGTCCCAAGGCAAATACATCCTCGCGGATAATGACCTCTCGGCGATTGTATTTCTCGATAATGGCCGAGACCCGCCGCCAGCCGCAGTGGATAGTCCAGCCAAGTACGGCAAAAAAGGGCAAAAGTCCCAGGAGTCCAGCCTTGAGCCAGATATCAAGATACCCCCACTCAAAGGCCGAAGTGGTGTACTCCCCCGTCCCGCCCGGAGACGACTCGATCACGCGGGGATCGCTCGAAATATAGGTGACCGAGGTGCCGAATCCGCGCCCGAGAATCCAGTGTTCGGCAATTTTATCTCGGAGAATCGGGAGAAGCGCCCAGCGAGACGCCACCGCAGCCTCGGTTTTCCATTCGATGCGGTCCTTGAGGATTCCCAAAGAAGCCGGATCGGTTTTGACCGGCCAAGGAAAACGGAGAATGCCAACTAAAATCACACAAGTCAGAGCCGATACTCCCAATCCCAACAACACCGATTTTTTAATAAATTCCCATCGGCGACGAAAAAACACGAGAAATATTCCCACTAAAACCACTCCCGAGGCGGCCATCCCCACCCAAAAACTGCGAGACAAAGACACCACGAGAGAGGCCGAAAAAAGAGAGAAAAAAATCATCCCCAAGATGAAATTCCGGCGGGTGAGAGGATGTTCCGGCACACCCATAATCCACGAAAAAGTCCCCGAGACCAAAATCCAGAACCCAGCCACATGATAAAACTGGCTCTGCAGGAAAATCCGAAAGAAATCTCCCCCCATCTGAGTGATCTCGCCAATCCTTGTGTCGCGTATCCATTTGTAAGTCTCCGGCGCCACGATCCAATAGTCATGGGAGAATAAATAAAAGAGAAAAAGCACTTTGATCAGCGATGCCAAAACCACTCCCCCCAGCACGGTCCAGAGCAAATCAAAATTCGCGCGGTTGCGGAATACGAAATAGAAAGGAAAAATCAGCGCGAAAAAAAGATAGCCATTGGCATCGAAAAATACTTCCGAAAAAGAATTGTCCCATACAATCAACCCTCCCAGCGACGCCCCAACGATCACGCCAAATATGGGAAGATACCAATGAAAAGCTCGGGCTTTGAGGAATGACCCATCTCGCTTTTGCAGAACCCGGAATACCGTCACGGACATTAGAATGAGAAATAGCCCGAGACGAAGAGGAATACGATTCCCGTCAAAATCTAGACTGAACCAATAACCAAAAGACCCCATGATGAGTTCCGCGGCGACTAGTACCGCGCCCCAGGCTAAATTTTCCAAAGACAAAACCACCATCAAAAACAAAATCACAAAAAAGGCGATATTACCGAAGGCGGGGTTAAAATAGGCGAATAGGGAGAACAAATCCAGCAAAACAGTCAATAAAAATGCCAGGCGAAATAACTTCATAAAATAAGTCAATTAAAGCACGGCAATTCGAACCAAAACGTGGTGCCTTTACCTTCTTTGGACTCGAACTGGATATTGCCGCCATGGGCTGCGATAATTTGTTTGGCGATATAGAGTCCGAGGCCCGAAGCATCCGGCTTAGAGGCCGAAGCATTATAGGCGCGGTGAAAGCGCTGGAAGATATGCTCCTGCTCGGACTCCGGAATGCCGATTCCCGTGTCTTTGATTTCGAATCGAATCTTATCTTTTTTCTTATTATCGACCTTGACCGATATTTTCCCGCCTTCATGGGTATAATCCACAGCATTGATCATGAGCTTATAGAGCACATCGCGGATATAATTAGGATCCACATTCACTAGAGGAAGCTCCTCGGGGGGAGAAACCATAGAAAGCTGAATTTTTTTAAGCTCGCAAGGAATACGGAATTCTTCAAAGGAAGAATGGACAAGATCCAAAAACGCCACTTTTTCCTTCTGCAGATGAACCGACCTTCCCTCTATGTCCATGGCGGTCATCAAATCATTGATCCGCAAAATAATTTCTTTGGCCGCGCAGTAGGAAATTTTGAGCACTTCCTCCTGCCCTTTTTGAAATGCCCCCAGCTCTCGGGCCAAAAGCATTTCCAAATTCCACCTGACGGCATTCAGGGGCGTTCGGAGCTGGTGAGAAACGATGGTGATGAATTTATTTTTGAGCGAATCCAATTCCAAGCGCCGTTCTTCTTCATTTTTTCTTTCCGTTATATCGTGCAAAATAAGCGCACCTCCAATTAATTTTCGCGCGTCATCAAATACCGGAGTGACGTTGATCTCATAAAAAAAGAAAGACAATTGCGCCTCAGCAATATGGATAGGTTCTCCTGCCGTAATTACCTTTGAAAGTTCAGCCTCCAGATCCAGTTCTCTTTTTTTAAAAAGCTTGGAAAAATCCGAGACGGTAAAGGCTTCGCGGGGCAGTCCGGTGAGCGACAGCATAGCTACATTGGTCAGGATAACCTTTTTGCGAAGATCAAACATGAGTATCCCATTGGTCAAACTGTCCAGAACATCCTGCCATCCGGCCCAGTCATTTTTGATTCCTTTGGAAAAAAGATCCGAGCGAGAATCTCGCCGGGTGATTTTCTTTTTCATATTTTTTAATAATTCGTAAAGAAATGAGAAAACAGGAACGCTTCATTCCTCGACCGCCTTTCTAATGGAAACTTTTCCCGTGGATAAATCCAGGCGAACGCCACGTCCGACATGGCCTCCCGTATCGCTTGATTCGATGGGAATGCCAAGCTCGGACAATCGCCTCCGTGCCGCAGACACATTTTGAAAGCCAATATGTTCCTCGCCCCTTCCAAACAGAGCAAACATCTGCGCGCCTCCGGCCAAAGTCGCACGGAGATTCTCTTTTTTGATCCTCAATTTTTCCATTGCCTGGACAAGTGCGGACACGGCCTCATCCGCGAATTTTCCTCGAAAGTCAATGCCGCCCTCCTTGGAAAATAACAAATTCGTACGGGAAGGAAGCATGGCATGAGCCATTCCCCCCGAAGAAGACGACGGATCATAGAGCACAATCACCACGCACGATCCCACAGCCCCGCTTTCCAAAATTCCCTCTTTCGCTCCCACTGCCCACTCTCCCATATTCACGACAATATTTCGCTTCATAAAGAACTAAAGTCAGGAAATCTTAGAATGAGTTTTCTCCAAAATTCTCAAGGTAGATTCGGGAGAAAAAATAAAATAAAATTGCCCCTGAATAGGAGAATTTTCCACTCGAAAATCCGCCGAACAAACCAAAATCTCTTCCGAATGCATGCCTAAAGGAGAAACAATCGAATCAATAATAGAACCGGTCATATCCCGAACCACCTCTGGAACCGACTGCACAAAATCGAGCTCCAAAAAAGACGAAAGAGAATCCAAAAACGCGCCTCCCAAAATATTTCCGGCCTCGGCCAAAGAGGAACGAGCCAAATCAGTAGATAGGCCGGGTTTCTTTTTGTCCCAAGCCCCCAGAATCTGGACCAAATAATCAGCAGAATCATGGGGCAATAAAAAAAGCATGAGAGGTCCTCCGGCCGGACGGGTATTGAGCAGTACGGCCGTAGAGGTCTCTTGGGGAGAAGAAAAATGAGACACCGTCTTCTCAATGCGGTCCAAAAATAATTGAGGAACCCCCAGAAAAACAGGCTTCCCGATCAATCGGGACAAAGAGGTGGACGCATTCCCCCCTCCGATATTTATTACTTCCTTGATTTGGTCCCTTTCAAAGTCGCCTAAGGTCAAGCTCATAAAACCCGCAGTAATTTTTTAGAATCTTCCAAGAGCGTGGCTGCGTCCAGAATCAAAACGGTGCGCCCATCCCCCAAAATGGTCGAACCGGAAAATCCACGGACCGTCCGCAAAAACGGAGGAAGAGGCTTAGCGATGATTTCTTCTTCGCCCAAAAGCCTATCCACCACCAATCCGGCTTTTTCTTTACCGACGCGAACAACCACAACCGTGATGAAACCGGGCTCTGCGGCTCGGCCTGATTTCGAAGTACTCGACAAAAACTTTTCCATGCGCGCCAGAGGAAGCTCTTCATTGTCCACCACTGCCACGTCCTGATCCGCCAGACTTTTGATCTGCTCGGGAGCAATAAAAAGAGAGCGCTCAATGATGGCAAAGGGAATGGCCAAGATCGTATCATCCACGGACACAAGGAGCGCGTTGATAATGGCCAGGGTCAGGGGCAGCTCCAGGGAAAAACGAGTTCCAGTGCCCGATTCCCGGGACTCTACGAGAACACGGCCTCCGACTTCTTCGGAGAATTTCTTCACAATGCCTAGCCCCACTCCGCGGCCTGACGTTTCCGAAACCGTTTCCTTGGTAGACAATCCGCCAAAAAGCAATTGACGCATCTCCGGTATCTCGGCAATGGCGCCTTGACGCATTTTTTCCATGAAATAATCCCGTTTGGCCCCATCGATCAATCCCTTAGAAAAGGCTTTGCCAATGACTTTCTCCCAAGCAATTCCTCCTCCGCTATCCTCCACGGACACAACCGCATAGTCTTTTTGCCGTACGGCTCGGAGAATGATTTTCCCTGCCCTCTCAATTCCATGATCGGCCGCATTGCGCAACAGATGAATAAGGGGTTCCGCGAGCTTATCCACGATGCTGCGGTCCAGCTCCAATTCAGCCCCGATAATCAGAAGCTCGATTTTTTTATTCTGGGATGCCGAGAGATCTCGCACTAGCCTTGGAAAACGAGCAAATACCTCGCCCACCGGCACAAGCCGCACCTGCATGACTTCATATTGCAAACTGCCTACGAGTGAACTCACATGATCGGCCAAGGCTCCCAATTCCGGAAACTTTTGCTCAAACAAAGCAAGCTTCATCTTATCGATCACCAGTTCCTCCACCAGATTGAGGAGATTATCCAGCCTCCCAACCGGAACCTTGATGTGAGAAAGGTGTTCTGATTCCCGAATGACCGCGGATGGCTTCGGGGTGCCTGTTTGGTCCCGCAAAGACTTCCCGATGCCTTGGGTGGAAACCCCGGTAATAGCTTTTAGCTGCTCAGCGGCAGCGCGGATCTCAAGTTCTTTTCCATTTTTTTCTATCGAATCAATGCTCTCTCTCAGCTTATCGACCACCGCCAGCAGAGTGTTCATAATGGAGCGGTCCAAAGACAGCATCCCACTTCTGGCGAAATCAAAAACATCCTCCATTACATGAGTCAGAAAAGCCGTATCCAGATAACCCATGGCCGCGGCCGAGCCTTTGATGGTATGGGAAGAACGCATCAAATCATCTAGGATCTGAGGAGTCACCTCGGATTTTTCCAATTTTAGCAAATTCGATTCCAGAAGCAGAAGGTGTTCCCGAGCTTCGCTCACAAAGACGTCTTTAAATTGAGAGATATCCATCATAAAAAATCAAGAAGCAAAAGCGATAATACGGCGGATAATATCAGCCGGCGCCAAAATTTCATCCACAATCTTTTCGCGGATAGCGGATTGAGGCATGGAGGCAACCACGGCCGTGCGCGGATCCTGAACAATCACGTATCCGCCCATTTTATGTATCGAACGCAGTCCTTCCCTTCCGTCTTCCCCCATTCCAGTGAGCACGATTCCCAAGACCCTTTTACCATAAGCATCCACGGCTGAAGACATAATCTGGTCAATGGAAGGCGTCAGATTTTCATCTTTCTCCTTTTCTTTTTCGAGCGAAATTATTTTTCTGCCATTGGAATTGCGGGGACTTTTGAACTTCATCTGAAATCCCCCGGGCGAGACAAAAATCCGGCCTCCCTGTACGGAGTCCCCATCCTGGGCTTCTTTGACCGGAAGACGACACATAGCGGACAATCGGACGGAAAAAATTTCCGTAAAGTATTTTGGCATGTGCTGGACGATAAAAATAGGTGCGCGGATATTGGAGGGCAGCTCGGCCAGTATCTCTTCCAAAAGAGGGGGGCCTCCGGTTGATGCTCCCAGAATAACCGCGTCGGCGAGAAAGATTTTTTGCTCCATCACTTTTTTATGAATACGAGGAGCTCCTTTTCGTACGCTCCCCTTATGGCCCGAAGCAGCATGAATTTTCGCCAAAATTTCGCTTGATTTTTTTTCCAGATCCAAAGAAAGCTCGCCCGAAGGCTTGAGCACATAATCCAAGGCTCCGGCATGGAGAGACTCAAGCGTAGCCTTTGCTCCGGAACTGGTATAGGCAGAAACCATGAGGATCCCGGGAGACGGATGGACCGATTTCATAATTTCCTTCGTGGCCTCAGCCCCATTCTTCTTGGGCATCAAATAATCCATGGTGATGACATCCGGCAGGAGAACTTTAGCCAGAGAAACCGCTTCTTCGCCATCCCGCGCTTCTCCTACCACTTCAACCTTATGATCAGAATCAAGAAGCCCCCGAAGGAGCTTTCTCATGAAGAAAGAATCGTCGGCAATTAAAACACGGATATTAGGGCTGGATGAACGCATAGAATCTACTTGGACAATTGATTGGCGATCTGCCTGATTTTTTCGCCCACGAGTCTTCTGTCAAAAGGCTTAGTGATATAATCAATCGCCCCATATTTCTTGGCCTCCTCCATAAAATGTGTCTGCCCCACCGCGGATACGACCACGATATTGGCTTTTTTGCCTATTTTCTTGAGTACTTCCATGCCGTCCATTTCAGGCATGATCAAATCCAGAGTAATCAAATCTGGTTTTTCAGCTTCAAAATGCTTTAGGCATTCTTTGCCATTCCCACATTCCACGAACTTAGAAAAACCTGATTCTTGGAGAATATCGCGCACCATTTTGCGCATGAAACTCGAATCATCCGCGATCAATACTTTAAAATTCTTATTCACATCTTTAGATTTTTCGAGCGTAATCATCCCGTCAGTCAGAATAATGATCGCCAATCGGGCACGGAGGCCATAATTAGCTATTTCAATACGAGTATCAAAAATTACCGCAATCGCATCCTCCACATCTTCTTTTTTGAGAGCTTTGACGATTTCTTCCATGCCTCCAGGCTCGATGAAGCAGGGAGGCCCGAATTCTAAATCTAGGCCGGCAGTCTCGACCAAGGAGCTGACATAAGAATTAGAAAGTACATTGAGCACCTCGCTCACCGCCGAACGCTCCATCTCCGTAAATCTTTTGCTTACGCCCACGGTTTTCATGGCCAAAAGGTCCGCTAAAACCAAAGCATCTTTCTGGGATACCATCAAGACGGAAAATCCTTCCGCGGTGGTGACCGCGGAGTACACGATTACCGACTCCTCCTTTCCCGGAGCCAAATAGGTAAAGGCTTTTTTGAGCGGCACAAATTCTGCTTTGGAAGCAAAAATTTTGGCTTCGTAATTGGAAAGGGTCCTCATGGCCTCGGCCACTTTTTGAGATCCCTTATTCGCCGCGATCTGCAGAATTTCTTTGGTGAATTTCATAAAAATAAAATTATTCCCTATTAACGCTTCTTGGCCGGAGAATCCGCCGAAACTCCAAGCGATAAAAGCTCTTTTTCCGAAAGCATTTTTGGCAAATCTAAAACCATAATCAAGCGACCGTCGGCTGAGTCCGGCTTATTTTCATCCTTGCATTCAGGCTTCTCCCTCGACCCCAGTACCAAAACCCCGCGAATAAAATCGGCATGTATTTTGGTGGCAACCAAACTCGTCGGCTCTTGGATGCGGGTAGGATCCACGCGAAGCACTTCCTTTACCTCATCCACCAATACCCCAAAAATGTTTTCCCCCACGGGCGAAATCACGATGTGTCGGGGAGGAACTTTGTATTCGCGCGACAAACCAAAACGTTTCTCCAGATCAATCACTACCACAATTTTGCCTCTCAAATTGAGAATTCCACGAATGAATTCGGGTGCGGTCGGTATGGGCGTGATCTCTTGAGTCCGTATTATTTCGCGTATATCTTCAATAGGCACGCTATATTCCTCGCCATCCAGAGAAAACACAATTATCTGAACCAAGTCCGCTTTTTTCTCTTCCTTTGGCTCTTCTTTGGGTAGCACATTGGCAATCAGTTTTTTGAGAGATGGAACAATTTTTCCTTTTGCCATAAAAATGAAGCTAAGAGGGTTTTATAACACTTTTGGCTTTAGGTTTTGCCGATTCTTTCTTGGAATCAGCTTCTCCCCCGCCTGAAAACGAAGAGGATCTGACGGAAGCGCGCTCTCCTACTGACACGGGCACAGAATTGCTCGTCCCTACGAGCTTCTCAAGAACCGTACCCAAATTTTGCAGCTGAATAGAAGCGGCTGAAACCTGCTGATTGCCCGCACTGAGCTGAATTGTGGCGCTCGAGAGCTGCTGAGCTCCCGCGGCGTTTTGTTCGGCCACGGCCGCAATGGAGTCCATGGTTTTAGCCAGCTGTTCGGTAGCCACCGACTGCTGCTGGATCCCCGCGGAGATTTCCTGAATCTTGGCGGATACCTGAGAGATATTGTTGACCGTGGATCCTACCTGACTATTGACTTCCTCCGTCACCTCCTTGATTTCCTTGGCTGACTTTTGGGAACTCTCGGCCAATTTACGGACCTCCTCAGCTACGACGGCAAAGCCCCGGCCAGCTTCTCCGGCTCTGGCGGCTTCAATGGCCGCATTGAGAGCTAAGAGATTGGTCTGATCCGCGATGGAATTGATCACCTCCAAAAATTGCAAAATCTTCTGGGAACTCTTTCCCGTCTCATTGGCAAGCACCGAAGTCTTGGATGCCGATCCGGACGCCTCGCCCGCGGCCGTGGCCATCTGCCCAATCGCCGCCGCAGTCTGAGTCAAAACTTTAGAAATTTCTTCGGACTGTTTGGACTGCTGAGAAGCACCGGCGGCCAATTGCTGGGCCACGGAAGCGGTTTGCTGTGAAGTGGCTGAGGCCTGCTGAGAAGAGGCTGAAAGCGAGGTCGAAGCCGCCACCAGATCAAATACCGCTCGGCGGAGAACCGGAATCACGCTAAAAAAAATGAACAAGAACATGAGAATACCAATAAAAACGGAGACGCCGGCAACAAATAAACTATCCCTCTTGATTTCGGCAAATCTTGCTTCGGTCTGAATGAGTTTGTCTCCGAAAACCGAATTCATATAGGCTGTAATGTCTAGAATATTGTCCACAGTTTTTCTAGACACGATATCCCATTCCTTAAACGTTTCAATAATTACATCATTTGATGCACGCGACTGCACTAAAAATATTATGCGGTTTCCAAGCGCCACGCGCTCCTGGCGATTTTTCGAAAATTCTTGAAGAGATTTCTCTATCTCTCCATCAAATGGATGGGATGTCAGTTGATCCAGAAGGCCCGAAACTTTTGCGATATTGGCGGTCCTCAATTCCAAAATAGAAGGCGACGGCTCAATGACATAACGCGATACCAATGAAGTGTTTTCAAGTATCAGCTCAGATACAGAAAAAACTTGCTGCAACTCATTGACAATCTGCGCGCGTTCTTTCGAGAGCTGCTCGACCTCGCCCAGCGCGCGAAAAGTATAAATTGTCCCTAAAAAAATAAGCATTATAAAAATGCTTATTCCTAAGCCCAATTTCTGGGCAAGCGTGAATGTTTTGAATAATTGCATATCCCCTCCTAATAATAAAATTTAATTATTTAATCATCATATCAATATGGCGGAAAAAAACAAAAAAGATCCTCCCATTTTTACCATCGAAAAAGATTTAAACTAAAAACCAGCCGCCTTTTTGATTTCATCCAATCTCGAGCGCACAGTCACTACATCCGGCCGAAACTCCCCCGGCCCCAACAAATCCGCAATCAATTCAATCAATTTCCCTGCGGCGTTGGAATAATCCGAGCGGGTGGGAAGATTCAATTTGAACAATAAATTCTTCACATACGAATATCGATCCTCCCGAGACATATCCGCCACGCGAAACTGCTCCGCTTCCAAAGAAGGAACCGAAGAATTAACTCCAAACCACAAAAACTGCTCAGTCATCAAATCGCAAGCAATCACTCCCAAACTATATAAATCCCCCTTTTCCAAAGCCTCAGGGTTACGACTATCCTCCGGCAAATAATATCCGTGAGTGCATATAGGAGAATCTGAACGGAGATAACTGACCACCATAGGATCCAAATCAATGATTTTTATAGTATCGATTGTCTTTTTTTGGCCGCTTTCAGAATCGATATTTTCCGCTTTCCACAAAATATTAAGAGGTTTCAGATCCCGATGAGCAAGGCCGTTTCGAGATAAAATAGAAATCCCTTCCACTATCTGTTCGATCACTCCAATGATTCTTTTGAATTCATTTTCCGAAAAAAATACTGGATTCGAATCAAGAGAAAAAACAAAACCTTCACGCAATTCCAAGTTTGGATTTTTAAGAGATTTCATGTCTTTCAAAAAAGGCATGAGCTGGGATCCTTCTTTCAAAGTGGCAAAACCAGCCACACGAAACAATTCTTCCGTGCTTTTGGCTTTTTCAATAGCAGTCACTTGCTCGTCTATTTCCGGACCCGACAATCCATACTCCACTCTCAAATTTTCTTTGAGGATAGCCAGCTGCTCCGGATTCATTTTATTCCGCATTTTTTTAATCAAATCCGACTTTTCAACGCCTCCGGACATCCCATGCATCACATGGAGCAGCGGCCCTTTGTCTCCAGATTCGCGAATCGCTTTTTCCAGAAAAGTAATTTTTTGTAGCGACAAATCAAAGTTGTTTTCAAACAAGCTCATTTCAATCTTTTCCTCTTCTTCAGGTGATTTATTGTCATAAAAAACCGGCCACGAAGCAGAAAGAAAACGCGTCTTCCAATTTTCCACGGTCTCGGCGCTGGGAATCAAATCTTGATTTTCAAATTGCCCAAATGTCTCGGGATCCACTTCGACACACAAAGGAACCCACTTGGAAAAAATGCGTTTTTTCTCCGCGTCACTCAGATATTCCCACTGATAACCCAATTCTCGCTTGGCCATGCTGAATTGATTAACCGATGACATGGAATAAATTAATTCTTTCTGTGTACTAGCGAATTCTTTATTTTTAGAAATCACAAGCGGGATGGCATCCGCTCTCTCCAAAGAAAAAAGACTATTGAGCCCTCCCTCCCCGACTTTCTTGATCTCCCCCCAATGGGAAGAAATCATCAAAGCATCCTCAACTTGGAGAGGGGCTTGGCGGGCACTCCACAATTCACTCACAAAAACCCCATTGATTTTGTCGGCATCATTGGGACCGAGCGGCAAATCTTTTGTGGGGAATAGGGTAATACCGCCTTCTTCATCTCCCCACTGGGCCCCAGCTCATTGACCCGCTGGGTAATCACATGATTCTCTGGAATCGAGTACCTCTGACCAGGCAAGACTTCAATGATGGACCCCATTTCTCCGCCACTACTCAATCGAGCCATGGACTGTTTTAAATCCCGAGCACGTTTACGACTGACTACTTCTTCATAGTCTCGCGATAAAAAAGTAAACCCCTTATAATAACCTTCAAGCTGGTCTTCGGGATTGGACTCAAAAACAAAAGACAAGTATTGTCCGGTCCGAGTATCGGAAAAAGGCACACCGATCTCTTTCACAAAACCATTGATTTTTTCCAAATCCGCACTACCGAGAACATCTCGGCATTCCTGATACCACTTCCGTATTTCTTCAATATCCATCTCTTCTATCTCCATTTTTATTGCTTCTGCCGGCGATTCCGGAGTCTTTTTTTTCGGGACAAAATTTGACATCTTTGCTAAAAAGTTTTCAAACATATAGATTTTTTTCTTATCTGTGACATACTCTACACAAATTGTACCTTTTTATACTTATCATACAGGAGACAGACATGAATGAACAAAAAATCAATCCCAAACTGAATCCAAAAAATCCCCAATATCAATGGGCGACAAGAAAGGACCCCAAAGAAGCAGAGGAGCTCCAAAAAATACGATATGAATACGACAAAATCCATCCCAGAAAACCGGTAATACGAATCCTTCCTCCATTCCGGCATTTATGCGAGATCAGCAATCTCCAAAAATTGCAGACAGATTATTCAAAATTCCAGCCGAAGTTGACGGAATTTCAGAAAGCATATATTGAATCTGAAATTGCAAACTTGGAAAAGCAACTTGAGAAGGCATTGAATATTTTAAATGCCTTCATAGAAAAACAATCGCAAAAAATAGAAAAACAAATGACAATCCCAGTTCTTGGCAGAGATTTCGAACAAGATCTCGCTGCAATTGAAGAATACAATGCCAAACACTATGGACCTGCTTTTCAAGAAGTCGAGTTCGCAAAGTGGAGGATCGAGAGGCTCAAATATGAACACTCAACTCATCCCGAAACTCGCGAATTTTTCAAGCAAAAAGAGGAGTGCATGCTTCATGTAAGGATCGAAGAACTTTTTTAACAAAAATCATTTTCTAAAAAAAATAGGAGAGACAATGTTCTCTCTTTTTAAATATGGCAAAATTTACAAATTTTTCGAAAAAAAAAGAAACCATCCTTGTTCTTCGGATGATCTCCTTCGTTTTGTGACACGATTTTATTATAAGCAATGTCTCCACTTGGCGATAAAACTTTCCCGTTTTTCGGGTGTATAAGGAAACTCTCCCGGATCTCCATGCAAAAATGACAGAATCGCCCGCTGATTCATGAGAGAGAGATAACTGCGCATCGGAGCCGTCCAATGGAGTTTGGGCTGGCCAATAGACACCGCTTCAAAAAAGGCGGATTGACGCACGGATGAAAGCATACTGCCAGCCGCGCGTTGCGCTAAAAGCAATATTTCTTTGAGCAGTATCTGAGCAGACGTATATTCCCGCAAATAATATTCATGCATCAATAATCCATGCTGACAGAGCGGGCTGGCTTTTTTACCCAATCGAATAAAATGTTTATCGTCATAAAAAGAGAAATCCCCGCGCCTGATTCGGGCATCAATGAGTTTTCTCACGCCCAGATATTTCTCAGAAAAAAAACTGCCAGAACTCGCAATCTCTTGATCAACCTCTCTAAAACTATAATTCTGTTCTATCGAAACCATGCTTTTCTGGAGCCGGATAGATTCAAAATCAAACCGATCATTGAGACGCACCAAAAGTGTCAAACACAATCTCGCCACCCCCATTTCTAGGCTCCACCGCGCCTGACAAATTTCAGTTGGAAATAAAGGCGCACCCCCTCCAGATACCAAGACGCGAGAAGCCTTTTTGTCCAACAAGCTATCCGGCCGGACAAAATAAGCCAGAGCGGTCGAATGAATCGCGAACTCTTGCTCGGAAATAAACGTAATCCCGTCACAAACAATTTAAAATTATTTTTTCTTTCGCGGATCATCTCACATTATCTCTGAACATAAACGATTCCATTTAAATTCTCCCTTTTTAATAGTCGTCCGTTTCCCCCCCATCAAGAATCATTTGATGGGTTTTAAATCTACAAATTCTTTTTCTTTTTCACCACAATCCCCGCTCTCCTCATCATCCTAAAAGCCCAATCGAGCATTAAATTGAACGGCACAAGCAGCGACAAACCCATCCAGGCCATAAATGAGGCGTGTTTTTGGAAATAGAGAAG
The DNA here is from genome assembly GCA_007375725.1 of Parcubacteria group bacterium Greene0416_36. GTDB lineage: Bacteria > Patescibacteriota > Patescibacteriia > VMEV01 > VMEV01 > VMEV01. Next base: position 45,396 of record VMEV01000008.1, read on the forward strand.
GAGACTTCGGTCAAAGAGAAACTGTCTCCTCCCATATTGATTGAAGCTCTGTCCCTTATAGTGGACAATCGAGGCATCGGGGTAAAAAATGATTTTGTATCCCGCATTTTTTGCCCGAAGACACCAGTCGACCTCTTCAAACCAAGCGAAAAATCGTTCATCCAGAAGGCCAATGGTGTCAAACACTTCCCTTTTGGCCAAAATAAAAGCCCCCATGAGTTGATCCACTTCCCGCACGCGATCATATTTAAAATCCTTCATGTAATACCGGCCAATCGGTCCGGATTTCGGAAAAAAATTGTGGAGCTTTAATAAAACAAGAGACTGGTCTAGAAAACCAGGAAAACGGCGGCAAGATTCTTGGAGAGACCCGTCCGGATAGAGCAATTTGCAACCCAAAACCTGATACTGAGAATTTTTTTCCAGATACAAAACTGAATTCTCGAGCGATCGGTCAAGCACCACAGTATCGGGATTGAGGAGCAGAATATATTTTCCCGTCGCCATTTTAATCCCCACATTATTGCCCTTGGCAAAACCGAGATTTTCGGCGGACGGAATTATTTTTAAAATACCATTTTGTATTTTTGACGCATCGTTTTGTAGAGACGCGCCATGGCGCGTCTCTACAAAACGATGTAGCATTTCCAACGTACCATCTCCAGACGCATTATCCACAACAATAACTTCAAATGTAAGATCTTTTGTCTCCTTATAAATTGACAATAAACACTGTTCGAGCAAGTCCCGTACTTTCCAAGAAACGATGATTATCGAGAGATCTATTAACATATATAAATTTTCTTGATATTATGGACACATAGACAAGTAAATCCCTATACGTGGACTTCCGCAGGGTTGCTCCAATCAGCGTATAGGGTTTTGTCTTTTTATATTCAAACAAAAAAATCATCTTCACGCCATTTTTTCGGATTAGAAATAATATATTCACGTATATTTTCCAATTCTTTTTTATCCCTGATAATACGATCATGAAAACGAGACTGCCAGTAAAAAGAAGAAGAACCATTTTTTCGACACAAACGAACAACCGACCCTTTATATAAATTGATCGCCACAGACAAAGATGCTTTTTGTAACGGACCAAACTGACGAATAGCATTTTGTAGAGACGCGCCATGGCGCGTCTCTACAAAATGCAAGAGAGCATGTACATGGTTAGGCATCACCACAAATACATCCACCTTTATATGGGTAGTGTCAACTAATCCTGTGTAAAACTATTTAGAAGGGCTGATGGATTGGGCGAAATGACGATTTAAATTTCCGAAAATAGCTTGATGGTAATTG
>VMEV01000009.1 GCA_007375725.1 Parcubacteria group bacterium Greene0416_36
TTATTCTTTTTCATAGGAAGGATGATTTTAATGGTTACTAAACATTTCCATTATCTCATCCCTTCTTTTTTATTTACACACTTTTAGTTTACAGTACCATATCGTTGGAGATTTCTAATTATGAAACGTTAGGTTTAAAAATTAGTGCCGTTAAGGAGTCTAAGCGTAAAGAATTATTAGATTTAGATGACCCGAGGAAGCCTTCAAAAATCGTTTCATTATCTCAAGGTTTTTCCGATGTTGAATTATTTTCTGCATGGCTCACAGATAAACGAAATCCTTCATTGGTGAAGGGAGTGACGAATTTTTTTGATGAGGTGGAAGATTTTTATAAAATCGATCAGAGGGTATCTATGTCGTCACATGTAAAGACATCTTTGCAATCATTTTTATCGAAAAATAGTATTGCTTCGATTGTCGAAATGTCGAGCAAAATCAAGGGTGAGGAGAATACTGAAAAATTGGGTAAAGAGAAAGTTGAGGAGGAGAAAAAAAAGATGGCAGATGAACAGAAAGTCGAAGAATCGAAGAAAGAAGAAGAGGCAAAAAAACAAGAACAGCCAAAGAAAACGGGTGGGGATGAAGTGATTGGATTTGAGCGGGGGTTCGTGGTGTCAGGGAAGCCTAAAATAATATCTGCCGATTTGGGACCTGTAATGAGAAAAGAAGGTGCCGAAAAAGGGGTCCGGAAGATGGCCGAAAAATCGGCCGAGAAAAATGCCACGGAGGCAAAAAGTACAAGTACGAGAAGTTTTTATTCGGATTCGTCTGCATCATTTTCAGAAGGGAGTGCGGACCTTTCATCAGGTCCCAAAAAGATGAAAAAAGAAAAGAAAGGCATTTGGCAAACAATTAAAGGTTGGTTTTCCTGAGAATGATTACGGGATCATATTTTGGGATTTGACGAAAGCCTCGAAACGCGTTAAAAATGATCCTGTAGTCATTTCGGGGTATGGCGCAGTTGGCTAGCGCGCATGCATGGGGTGCATGAGGCCGCAGGTTCAAGTCCTGTTACCCCGACCCTTCGACTTCGTTGGCCCTTTAGGGCCGAACTTCGCTCACGGTCTGCGACCGTTACGGTTGACCCCAAAAAAAACGTAGGGATGTTGCATTGCAACATCCCTACGTTTTTTTTGGGGCTAAAATATTTTTTACGCCGCAACCGCGTATTTTTTCACCGATCTGATGCACGAGGTGCAGATTTTGATTTGCTGTCCGTCGAATTTTCGGGATTGCAGATTGATATAATTTTTTGCCAAAGTTTTTTGGTTGGAATGGGAGCGCGTCGTGGTTTTAGCCGGTCCTCGTCCGCAAACATCACATGATCGAGACATAAAAAACAATTACGAATTAAGAATTACGAATTGAAACAACAAATCCCCCTTAATCCCCCTTTGACAAGGGGGAGACTGCGCCCTCCCTTGTCAAAGGGAGGGTTGGGGAGGGATTTAGGAGATACAAATCAACACTAAATTAACATATTATGGGATTATAATCAATACTTTATTTTCATGAATGAATTTTGTACTGTGAATAATAGTAGTTATCAGTTTTTGGCTGTTACCTAAATCCTGAATCCTAAATCCTAATCTTTATGTTTCTCGATCAGCTTTTCACTCATCCCGCGGTTGCGATGGCTTTCGCGGCGGCGATCCTTTTGGCTCTGACGGTCCATGAATTCGCCCATGCCCTGGTGGCTTCGTGGTTTGGCGATGATACCGCGGAGCGGGAGGGGCGCCTGACCCTCAATCCTCTCCCCCATTTGGATCCTTTTGGGACTTTGATGCTCCTTTTGGTGGGATTTGGGTGGGGGAAACCTGTGCCCATTGACCCGCGGAATTTCAAGAATCCCAAGCGAGACAGTGCCTGGGTGGCGATTGCGGGTCCCTTATCCAATCTATTATTCGGACTATTCGCAGTCATGCTCTACCGAATTTTGGGGGCAGGCGGGGTGGCGGGGGATAGCCTGGTCTACGGGTTTCTATTTTATCTTGTGAATATCAACGCGGTTCTCATGCTTTTTAATTTGATTCCCCTGCCGCCTCTTGACGGATCCAAGATTCTTTTTGCGTGTTTGCCCGAGAAGTATCGGGAGTGGGAGTGGCAGCTCGAGCGTACGGGGCCGATGATCCTTCTTTTCCTAGTGATTATCGACTCTTTTACCCCCATTTCGATCTTTGGGACACTGTTTGGGGGGATACTGAATACAATCAACCGATTGTTGTAGGTGAAATGATGCGGATTACAATTTAACAACAAATCCCTCCCCAACCCTCCCTTTGACAAGGGAGGGAGCTGTTTCCCCCTTGTCAAAGGGGGACTAAGGGGGATTTGTTGCTTTCATTTCGTTCAAAAAAACTGTAAGGGGTCCGACGTTACGTCGGACCCCTTACAGTTTTTTGATTCCCCTCACATATTGATTTTTCCTTAATAATTATATAATATAAGAACTATTAAAAATCGATTTTCAATTTTATCTATGAATAAAAATTCTTCCGTGATTCGGATCAAAGGCGCGAGAGTCCATAATCTGAAAAATATTGATTTGGAAATTCCCAAAGGGAAGCTGGTGGTCATCACGGGACTCTCGGGATCGGGGAAGTCATCCTTGGCTTTTGATACGATTTACGCGGAAGGACAGCGGCGATATATGGAGAGTTTGTCGTCCTATGCCCGGCAGTTTCTGGGCAATATGGAGAAGCCGGATGTGGATTTGATCGAAGGGTTGTCACCGACGATTGCCATTGACCAGCGGGCTGCTTCCAATAATCCGCGCTCCACGGTAGGCACGATCACAGAAATTTATGATTATTTTCGTGCTATTTTCGCAATTATCGGCCGGCCTCACTGCCCCTACTGCGCCAAAGAGATTTCCAAGGACACTCCGGCAGGGATGGCCAAGCGGATCTTGGAGCTCTCTATGGAGTTTCCCGTGTATATTGTGGCTGAAGCGGTTAAGGAACATAGGGGAGATCCATTTACCGTGCTGGAAGAATTGGCCAAAAATGGTTATCGAAAAGTTCGCATCAATGGAAAGATGATGGATATTACCGTGGCCGTGGACGAGAGCTATGAGCGCAGCAAAACTTATTCCATTTCCGCGGTCTTTGCTCCCGCTATCACGGCGGGCGCCACGAAAAATGGGGTTTTGGACATGGTCCGACTGGCTCTTGAATTTGGAGACGGGGTGATTTTTGCAGTATCTGAGGATGGATCTCGGGAACATCGATTCAGCCAGAATTTTGCCTGTCCGCAGTGCGGTTTTCTTTTGCCGGCGATCGAGGGACGGAGTTTTTCATTCAATAGTCCCCAGGGAGCGTGCGCGGAATGTACAGGACTCGGCACCACTATTTCCGTGGATCCGGTTTTGGTGATCGCCAATCCCAAACTCACCTTGGCCGAGGGCGCCATCCGCGCGTGGAGCAAGCTGTTTGTCAATCAAAACGGGCACATGGAAGAGCTGGAGACATTCGCCGCGAGATATAAAATTTCCATGAATGACCCAGTCGAATCTCTTTCCGATCGGGATATCAAGTTGATTTTATACGGAGATGCTCATTTCCGCGGAGTGATTCCTTATCTGGAAGAGAAATATAGGACGACGGATTCGGAATATGTGCGGCGTGAAATTGAGAAATACATGCGCGTAGTGGTCTGCAAATCCTGTGGAGGCAAGCGTCTCAAAAAGGAAATGTTGGGAGTGATGGTGGGCGGCCTGTCCATAGGCGATTTGACGCATTTGCCCTTGGAAAAATTAAATACGGTTCTCGGGGGTTGGATATCCGGAGTCATGTCCAAAGAATCATCCGCTCTTGAGAAATTATCCAAAAAAGAGCTGGATATTGCCGGAGCCGCTTTGGTCGAGGTGGCCAAGCGTGTTTCGTCCATTTGCGAAATCGGGCTTTATTATGTGAATCTCGACCGCGCGGGCATGACCCTCTCGGGCGGCGAGTTGCAGCGTCTCCGTTTGGCCACCCAGATTCATTCTCTCTTGGTGGATGTGGTGTATATTCTCGATGAGCCGTCCATCGGCCTCCATCAGCGGGACAATGACCGATTGATCGATTCCTTGAAGAAACTCCGCGATTTGGGCAATACCGTGATCGTGGTCGAGCATGATGAGGCTACCATGCGGGCCGCGGATTTGGTTATTGATATGGGCCCCGGAGCCGGAGCTCTTGGCGGCGAGATTTTAGCCATCGGCACGGCAGCTGAGATCGAAAAATCACAGCGATCCCTTACCGGACAGTATTTATCGGGAGAATTGGAAATGGAACTGCCTGAAAAATTGCGAAAAGGCAGCGGCAAGACTATTTCCGTGGTGGGGGCGACAGCCAATAATCTACAAAATATCACGGTGGATATTCCTCTCGGGAAAATGGTGTGCGTGACGGGTGTGTCCGGATCCGGAAAATCGACTCTTATCGGCGATATCTTGGCGCGCGCGCTTTCCGCCCATTTCTACCGAGCCAAAGAACAGCCCTTGGCCCACAAAGAAATCCGAGGCCTCGATTATATCGACAAAGTGATCAATGTGGATCAGTCGCCGATCGGCCGAACTCCCCGGTCAAATCCGGCCACATACACGGGTATTTTTACTTATATTCGCGATTTATTTGTCGAGATACCCGAATCCAAGATCAAGGGATTCAAAGCGGGCCACTTCAGCTTCAATGTGCGCGGAGGACGGTGCGAGACCTGTCAGGGAGACGGCATGATGCAAATCGGCATGCAGTTCCTCGATGATGTGTATGTGCCGTGCGAGGATTGCCATGGCACCCGCTATAGCCGCGAAGCCTTGGAGGTGCTCTACAAAGGCAAAAACATCGCGGCTATTCTGGACATGACTGTGTCCGAGGCGCGAAAATTATTTGGCGATGTGCCGGTGCTTTACCATAAGCTCGATACACTCTATGAAGTGGGGCTTGGTTATATTCGCCTGGGGCAGAGTGCCACGACTCTCTCCGGCGGAGAAGCCCAGCGCATCAAGCTGGCCACGGAACTGTCTCATCGCTCGACCGGAAAGACCCTTTATATTCTCGATGAGCCGACCACCGGGCTCCACTTCGAGGATACAAAGCGGCTCCTCCTTCTCTTGGGCCGACTCGTGGACCGTGGCAATACCGTCCTCGTGATCGAGCACAATCTCGACGTGATCAAATGCGCGGACTGGATCATCGACATGGGCCCCGAAGGCGGCCTACGCGGGGGACAGGTCGTGGGAGTCGGGACACCCCACGACATCGCCAAGATTGCGGCGTCTCATACGGGGAAATATCTTAAACAGATTTTGAAATAATTTTTTTGTCAAGTCGACAATTTGGGGTGTGGGGATTAAGATTGTAAAAATTAGGCATTAGGCTTTAGTAATTAGCTTTTAGGAAGAAGCTAAAAAGCTAAAGCCTAATGCCTAAAGCCTAATTTTAAAAAATATGAAACGAGATTTTATAGGGGAACTCTCAAGGAAAGTGGGGGAGAAGGTTACTTTGGCGGGGTGGGTTTTGAATTTGCGGTCGAGCGGGCAGATCATGTTTTTGGAGCTGCGCGACGGGTCGGGATTTATCCAGGCCATTGTCGAGAAGACTTCGGCTGGCGAGACTCTCTGGAATCTGGCCCAGACTCTGACTCTGGAGTCTTCAATAGAGGTAGAAGGTCTGGTCAAGAAGCATCCCAAAAAGGAAAATGTGTATGAACTGGACGTGAAATCCCTGAGAGTGGTGGGGACTTCTCCGGATTATCCGATTGGAAAGAAAGAGCATGGCCCAGATTTCTTGCTTGAGAACAGGCAGTTGTGGCTCCGAGTGCCTTCTCAGTGGGCGATTCTGCGAATCCGCCATCTGGTCAAAGCCTCTCTTCAGGAATTTTATAATTCCGAAGGGTTTGTGGAGATCGACACTCCGACTTTCACGCCCACTCCCTGCGAGGGAACCACGGATCTTTTTGAAGTGCAGTATTTTGACAGGAAGGCGTATCTCACTCAGAACGGCCAGCTGTATCTCGAGGCGCTCGCCATGGCGCATGGAAAAGTGTACGATCTTTGCCCGAATTTCCGCGCGGAAAAATCCAAGACTCGAAAGCATCTGACGGAATTCTGGACCCTCAACCCGGAACTCGCTTTTTGCGAGCATGAAGAGAGTCTGGCTCTCCAAGAGCGCGCGGTGAAATATTCTGCGGCCTATATTTTGAAGCATGGACGGCGCGAACTCGAAGTCTTGGAGCGCAATATTCCGGATCTCGAAGCCGTGGTCGCCAAGCCTTTTATTCACTACGAATATCCCGACGCGATCGCCGAATTGCAAAAGCGCGGATCAGCTATTAAATATGGCGACGATTTGGGCGCGGACGATGAGGTCCTCTTGACTCAAGATAGTGATGTTCCGGTGATTGTGAAAAACTGGCCTGCGGAAATCAAGCCTTTTTACATGAAGCGGCATCCGTCGGATCCCAATCGCGTGCAGAATGCCGATATGCTGGCCTCGCGAGGATTTGGAGAGATCATTGGGGGCGGACAAAGAGAAGATGATTACCTGATCATGAAAAAAAGAATGGAGGACCAGAAAATGCCCATGGAAGTTTTTGGCTGGTATTTGGAACTCCGCAAATACGGCAGCGTCCCTCATTGCGGTTTCGGTATGGGAATCGAACGCCTTACCCGCTGGATGGGTGGCATTCACCATATCCGCGAAACCGCCGCGTTTCCGAGGATGCTGAATAGAATTACACCGTAGGGCAACAAATCCCTCCCTAACCCTCCCTTTAACAAGGGAGGGCGCTTGTGTCCCCCTTGTCAAAGGGGGATTAAGGGGGATTTGTTGTTTGGATACCAAAGCATTTACAAAAAAATGTAAGGGGTCCGACATAACGTCGGACCCCTTACATTTTTTTGTCCTTATTTCTTCTGCCCCGCCTGTATCATCTCCGCCACCTGATTTAATTTGTCATTGATCAGAATCATGTCTTTTTGAAGCGATTCCATTTCTTTGGCTTCAAGGCGTGATTTTTGCATGAGGGTCTGCTGGGTGGCGATTTGGGTGATTTGGGTCTGGAGAGTATTCTTGATCATCATGATCTGGAAAAAGACGATGACCGAGACGACAAAACTTCCCAAAACGAGAATGTATAGGACGAATAAGTGTTGAGGATGTTGTTTGTGAAGCATAGGTGAAATGGGTTAGTAGTGAGTAGGTGGTAGTGAGTGATTATTTGAAATAAGTATATGCTTTTCTGGGGGACGCGACAAAAGCTGTCATAGCTGGTGATCCTCGGTGATTATTGTCATTGCGAGACTCCGCGTTTTAGCGGAGGCAAAGCAATCTCGCGTTAGTACCCATTCCGACACGAGATTGCTTCATCCCCGCTAAGGCGCGAGTCTTCGCAATGACATTACGTTTCGGACACCACGAAGGAAATTATGGTATACTAAAAATATTCTAGTCTAGATTCTTTTATGAAGCAAAAAAAGGAGGGGGGGGCTTACAATCCGTTTTTCTATATTTATTTTTCGTGGAGAATGTTTGTAGGTTTTTTGATTTTTTTTCTATTTTTTAATTTTATATTAGACACGGTGATTGCTCGTTTTACCACTGGTCTTCTAGGCGAGTTGCTCTTCAATAAATTAGGTCGGGATGTATTAGTTTTGACGGGAGCTTCTTTTCTTTTGGCGTTTTTTTCGACTTTTCTTTACGGCAGTATTGTCACTCGGCTTCTCAATGTTTTTTCGGAAGTGCTCATGAAATTATGTTCCGATATGCTGGACGGAAAATATGATTTTGTCTGCGCGGATAAAAGCTGTTACGAGCTCCTGAAAAAGGCGGTAAAATACGAGACATTCAAGCAATTGGGTTTGAAGATCAGCTCTATCCACAATGGATTTAAAGAGGAGCTCGCTCATTTGGAACGTGAAATGAAAAAGAAAAAAAAGATTTTCGAAGATCAGTCCGAGTATGTGGCGATTATGTCCCATAAGCTCCGTACTCCCATTTCTGCGGTGCGTTGGAATTTGGAGATGCTCTTGGGCGGTGAATTCGGCGCACTCAAACCCAAACAAAAGGAGATTTTGGAAGATGCGGCCAGCGCCAATGGGAAGACTATTACCTTGGTGGACGAATTGCTCAAAATTTCGAGATTGGAAAGTGGCAAAGAATCATTAAAAGTAGAATCTTTTTCATTAAAAGAGGCCATTGATGCGGATATTGAGTCTTTCATGTTTAAGATTAAGGCTCATAATGTGGAAATTGTTCGCCGTTATCCGCACTCAGATATTAAAATCCAGACCGACCGGAAGTTTTTTGATGAAATTATGCGCAATTTTATCGATAATGCCGTCAAATATAGCGCGGTGTCCGGCAGGCGCGGAGCTGTGGAGATTGGGTATCGGCAGGAGTCTGCCAATAAAATAGGGGTGTGGGTTCGGGATAATGGGGTGGGTATTCCAGAGAAAGAGCGCAAGCATCTTTTTCAGAAGTTTTTCAGAGCCTCTAATGTTTTGAGTTTAGATACTGAGGGGTCAGGATTGGGGTTATTTATTTGCCGAAAGCTGGCGCGGCTTATTCGCGCTCGGATTGATTTTACTTCCAAAGCAGGCGAGGGAAGCGTTTTTAGTCTTTATCTCCCGATATCGTCAAACATAAGGGGAAATACGGAAGGGTATGAAGAATAAAGGGTTCACCTTGATTGAGCTGATTATCACCGCAGCCTTGGTTTTGCTTATGACGGCTGTGGCGCTTCCGCCGCTCGGAAAATATATGGTGGGGAATTCCACGGCCGAATCAGCATCGGAAATGAGCACCTTTATTCAAACCGCTAGGAATCGGGCCATTCATGGGAACTTCAATGATTCCTACGGTGTTCGTCTCTTGTCGGACCGGTTTATTTTGTTCAAAGGCGCCGTATTCAGTGCAGGTGAGTCCGATAATCGGACGACTTTGCTCCCTCCGGGACTGGAAATCGCGGATGTGACTCTTGCCGGCGGCGGAACTGATATTATTTTCACTGATATCCTCGGCCGCACGAGCCAGCCTGGTTCCGCTAAAATCCGCGTGATCGGTTCTCCGGACCATTGGCTGGTGACGGTGAGTGCGGAGGGGGTGGTGGAGACAGGGTGGGTGGATTTATAAGCAACAAATCCCTCCCCAACCCTCCCTTTGACAAGGGAGGGGGTAGCAGCCTCCCCCTTGTCAAAGGGGGACTGAGGGGGATTTGTTGCTCTCATTCTACATTATTCATTAGATATGTTTTCTTCCTTTCTAAAAAATCAACTCGGCCAATACTTTATCGATGCTATTATCGGCATTGCGTTTTTCGCGTCCATCGTGGGGTCGGTGTTTTTGATCGTGCTCAATGTTTATAAATCGACGAATTCGAATGCGGATTATTTTGAGGCTTTGTCGCTCGCGAGAGAGGGAATTGAGGCCACGCGCAGTATCCGAGATGAATCTGTGCTTAATTTGACGAATGGAAATCATGGATTGGCGCAGTCAGGAGGGAAATGGGTTTTTTCGGGGACATCGGAGACGATTGAGAAATTCACACGCATGATTGAAATTTCAGATGTCAGTCGGGATTCTGGTGGCAATTATGTTTCTTCCGGGGGAACCGTGGATTCTCAATCGAAGAAAGTGATTTCTCGTGTTTCTTGGATTGCTGATTTGGGTACCCGACAGGTATTTTTAGAAGATTTTATTGTGGCTGATATGCGTCCTTTTAGCTGGAGGGAATCTACGGATACCGATTTTAACGATGGAACGTTTACGAATTTACAACTGGCGGGAGCAGGAGAAGCCGCTCAGATTCAGTTGAATTTTGTGGCCGGAGGTGAAGCCAATAAATGGGTACCTGGAGGGGGACAGATATTTACCGATACAACCGATCTGAATTTTAATCAGGGAACTTTCAGTAATACTCAAGTGATTGATACGGGTGCCTTAGCTCGCGTGTCCTTGGCTCAAGAAATTAAATGGGATTCTTTTGATTTTCCTTTTGGCACAGCCAACATGAATTATGCTTCTACGAATTGGGCGGTTGGAGATAAGGGAGTGATTTTTAAATGGAGCGGTTCCCAATGGTTTCAGGTGACTTCTCCAACGACTAAAATTTTAACCAGTGTCAGCGAAGTAAGCGCTACTGAAGCTTATGCTGTCGGTAATGATGGCAGGGTTCTGCGATATAGCGGGGCGAGTTGGTCGGCATTATCTTCTCCTACCAACTTTGATTTGAAATCCGTGTCTATGATTTCTTCGACCGACGGTTTTGCGGTGGGGAATAAAGGAAAGGTTATTCGTTGGAATGGGACCAGCTGGGGCTTGATGAGTTCACCCACCAGCAAGGATTTGCTCAGTGTGTTTATGATTTCTTCCAGCGATGGATGGGCGGTTGGAGACAATGGAACCATCATTCGTTGGGATGGTACAAGCTGGTCTGCAGTTTCTTCTCCTGTGAGTACTTTTTTAAATAGTGTATGGATGGTTTCTGCTACTGATGGGTGGATTGTGGGAAGTCTTGGGACTATTTTGAGGTGGAATGGCACGGCTTGGAGTACGGTTACGTCTCCGGTGAATAAGCGTCTCAATGGAATTTCTATGATTTCTTCGACCGATGGTTTTGCTGTCGGGGCTCAGGGGACGATTATTCGTTGGAATGGAACCGCGTGGTCCAGTTTTTCCTCGCCTGTTAATGAAACATTGAAAAGTGTTTTTTTGAGTTCCTCTATTTTTGGTTGGATTGTGGGGCAAAGGGGAGTGGTTTTGCGTTGGGATGGAACCGTGTGGAATGTTCACGAACAAGCTTCCATTGATAATTTTAATAGTATTGATTTATTAACTTCTACTTTTGGCATATTAGCGGGAAATAAAGGAGCTATTTTGCATTGGGATGGATCCACGTGGACACCTTTTTTGTCACCTACCTCCAAAAATTTGAAAGGAGTTTCTGTGATTTCAGCAACGGATGCTTTTGCTGTGGGGGATACTGGAACGATTCTTCGTTGGAATGGGACCGCTTGGGCGACAGTCACTTCTCCTGTTTCGGTTAATTTAAATAGTATTTCCATGCTTTCCGGTACAAACGGATTTATAGTCGGCGACAGCGGAACGATTATCCGCTGGAATGGAACGAGCTGGTCTAGTTTGGCGTCTCCGACGACTGAAAATCTCAATTTTGTTTTTATGCTGTCAGCTTCTGACGGATGGGCCGTGGGGGCCAATGGCAGCATTATTCGCTGGAACGGGACCAGCTGGTCTTCCGTGAGTTCACCGGTGACCGCTATCCTTAACAGTCTCTATTTTGTTAGTGCCTCTGATGGCTGGGCTGTGGGGAATACAGGTACGATTATTCGTTGGAATGGAACAGTGTGGTCCATTGTGTCTTCTCCAATTACCAAAAATCTCAATGGAGTAGGGTTAACTTCTTCCACCTCAGGCTATATTGTGGCTGATGGCGGCCGCATTTTGAAATGGAATGGTACAAGCTGGACTACCTTTGTATCTCCGAGCGCTAAGAGTTTGTTTGCTATCGGTCTTGTGACCGCTTCTAATGGCTGGGCTGTAGGACAATCGGGTACCATTATCCAGTTGTCCAATTTTTTCTTTACTACGGGGACATTTCTTTCAAGGATTTTTGATGGGGGCTCAGTGAGTGTTTGGAATACATTAAATTGGGTTGAAAATAATTTTGCCGTGACTGATTTGACCATTGCCACGAGAACGGGAAATGTTGCGATTCCTGATCTGTCATGGTCCTCTTTTTCAGCCGAAGTGACGAATCCGGGATCTTCTAATATTACTTCCCCTAATGGACGTTATTTTCAGTATCGTGCAACGTTTACGACTTCTGATGTGAGAGTTTCTGCGGAATTAGACGAAATTAATATTAATTTTAATGCCCCTACGACCACCAATCATTTGAACGGTTTGAGCATGGTCAGCGCGGTGGATGGATGGTTTGTTGGAAATTCGGGTACCATTGGACGTTGGAACAATGTGGTGTGGCAATTGGTCACTTCGCCAACTGTGGCGAATTTGAATGAGGTGGATATGGTTTCCTCTTCTGATGGTTGGGCAGTAGGCGCTCTCGGGACTATTATTCGGTGGAATGGAAGTGCCTGGAATACCGTGGCTTCCCCCACGAGCAACGCGCTTAATGATGTGGATATGGTTTCTTCATCCGATGGTTGGGCCGTCGGAGCCGGTGGAACTATTGTGCGTTGGAATGGGGCGAGTTGGAGTGTCGTCAGTTCACCCGTGAGTACTACACTGGAAAATGTCCATATGATTACGGCTTCGGACGGCTGGATTGTGGGCGCTAGCGGTACTATTTTGAAATGGAATGGATCTACGTGGTCTGTGGCTACCTCTCCCACCGTGGAAAATCTTTTTGGCCTTCATTTTGTCTCTTCAACAGATGGTTGGGCAGTGGGCGCTTCGGGAAAAGTTTTGAGATATACAGGTGCTTCCTGGACGGAATTTGTGGATGCCGGTTCGGCGATTTTGCGGGATGTGTTCATGGTCAACAGTTCTGATGCGTGGATTGTGGGAGATGCAGGAACATTGCTGGATTGGAATAATGTTTTTTGGCTGATTTCGGATTCTCCAACCGGTGAAAATATCAATGCTGTTGAGATTTCTCCCTCAACAACTCAAGGTTGGGCTGTCGGGGGAACTGGGACTATTTTGCAGTTTACTAATACTGCTCAGGTTCCCAGTTTTGTCGCCCTCGGCACTTATTTATCGTCTATTTTGAATTCTGATTTTTTATCTACTTTATGGATCGGTACATTTTGGGGAGAACTTTTAGGTGCTAATACCAATATCAGCGTTTCTGTCCGAACGGGTGATGAACCCGTGCCCGATATTACATGGACTCCCTTTTCTAGTGAATTTTTAAATCCGGGTGGAAATATTTCATCACAGGTGGGGCAATATTTACAATATCGTTTAAAATTGACATCGGTGGATGGTATTAATACTCCCACTTTGCAAGATATTACGGTGACATACCAATAGCTAGGCTATTAGGCGTTAGGCCATTAGCTTATTAGGAAACAGTAAACAATTTTTTGTTGCTACCTAAAAAGCTAATGCCTAATAGCCTAATGCCTTTTTTCCATATGTTTTCTCAAAAAGGATCATCCCTCGTCGAAGTCATCTTCTACATCACCGTCCTAGCTCTGTTCGTGATTTCCATGACGATGTTTAATATTGATCTGCTCTCAGGATCAGCCAAGCTTCGCACGATTCAGTCCGTGCAGGATAATTTGCGTTTTCCGATTCATAAAATGTCCACCGATATTCGGCGGTCGACGGGGGTCAATATTGGGTCATCGGTATTCGATACTCACCCCGGAGTTTTATCACTGCAGATGGCCTCAGCCGGAGAAGATCCGACGGTCTACAGTATCTCGAGCGGACGGCTCCGTGTCCAGCGCGGTGCCGCGTCTCCCGAATTCGTCACGAGTTCGAACGTGATCGTGACTAATCTTGTTTTCAAGAATCTCAGTGTCTCAGGCAAAACCCGTAATATTCAGGTTTTATTGACTGTCTCTCACGATAATCCCGAAAATATAAATGAGTATTCCTGGACCGAGAGTTTTCAGATCACGGGGCAAAGTAGGAAGTTTCCCTAAAGAATGAAGAATTAAAAATTAAGAATTAAGAATAGGGTGTGTTTGATGTTCATTCTTAATTCTTCATTCTTAATTTTTAATTATGAATGAGAAAGGAATGTCCATCATGCTTTCCGTACTTGTCATCATGAGCGTCTCGCTCCTGATTGCTTTGTCGATCGGGATTTTGGGGTCCGCGGAGCTGGAGGTGGCGAGTTCTTCGGTGCTTTCGGAGAACGCTTTCCATATCGCCGACCTCTGCGCCGAAGAAGCCGCCACTAAACTCCGCGCCAATAGCTCCTATACGGGCGAATCAATCACCTTCTCCGAAGGGTCGTGTACAATTACGGTCACCGGCGCCGGCACTAAGACGATTGACTCCGTCGGCGTCCTCGGCGACTTCACCCGAAAAGTCCGTGTCATCGGCACCATCGCCGCCAACTCGCAGGGAAACGCGAAGAAGTTTAGTATTACGAGCTGGGAGGAAATACCCTAGGCTAGTGAGTGGGGAGTAGTTTGTAGTGAGTAGTACGTCATCCCCGAGAGCCCCGTAGGGCGGATCGGGGATCCAGACCGATCAGTCATTAAAGATAAATTGGCTGGTTATACTACTTCCCTCCTAAAAGGAGGATTTTATTTTTTACAGACCCATCTATTAACGAGAAGGCGATAAAGTTGGTAAAATTGATCAAATATTAGCCATTTTATAATTTGCATTTAAATATAAAATGTGTTATACCATTTGCATGGTACGTTCGTTTTTTAGGTGATTTTGCAGGAGATTTGAGATGAAAATAGCAACTAATGTTATTTTTTCCGTGTTCACGAATCGACTCGTTAATGAAATTCATACTATTCTGACCGTGAACGACTGGTATGCAGAAAAAACATCTGCAGAACTAAAAGAAGAATTCGGCTCGAATTTGTGTGCACCGTTTGATGCCCATTGCGAAAAAATAACAAAAGAGAGTTCAACTTCAGAAATTTTATTGGCTCTCCAAGAAGAGGTCAATATTGTTATGATGGGAACACCAACTCCTGTGTGGAAGATATGGCAATCCAATGCTTCCCGATTTTTTAAAGCAACACTTGAAATATTGGATACCCGTATATTGAATCCAACTGAATCCAGATTTCTGGAGCTGATTGTTGAGGAGGTAACACTCAGGACCGAACGTCTGACACTTGATGAAACCGATGATTTTTTTGTACAAGATTGGAGGAACGATATGCGACGATTGTACGAAGAAATCGATATAAAGAGTCGATACCTTTAAAAAAAATTGAAAATTTTTCTAAAAACACCTTCGTCTAATCCACGGAGGTTGTTTGTTTTATTGGGGAATTATTCTCCGCTTTGTCAAGTATTCTTTTCGCACCGGATTCGCTAAGATGAGGGTGTTTTTTGATAGTGTAGAAATGAAACCGTGACAAAATGTCACGGTTTGAAGATAAATTGTTTGATTTGATACATATATGAAAAAACAGGAAAAAAATTATGCCTATATAGACGGAGCGAATCTTTATAAAGGGTTGGAGCAGTTAGGATGGAAATTGGATTATAAAAGATTTCGTATTTGGTTATCTGAGAAATATCGAGTGAGCCACGCTTACTTATTTTTAGGATTGGTTCCGAAATATAAAAATTTATATAATAAACTTCAAGAAGATGGCTATACCTTGATATTTAAAGAAGTGACTTATGATGGGAATGGGAGAGTAAAGGGAAATTGTGATGCTGATATTGTAGTTCGGGCCATGAAGGATACTTATGAAAATAATTTTGATAAAGCTGTCTTTGTTTCGAGCGATGGAGATTATGCTTGTCTTATTTCTTTTTTGATGGAAAGAAATAAATTGATGGTGATTTTATCTCCCTCATTAGAGAAACGCTGTTCTATTTTACTCAAACGTACTGGGGCTAAAATTTCTTGTATCGATGATCATAAAGTTATCCTGAAAAAAAGAGGATAAAAAGAAAAAGCCCCCGGTACAGACGAACTGTACAAGGGTCTCTTTCGTAGTAATAAATATATGATAATCCATCTGGATAAAAAAGTCAAATACTCTAAAAATGCAATAAAAAAGGCCCCATAAGGACGGAACCTTATAGGGTGATCTTTTTCATTCGTGATTCAAATAATGATAGTATAGATATTGTGATCATGCAAATTTTCTGTATACGAAAAACACCGCTTAAGGACGGAACATTAAGAGGTGCTATAGATAAGTCAGTTGAATTCCGCGCATAATTTTTATAGAAATAGGCTTTTTTATTGCATTTCTATATGCTGCTTATGCAGGATTTATAACTGTTTTATCTATATTTCATGTGGATGTGTCTATATTAGGACAAAATAAATTTTATGTCTATTCGCAATCAAATCATTTCCATTCTAAAAAATATTTTAGGCGAACAGCTTGATATTTCTTTGGAACACCCCGCTGACAATAAAAACGGCGATTATTCGACGAATATTTGTCTGCGTTTGGCTAAGGAAGTGAAGAAGTCTCCGAGAGACTTTGGGTTGGATTTGATCGAGAAAATCAAGGCTCATCCAGAGGCAAAATTATTTTCAAAAATCGAACTGGCCGGGCCCGGGTTCGTGAATTTTTATTTGTCTCCCGAATTTTTGGCGGGGGAATTGGGCGCGATTCTCGAGAAGAAAGAAGCTTATGGCGAATTGACCTTGGGCCAGGGCAAGCGCGTAATCGTCGAGCATACCTCGGTGAATCCCAATAAAGCCATGCATGTGGGGCATCTGCGAAACAGCATTCTCGGCGACAGCATCGCGCGGATTCTCCGAAAATGCGGGTACTCCGTGCAGGTGGAGAATTATATTGATGATACGGGGGTCCAGCTGGCGGATATTGTGACAGCTTTTGAGGTTTTGAAATCCAAGGAAGACCCGCATCAAAAATTCGATCATATTTGCTGGGATTTATACACGGAAATTCAAAAGCAATTGGCGGCCAATCCGGAATTGGAAATCAAAAAGAAAGAAATTCAGACGCAATTGGAAGAAGGCTCGGGAGAATTTGCGGAGAAAGGGAAAGAATTGGTGCGAAAAGTTCTCAATGAACAAATGAATACCATGGCCCTGTTTAATATCACTTATGATCTTTTACTCGCTGAAAGTTCGATTTTGTCGAGTGGTTTATGGAAGGAAGTGTTTGAAGAATTGAAGGAAAAAAATATTGCTGTATTCGAAAAAGAAGGCGCGCATGCGGGGTGCTGGGTGGTCCGGGATTTAGATTTGCCCAATGCGGAGAATATGAAAAATTCGGACAAGGTTTTGGTCACCGGCCACGGAAATGTGGTGTACACGGCCAAAGATATCGCGCATCATTTGTGGAAATTCGGTTTGGTTGGCGGCGATTTTGGGTATGAATTATTTGAGGTTCAGCTCAAAAACTATGATTCTTCTTTGAAAGATTTGAATCCATCGTTATATTCAGCGATTTTTAATCAGCATTACTCAAATCCTTATTTTACTGTGTCTAAAGAAGAGGGGGAAACGGGCGTGGCGTTTGGAAAAGTGGATCTATGCTATACGGTTGTCGATATCCGGCAGGCCTATTCTTTCGATGTGATCAAGGCCGTATTTAAGAAATTGGGATTTGAAAAACAAGCCGACGCACTCAATCATGTGGCTTATGGTTTTGTCTCTTTGTCCCGAAATACTGCCAAAGAATTAGGTGTGGATGTGTCGGACAATGCCGCATCGTATCCGATGAGCGGACGGAAAGGCATTGGCGTGAAAGTGGATGATTTATGGAAAATTATATCCGCGAAGGTGAAAGGGAAAATACTGGAAGGCGGTAAGGGCGTATTGCAATACGCCCTTACATCAGCGGAGGTGGAAAAAGTCGTTTGGTTTATCTCCGGCGGCGCACTCAAAGCCTATATGCTCAAATTCAGTCCTCATCAGGAATTGGTCTTTGATTTTGACGAGGCCCTCAAAATGACCGGCGATTCTGGGCCATATTTGCAGTATACCCACGCGAGGATTTGCGGGATTTTGAGGAAGGGCGGGCCGCTTTTTGTAGGGACGTACGTACAATTCGCAAGACACCTAGAGGGGAAATTATCCAAACCCACCGAACTCGACCTCCTCCGAACCCTCTATCTCTTCCCTGAAATGGTCGAACTTGCTGCGCGTGAGGTGTCTCCCCATTTTATCTATTCCTATTTGATTACCCTCTCTCAGAAATTCAATTCATTTTACGCCAGCTGCCGTGTATTGGGGGCTGAGAACCCGGATATTGAAAAGTCTCGCCTTGCTCTGATCGCAGGGACGGCGCAGATTATCAAAAATGGGCTTAATTTGTTGGGGATTGAGGCACCGGAGAGGATGTAGCAACAAATCCCCCTCGGTCCCCCTTTGACAAGGGGGAGGCTGCTACCCCCTCCCTTGTCAAAGGGAGGGCTGGGGAGGGATTTGTTGCCGGCTGTTTCTACTTCCTAATTTATGATCAACTACCGCACCGAACTCAATTCCGAGCAGTATGAAGTCATCGAGAAAGGCGGTGGTTATTCTTTGGTTTTGGCGGGGGCGGGGAGCGGGAAGACGAGGACGCTCGTATATCGTGTAGCCTATTTACTTGAGCATGGCATAGCGCCCGAGAATATTCTGCTCCTGACATTTACGAATAAAGCGGCGCGGGAAATGATGGAGCGGCTCTACGAACTTCTTGCGGGAAGAAGCGATGTTCGCATCACGGGCATTTGGGGCGGGACCTTTCATTCCATGGCCAACCGGATTCTCCGCCGATACGCGGGAGCCATTGGATTCTCGAATTCATTCGCGATTCTGGATGAAGACGATTCTGAGGATCTTTTGAAGGAGTCTTTAAAAAGCGTGGTTCCTGAAGCTGATAAATCGTTTCCCAAGACCCGTGTTATCCGTTCCATGATCAGTTTCGCCAAAAATAAGGGGGTATCGGTTAGCGAATTGCTCGCCGAGAAATACGCCCATATTCCGGATGAGGTGGCCTCCCAGATCCGCCAGATCGCGGGACTGTACGAAGAGAAGAAAAAGAAAGCCTCTTCCATGGATTTTGATGACCTTCTTTATTATTGGAATTTGCTTTTGGATGATCCGCGGATTCGTCAGGAGTTGGGGGGACAATTCAAATATATTTTAGTGGACGAGTATCAGGATACGAATTATATTCAGTCTTCCATAGTCCGGAAATTATCTTCCGTGGCTAATAATTTGCTGGTGGTGGGGGACGATGCTCAGAGTATTTATTCCTTTCGAGCGGCGACCATTTCCAATATTTTGGGGTTTCCTAAGGATTTCACGCCTTCTCAGGTATTCCGCATTGAGACCAATTATCGCAGTGTTGCGGGGATTCTCAATCTTGCAAGCGCCTCGATTGCCAGAAATATCAAACAGCACAAAAAGACCCTCAAAAGCGCGAGAGAGGGTGGAGACAAGCCGAATTTGGTGTATGTTCGTAATAATCTTGAGCAATCGTCTTGGGTCGTTTCCCAAATTCGCCGACTAGAGAGTCAGGGAGTTTCTAAAAAAGACATTGCCATTCTTTTTCGATCTTCTTTTCATATTTTGGAACTCGAACTTGAGCTCAATCGGGCGCGCATTCCGTACGCTGTGCGCGGGGGCATGCGTTTTTTCGAGCAGGCTCATGTGAAAGATATTTTGGCCTATTTGCGTTTGGTATCTAATCCGGCCGATGGAGTATCGTGGCGCCGCGTCCTCAAAATGCGCGACGGGATCGGCGAGAAAACCCTCGATTTTATTTGGAGAGAACTCGAGTCGCGGCCAAGCTTCGCGGAGCAGGTCATGATTCTCTCTGAACTGGGCGTTTCCACCAAAGCCAAACAGTCCCTGCTCGAAGTGCAGGATCTACTGGGCCTCTTTTTGGGCGGCACGGCCTTGCCTCTTCGTGAATCCATTCTCGGCATTCTCGAGAAGTTTTATCGCACGTATCTCCAAGCAAATTTTGAGAATTTTAAAGAACGCGTGGCGGATCTGGAAGGACTCCTTGAATTCGCGTCGCAGTACCAGACCTGGGATCTCTTTTTGGCTGATACGGCGCTTTCCGAGAAATTCGACAAGGAAGAGAGCGGGGGAGATCATCTCATTCTCTCCACGATTCACCAGTCCAAGGGGCTTGAGTGGAAGGCCGTGTTTATTTTGGCTTTGGCGGACGGGAGTTTCCCTCATTTTCGATCTTTTGATAATCAGGAAGAACTTGAAGAAGAGCGGCGTTTATTTTACGTGGCCTGTACACGAGCGAAAGATCATCTTTACTGCATGGTCCCTCAGATGAGCATGACCAATGGTGAATTGCGCGTCAATCAGCCTTCGGTCTTTGTCAAAGAAGTGGACTCCGGTTTATTCAAAAAAGAAGGGACGAGTGCGGGATCCTCTTATCTCGACCGCCTCAATATCGATTCCGGTTTCCGCCCCTCCGGCTCTGGTTTTGGTGTTGGGGGGAGTGGCTCTTCTTTATACAGGTCCAAGGGCAGGGCTGATGAAATGTACGACTCTTCGGGCGACGGATATGAGGAGCCTTTCCTCAAAGTTGGCGATGACCGCATCTCCGCCTCCCGCGAAACTGCCCTTGAGAGAGCGGCCCGAAAATCCAAGTCGAGAGGAGTTTTTTGGGATAGTTTGAAGAAATCGTAGATTTTTTCCTCTTTAAAATGGGTGGATAAAATGTTAGTATAATATCAGTAGGAGGCTATAATACTGTAATTTTTCTAATGATATGGACCCACAAACTTCAAATATTTTTCAGCAATACGCCAATATTTTTATCCCCTTGGGAGTTTCTCTTATTTCTACGATCGGAGCCTTGTTTATTTATAAAGAGAAAATTTGTAATCTGGAGAAAAATGTCGCCAAATTATTGGAAGGATTGCAGGATGTCCGAGATAAAGCAATCGCGTGCGAAGCGACTATTAAGGCGAATGAGCCATTTTTGAAAAGAAAAAGTCCTATTTCTTTATCTGAAAGAGGTGTAGAACTATTGGAAAAGAGCGGGGGCAAAAAAATGGTTGATGAGAATCTTGATTTATTTACCAATACCGATGAATTCAGAAAAATTCAGCATGCCTATGATCTTCAAGAATATGCGTTTAATCGAATTAAAGAGATGAAAGAGGCCGTGATTTTGGATCATTTTAAAGATTATTTATTCCGAGAAGGACTTCAGTTTGAAGATGCTTATCCTGTAATGGGTGTTTATTTGCGAGATATATTGCTCAAGAAGAAAAATCTAAATGTGGAGGACATTGATGCTGAAAATGAGAAAAAGCAGGAGGGGGAAATGGCTCAAAAATAATAGAGCGATTAAAAAAATACTGATTGCACAATCAGTATTTTTTTATTTATGAGAATCTGAGTGCGTTTATTTATTCCTTTTTTTGAGAAACCCATTCGCCAACGTAATTGGCATGACGCTGTGGCAGTCGGTGATTTTGTTGATGTAGATCCAATCGAGAGCTTCCTCTAAATTAATTGTACGGACTTCCCGGATCCCTTCCTCATTTTTGTTATGGTCTGGAGTTTGGATGAGATTTTGGGCAAGCCATATATCGCCTTTTAAGCTCGAATAGCCGGAAGATTCTTGCATCCATCCGAGTTTTGTCCATGTTTTTGCGATGATTCCGGTTTCTTCTTGTAATTCTCTTTTGGCGGCAGTGAGTGAGTCTTCTCCATCTTCGATATTGCCTGCGGGGATTTCCCATGACCATGTTTGGCAAGGATATCGGTATTGTTCTAGAAGATAGATCTTTTGGTTTTCATCTAGAGCCACCACATAAATTGTCTCGTGTTTTTTTCCTAGAACATAATAGTTTCCGGGTGTTCCGTCTGGTCGAGTGACGGTGTGATGTTCTATATGATAGTAGGGATTTTTATGAGCTATTTCGCTTTTGTGCGTTTTCCACGGACTATTTTTGGGATCCATATATTTTATTTTGTTTTCAAGCATTAAATGAACTGATCGGAGATTATCACAATTTGTAGAGACGCGCCATGGCGCGTCTCTACAAATTTCCCCTCTTTTCTCCAAATAATTATGCTATACTAAAAAAATCTGAATTGTCGCGTTCTATTATTCTTGCTGAAAATAAAAACAAAAATCTAAATCTCCTATGCCGGAGGGAAAAAAGACTAGTATCTTCGAACTGCTGGACCCGAAAGTCATTTTGGGGACTTTTTTATTTGGTTTTATCGTGCTCGAGCTCACGGTTTTAATGGGCGTATTCATTATTGCCGGAGGATTCTGGGGGGCGTGGAAAATGATTCTCCTGTTTTTTGTTTCGTCGATTTTCCTCTATGTCATGTGGGTGGGGTCGTATATTCAGCGGCAGGTGCGGGCGTACACCCGTTTTTACGAAGAAAAATCGGCCAATGTTGAGCGCAGGAATACCCTGCTCGAGCAGAAAACTGAAAAACAGGAGGCTGAACTCGCCACTTGCCGTGCGGATGTGAAAGTGAAATCTAAGCTCGTGGAGTACACCAGCACCCGCATGCTCACCCCGCTCAAAACCCTGAAAATGGACATGGAAATGCTTTTGGGCGGACAGCTGGGAAAGGTGGAGGATTCGCAAGCCGTGTTTTTGCGACTTTTACACCGGAAAAACGTGCAGATTATCTCGAGCATGGAAGATATTCTCCTGGTCGATGAGATTCAAAGCGGACGGTGGCAATTGGTGATGGAGCAGTCCAATATCGAGATTTTATTGGATGTGAACTTGGAAGAAGTGAAGGGTTTATTGAATTCGAAAAATCTCGCGATCAAGCGAAGCCGGAAGGGCGGGATGATTCCGGATTTTCCGATGGACAGCTATAAGATGAAGAAAGCAATTCTGAAGCTGATTTCTCAAGCTATTACTTTCTCCAAAGACAATGGTGAAATCACGATCCTATTGGAAAATAAACCAGAATCGGTTGTTTTATCAGTTGGAGACGCAGGGACGGGTTTGTCCTCAACGGACGTGGAACGTATTTTTAGCCCCTTTTTCAGCGCGGGCAATATTTCACTCGCTCATCCGGAAGCCTCCGGACTCAATCTTTTCATTGTAGAAAAAATTGTGGAAGCGCATGGCGGCCAGATTCGGTTTAGTTCGGAATTGGGCAAAGGGTCGACTGTGACGGTCGTGTTTCCGAAAATACGCAATTAAATCTATGAAAGAATCGATTAACAAGAAGCGCTTGGCAAAATCATCCATTTCTTTGGAGACTAAGGAGATGGATCCTTCGGTATCTAGAGTAGATTTTGAAGATTCGAACGTTTCTCCAAAATCCTCTTCTCAGTGGCAAAAAGAAGGGCTCCGGACCAAACGCCTCTGCCAAAAGGAAATCCAAAGCCTCCAAGGGAAATTGGATGAGCTGGGCGCGCTCAATCAGACAAAATCTCAGTTCATCGAAGTAGTGTCCCATCAGCTCCGGACCCCGCTCAATGCGATGCGCTGGAATCTGGAATTGTTTCTCTCGGGTGATCTGGGCGAACTCTCTCCGGAGCAAAAACAGTTTGTCGGTTTATCGTATGCCGTGCATCAGAAAATATTAGGAACCATTGAGGATTTGCTCATTGCCTTAGAAATCGAGGAGAAAAAATATGTGGTGGAGTATGAAGAGGTGGACCTGTATTCGCTGATCAAATCCGTACTTCTGGAACTCGACCCGATCATTACGGCCAAAGGGCATGAAATCAAAATCGATCCCAAGCTCGCAAAGCTGGAACCGTTTAAAACCGATTCTCGCAAACTCAAAATGATCCTCTGGAAAATTTTGGATAATGCGGTCAAATATACCAATGAACATGGGAAAATCGAATTGTCTTTGCTTTCGGCTCCCGAGCAGCTGGTTTTGGTGATAAAAGATAATGGTATTGGCATCCCCAAAGGATCCCAGTTCAAGATTTTTCAAAAATTTTTCAGAGGTTCTAATGCCTCGCTTCTCGAACCCGATGCCTCGGGTCTGGGGCTTTTTATTGCCAAATCTTATATCCGTCTTTTGGGCGGGGATATTTGGATTGAATCGGAAGAGGGAAGAGGCACGACCGTGCATGTGGAGATGCCGGTGTAGCAACAAATCCCCCTCAATCCCCCTTTGACAAGGGGGAAGCTCCTCCCTCCCTTGTCAAAGGGAGGGCTGGGGAGGGATTTGTTGCCGGCCGTTACTTATTTCAAGAATATTTGAATTCTTGGAATATTTTTTTTAAAATGAGGACGCATTATTGTTTTTAACAGCCGCGCCGCGCTTATAATGACATTGCGCGGCATGATTTTGTCAAATCATATGATTGAAGTTATTAATTTATCCAAAAATTACGGGACTTTTAAGGCTCTGGACGACATTTCTTTTTCTATTAAAAAGGGGGAGATTATCGGGCTTTTGGGGCCCAATGGGGCTGGAAAAACAACCACGATGAAGATTCTGACCTGTTATCTGGCGGCATCGTCGGGGAAGATTTTGGTGGATGGCTTGGATATCTCTGAGCATTCCATTGAGACTCGCAGAAAAATCGGCTATTTGCCGGAAAACGCGCCTCTCTATGAGGACATGACGGTGTGGGAATACTTGGATTTTTCGGGAGCTGTTTTGGGACTTGGAGGAGAAGCCAAACGAGGCAAAATAGATGAGGTGGTTGCTTCCTGTTCCTTGGGCGATAAAAAACATGAACTCATTACCCATTTGTCCAAAGGTTATCGGCAGAGAGTGGGGCTCGCGCGCGTGCTCTTGGGCGACCCTGAAATTTTGGTATTGGACGAACCGACTGTGGGCCTCGACCCTAATCAGATTGTCGAGATCCGTGAGCTGATCAAGAAAATCGGGCGCTCCAAAACCGTGATTCTGTCGAGCCACATTTTGTCCGAAGTGGAAGCGACTTGTGACCGTGTGCTCATCATCAAAGGCGGGCATATCATCGCTACGGGTACGCCAGAGGAGCTTCGCGCGTCAAAAGGCGGCCAGTCCCGAATCATGATCGTGCTCGAGGATATTTCTGGCCGAGATCCCGTTTCCGCACTTGGCGGGGTTCCAGGCGTGACCGGCGTCGAGAAGATCAAGTCGCATGAGACTGGAGTCGTGATTTGTTCGGTTATCTGCGAAGGGGGAAAAGATTTAAGGAAACCCCTCATTGCCTTTTTACGCGATCACGGTTTTGTCTTACTCGAATTATCTCGAACTCAGCTGAGCCTCGAAGATATTTTTGTACAATTTACTAAATAATCATATGGGTCGAATTTGGGCTATTGCGAAAAAAGAATTATCGGGGTACCTCAATTCTCCGGCCGGCTATATTTTTTTGTCGGTGTTTTTGGTTTTTTCTTCCTGGATTTATTGGAGAACTGTTTTTTTGGTGGGAGAAGTGTCGTTCCGTTCGTTTTTTAACTATATTCCTTGGATTTTCCTCTTCTTGATTCCGGCGATTTCCATGAAGCTGTGGTCGGAAGAGAAGAAGCTCGGGACTATGGAAGTATTGCTTACCTGGCCGATTCGTGACTGGGAGGCAATTTTGGGAAAATTTTTCGGGAGTCTCGGGTTTCTGATTTTGGCTCTGGCTGGGACTTTGATTTCTCCGCTGGCTCTCTCTTATCTGGGATCTCCAGACTGGGGGATGATTTTTTCGGGATATATGGCTTCTCTCTTGCTAGCCGCGTCGTATTTGGCCATCGGCATGTGGGCGTCGGCTTTGTCTCGAAACCAGATCGTGGCTTTTATCATGGGTGTGCTGTTTATTTTTATGCTTCTGCTCGCCGGATCGGAAATGTTTTTGTATTTTGTGCCTGTTTTCCTGACTCCGATTTTGTCTTATTTGTCGTTGGGAACTCATTTCGACAGTATTGCCAAAGGGGTAATTGATAGCCGGGATGTCTTGTATTACTTCTCTGTGATTTTCTTTTTCTTGTATTTGAATAAATATTTGTTGTCGTTGAGGAAGAATTAATCAGCAACAAATCCCTCCTCAACCCTCCCTTTGACAAGGGAGGGGGTAGTAGCCTCCCCCTTGTCAAAGGGGGATTGAGGGGGATTTGTTGCTATCATTTAATATGAAAATAAAAATTTCTTTTAAAGGCTTGGATAATTTCACCGTAGTCCTCTTAGTCGGGGCGATTTTGGTGCTGATCAATGTGGCGGTGGTGTCGCATTTTTATCGTTTGGATTTGACCGAAGACCAGCAATATTCGATTTCAGATGTTTCTCGTCGAAGTGTCGCCAATTTGAGTGATTTGGTGACGGTCAAAGTCTTTTTCTCTGAAAAGTTGCCGCCGAATTTATCGCCATTATCGCTCTATGTGAAAGATATCTTGTCGGAATTTTCGGCCTATTCTAAGGGCAATTTTCGTGTTCAGTTCATGGATACGGAGAGTGAAGAGGCGAAGAAAGAAATCCGCGCTCTGGGGATTCCGGTCGTCCAGATGAATGTGCTCGAGAAAGACCGCTGGCAGGTGCAAAATGGCTATTTGGGCATAGCGTTCTACAATCAGGATCGGCAGGAGATTATCCCCGCGGTACGCTCCACGTCCAATTTCGAATATGATATTTTGGCTGCAGTCAAAAGGGTGACATCGTCCGAAACCCGCACCGTCGGATTTTTGACCGGACATGGGGAACATCTGATTCGGCAAGTCGCCACGCAAGAAGAAGAGAAATTACAGGATTATCTGGCTTTGTCCCAATCTCTAATTCGCAATTATGAGGTCAAAGAAGTGAATCTGTCGGATGGGAACGCCATTTCGGGAATCGATACTCTCGTCGTTGCTGGCCCCAAGAAAGAATTATCGGATCGTGATTTATTTGAAATCGATCAGTTTTTAATGGGGGGAGGGAAATTGATCGCGCTGGTCGATGGGGTGGATCTGCTCCCTAATTTGACGGTTGAGTCTGTGCGTACTCGACTAGAAGACCTACTTGCTCATTATGGGGTGGCGGTGGGCAAGGATTTGGTATTGGATAATGTGAATGAAGTAGTGCCTTTTAATACGGGAGTGGCGCAATTTCTATTGCCTTATCCCTTCTGGCCAAAAATCAGCGGGGAGGGATTCAGTCGTGAGAATCCGATCACGAGCCGCCTCGAGTCCATGACGATTTCTTGGCCCGTGGCTTTGTCGTTTACGAATCCGGATTCCAAAGATATCGAGCAAGTCACCTTAGTGAAAACTTCGCCCGAATCATGGATGTCGCTCGGTTCTTATAATATTTCTCCGGATCAAAAATTCAGCACGGAAAACTTCTCTTCTTATCCCCTTGCTGTGTTCATGTCGGGGAAGTGGAAGAGTTATTTCGCCCTCAAGCCCGTGCCCGCGCTCTCGGTTCTGGATCCGAAGACTGGCAAGAAAAATCCGATTCCCGCTTCGATTTTGGGAAGAGCGGTGGTGAGTGAAATGAAAGAACCCTCCCAGATCATCGTGGTCGCGGATTCGAATTTCGCGTCTGACAGTTTTGTCCGCAATTTTGGCGATAATTTGAACTTTATGCTCAATTCGGTGGATTATGTGACGCTCGACCCCGACTTGATCGAGGTTCGTTCCAAGTCTATTTCCGCCCGGCCTTTTGGCAATTTGTCCGAAGAAAAGAAGGGGTGGGTCCGCGGGATCGCTATTGCCGGTGCGCCGATTTTGTTTATTGGATATGGGCTGCTAAGGTCGTGGCGGAGACGGGCTAAAATGGGGAGATAACAACAAATCCCTCCCCAACCCTCCCTTTGACAAGGGAGGGAGCAACAGCCTCCCCCTTGTCAAAGGGGGATTGAGGGGGATTTGTTGCTTAATTTATAAAATCTATGGTATATAAAAAAATGATCGTTTTGGGTGTAGGGGCGGTGATTTTGGCGGGATATGTTTTTTGGTGGAATAGTCCGGAGCGCCGGAGGGAAATAGAGAAAAAAGCTTCCGAAGTGGTGATTTTTGAGGATTTTGATTCTGCTTCCATTTTTCGGATTGAAGTGTCGAAGAAGGACAGTGTCGTGAAATTGGCTAAAGATGGCGAGGTCTGGAAGGTGCTCTATGGGACTGGAGAATCTTATCCCGTGGTCACGGCTTATATGGACAGCACATTTAGTTCGCTTGGAAATCTGAAAGCCGGGGATATCATTTCAAAAAATAATTCTTATCTTGAGGGGTTTGAATTGAGCGAGGATCTGGCGGTTCGAGCGAAATTTTATGGCCTAGATGGCGAGGTTCTATATGATCTATATTTGGGAAAATCCGGCCCGGTGTATCCGTCACAGTATATTCGTTTCGAGGGGAGAGAGGGCGTGATCTTGGCCAAAGAGGCGCTTCGGACGATTTTGGATCGTGGTGTGACGGGGTGGAGAGACAAAAAAGTCGTCTCGTTCGTAGAGGCTGATTTATTAGGATTTTCTTATGAATGGCGAAAGGGCGGCGTCTATCGCCGATATGAACTTTCCAAGGAAAGCGGCAAATGGGAATTGATTTTCCCTACTAAGCTCGACGCCGATGACTATTTGTCCGACCGATTGTGGGGCACGGTTTCCAATCTGGTGGCTCTTGATTTCGTCCCCAAGAAAGACAGCCAGAATTTGGCCTTATTGGGATTGGGCGAGGGCCTTGATTATGTCAAAGTGATTCTCAAAACCAAGAAAGGCGACATTGTCCTCCATGTAGGAATCAAAGACAAAAACGGCGCCTACTACGCCAAGGTGGACGGCCGCGATACAGTCTATTTGATCGACTCGGAGATTGATATTTTGACTAAGCAGACGGTGGAGACGATGAGGAAGAAATAAAAAAAAGTTCGAGCTACTTGTTTTGGCAAGTAGCTCGGGTGGGAATTGAGACTTTATTCTTTTACGATTTTGGTTTCAATTCCTATTTTTTGGAAAAATTCTAAAATGTTTTCCTCTGTGGTTTTTCCTCTCAATTCCAAATTTTCCTGGTAATTCGCTTCGGGAATAGCGAAGCCGAATGATTTGTTTTTTAGATCGTCGCAGTTTTTTGCTTCGAAATATTTGAAGATTTTTTTCATTTCAGATGCTGGGATAAAGACATCTAAACTCCAGAAGTAGTGTTTTGGATTACACTCTTCTTCTTCGTATTTTTTTTCTGATGGGGTTCGTAAGTCTTCATACCGAAATATAAAGCTTTTTTCAGCCAGGGAGAGGGTGTACCCGAGCTCCCCTGTGCTGCACTCTTCTAGTTGTGGAGTCCTAGCTATTTCGAACTCTACTTTAACTGTAATTATTTTCTCCTCCTTCGCTTGAGTGTAAGGAGGCGTAGAGATAATATCTGTAAATAATCCAGACATTGATAAAATCAGAAAAAATAATATAAATTTTCTGATGCCATCTCCACCGCCGTAATAGGAGTAACTTGTTCCTTCATCCATTTTATATCCTTTAAAAAGTGATTTGTGAAAGAAAATCTCTAAAATGATAAAAAAAATATATACTATTCTTACTATTATGTCAAGTGCGTGGTTTGGGTGGGCTGTATTTATTGGGGCTAATCCGGATGTGAAGGGGTTGTAAACTTTGTTTTTTTGTATAGCATTTGGGTTATATTATGCAAAAATGAGATTTCTTGCTTAATATGAGTAAAACAATATGCAAAAACAGCCTTTCAAAAACAAAAAAGTCATAGTCGGTTTCTCCGGCGGGGTGGACTCGTCGGTGGCGGCGTATTTGCTCAAAAAAGAGGGATATGAGGTCTCGGGGGTATTCATGAAGAATTGGTCGGAGACGAAGGATGAAGAGGGGATTTGCTCTTGGAGAGAGGACCGCGACGCGGCTCTCCGCAGTGCCGCTTTTTTGGGTATTCCATTCGAAATGGTGGATTTTGAGGCGGAGTACCGCGAGCGGGTCTTTGAATACATGACGCGCGAATATGCTCTGGCTCATACGCCCAATCCGGATGTGATGTGCAATCGAGAGATCAAGTTCGGAGTTTTTTTGAAATATGCTATGGACCGGGGGGCGGATTTTATTGCCACGGGACATTACGCCTCGGTCAAATTCATCAAAAAAAAATCCATTTATAAACTCTACAAAGGCATTGATCTTTCCAAAGATCAGGCTTATTTTTTGCATCAATTGAATCAGGATCAGCTCTCCCGAACCCTCTTTCCATTGGGGGAATATTACAAAAGCGAGGTGCGTCGAATTGCTGCAAAGATTGGCCTTCCTAATGCGGCACGGCCTGACAGCCAGGGAATTTGTTTTATCGGTAAAGTTTCCATGGAGGAGTTTTTGAAGAAAAAGATCGCTCCGCACAAAGGACCGATTGTGACGGTGGGTGGGGAAGCGATAGGCGAGCATGAGGGCGTGGAATTTTATACCATCGGTCAGAGAAAGGGCATTCGCGTCCCGGGGAAGAATCCGTATTATGTTGTCGAGCGAAAATTAAAAGAGAATGTGTTGGTGGTCACGGATGATGCGGAGGATCCGAGGCTTTATACAAAAAGCGTTTTTTGTCAGGATTTTCACTGGATTGCACCAATAGATAAGGCATTTCCTTTTAGTGTCAAAGCCCAAATTCGCTATCATCAGAAAGATCAGTCCGCGTTTGTTTCTCGAGAGGGAACTAGGATTCGGGTTGATTTTGATGAGCCCCAATGGGCCGTGTCTCATGGGCAGTCCGCGGTTTTATATCGAGGAAGAGAGTGTCTGGGGGGCGGGGTGATAGGGTAATAAATTTGGTATAATGAACAACAAATCCCTCCCCGTCCCTCCCTTTGACAAGGGAGGGCGCTTATGTCCCCCTTGTCAAAGGGGGATTAAGGGGGATTTGTTGCTTATTTTAATATATTTTTATTATGTTTCCAAAAGTATTTTCTTCTCTTCTATTCGCTTTCTCTTTTCTAGTTGCCATTCCCAATGCCCACGCCGCGACTCTGACTATTTCTCCTGCTCCTAATGCCCCGCAGGATGCTAATGTCACGGGAGGCGATAATACGGAATATAATTTGATGTATTTTCAAATACAGGCGCCGAGCGACAGCGGAATGATTCTCAAAAAAGTGCGGCTCCAGTTTTTTCGTGAAGACATGACAACTCCTTTTATTTCGGGAGAATTGCAGGCACTCAAGCTCAATTTGGAAAACAATACCCCGGTCGATAGCATCGGTCGATCACTCATTGCCGGAGTAACGGACCTGCTCATGGACTATACGATTGCCCAGGGCGTGACCGCGAAATTCATTGTCCGCGGTAAAGTCTCGCCGAATATTCCCAGCCGAGCGATACGGATCAAAATTTGTACCACTTGTGTGGAGGCGGTGACGGCGGGATCTAGTCAGCCGGTGACCGTCACTGGTGAGGCAATTGCAGCTCTCAATGTTTTTGAGCAGGGGTTCCCTGATTTGGAAGTGGCGAGCGTGTCCTGGACTCCCAGTGTGATCCGGGTGCCGGATCCGGAATTATTTAAGGTCTACCATGTGCTCACTCAAGAGGAGATTGCGGCTCTGGAGATTCATTTTTACGTCAAAATCAAAAATACGGGGAAAGTCCGGGCCAATCTTAAAGATTCGCGTTTAGCCATGCACTATAGAACTTTAGGGAGCCGTATTTTTGAGCATTATTTTACGAGTGACTTTTTTGTGGATGTTGGCGGAACAAAGGACTTCGATTTTATTATTCCCGCTTCAACTGGGATCCGTAATGATGCGGGGGATAAGACCTTGTTTGTGGTCGTGAATGACAATTACGCCTTCCCCGAGTCGGATCATGATGATAATGATCTCATGTTCCGGATGGCGGTGTCTGGCAATGAAAAACTATTTATGGAAGTGTCTCCGAACTCTCCCATACTTCGGGAATTAGCCAGCGGCGCTAAAGATCGAGAGCTGGCCGAGTTCCGATTTTTGGCCACGGAGTCACCCGATGGAATCGCTTTGAAACAGGTCGTGGTGGGGTTGACCGAGTGTAAAGGTGGGGAGGTAACCAATATTCGTATCATCGAGCGCTCCACAGGGAAGGCCTTTGGGGGAGTGGCTGTGGACGCGGCAGGTTCGGCTCGGGTTGTGATCGATCCCGCCCTTCGCGTGGGGGTGGGGAGTTATGTGAGGCTCGTGGTATTGGGAGATATTACCCGATTTTGCGCCGCGAGCTTTGGCATGGAACTCCGAGAGGTTGTGGCGGACGCTAATTTGGGGGCAGTGAAGTTTCCGATCGCGGCAGGTAGGGTCCGAATTATAGCGAGTCTGCCTGCTTCTCTTGTCCCAGTTACTCCGCAATTTATTCCCTTGCCAGTTCCTGTGATTGTTCCTCCTGTTGTCGGCACCCCTATTCTCCAATCGCCTGTATCTGTGGGCATGCATTTTAGTTA
Organism: Parcubacteria group bacterium Greene0416_36; assembly: GCA_007375725.1. GTDB lineage: Bacteria > Patescibacteriota > Patescibacteriia > VMEV01 > VMEV01 > VMEV01. Next base: position 31,869 of record VMEV01000009.1, read on the forward strand.
TGGCAGATCTAGAACTTCGTTGTCTATGGAAGCTCAATTGGCCCGCGAATTAAAAGCGAAACTGATTGAGTACTCTAAACGTCCTACTTTGACCATCCATGCCCGGCACTGGTCTTATTATGTGAATGCTTATGTCTATGGCGGATACCCCATAGACGCCTTAGCGAAGTCTTTAATTTTTGGCGGGAAAACCGTGCACCCCTCTATTCCTTGGATTCAGTGGAAAGAAGCCAAAGATTATAAAATGTATATCGTGAAATAAATGATATATTACCCTATCCTTATTGTTTTTGTCTCATTTATAAGGTATAATTGGTTGAATTTAAATATTTTAAATTAAATATGTTCAATTTTCTTCGAACCCTTCGAAATTATACATTTTTAGCTTTTGTATTGGTTTTTCTTCTTATTTTGGTTGTGAACTCTTTCCGAATTGTGGGACCCGGCGAAAAAGGACTCATCATTACTTGGGGAGCCGTGTCGGACAAGATTTTGTCCGAAGGCATTCATTTCCGATTTCCAATCATGCAAAAAGTCGTAGTCCTCAATGTCAAAACGCAGAAAGCGGAAAGCGAGGCGATTTCGTATTCCAGAGATCTTCAGAGTGTGGATACCACGATTGCTCTCAATTATCACCTTGATCCCAATTCTATCGATAAGCTATGGCAGGAACTAGGCGCGGATTACCGCGAGAATATTATCGATCCTGCGGTTCAGGAAAGCGTCAAGGGCGCCACGGCTCAGTTCACCGCTCAGGAGTTGATCGAACAGCGTCCTAAGGTAAAGGACGAGATTCTTCTTCAGCTCAAGAATCGTCTGACTGGCAAACACATTGTGGTGGATGATTTTTCCATCATCAATTTCGACTTTTCCGATTCCTATGAAGTCGCCATCGAGGCCAAGCAGGTATCCCAGCAGGGAGCGCTCAAGGCCGAAAATGATCTCCGGCGCATCAAAACCGAGGCCGAGCAGCGTATTGCCCAAGCGCAGGCCGAGGCCGAAGCCATCCGCATTCAGGCTGAATCCATCTCCAAACAAGGAGGCGACGCCTATGTCCGGCTCAAGACCGTCGAACAGTGGGACGGCAAACTGCCCACCTACATGCTCCCCAACTCGACCGTGCCATTTGTGGAGTTGAAGTAGTATAACTAACAGAGAACGAAGAAAAATGACAATCATTTTTATGAAAGATCAACTCAAAAAAATTCACGCGGATGGTATAGAAAAGATCAGTAAAATAACCTCTTCTCCGTCCTGGGACTCGGCGCATTTGGAATTTTTCGGAAAAAAAGAAGGTCGTTTGTCGGGGATTTCCAAGGGCCTCAAAGATTTGTCGGTGGAAGAGAAGAAAGAATTGGGATCTCTTGTGAAATCCGTCTGGTCCGAACTGGAAGATTTGCTTACCCGCAAAAAAAAAGAATTGGATAATAAAATTGATTGGGCGGCCGAAAAAATTGATCTCACTTTGCCCGGAAAGATATCCGGCGGACAATCCTTGGGAGCCTTGCATCCTCTGACTCAAATTCGCCAGCAAATCGAGGATATTTTTATTTCCATGGGGTTCATGGTTTTGGATGGCCCGGAACTCGAATCCGATTATTACAATTTTGAAGCCCTCAATATTCCTCCCCTGCATCCGGCGCGCGATATGCAGGATACGATGTGGATGGAAGACGGCAATCTCATGCGCACCCAGACCTCGGCCATTCAGGTCCGCGCTCTCGAGAAATACGGCGCGCCGCTTCGGGCCATTATTCCCGGACGCGTGTTTCGCTACGAGAATGTGGATGCCTGCCACGAGCATACTTTTTATCAGATCGAAGGCATGATGGTGGGGAAAAACATCACCATCGCCAATCTCATCGCCATGATGCGAGAACTCCTCGGTGGCGTGTTCAAAAAAGACGTCAAAGTCCGTCTACGGCCGGGTTATTTTCCTTTCGTGGAACCGGGTTTTGAAATGGATATTAACTGCCTTATCTGCGGCGGCAAAGGCTGCTCGGCCTGCAAACATTCCGGTTGGCTCGAGATTCTCCCCTGCGGCATGATTCACCCCAATGTTCTCTCGGCCGGAGATGTCGACACCAAGGAATACGGCGGTTTCGCCTTCGCCTTGGGCCTCGACCGCCTAGTGATGATGCTTTACGGCATCGAAGACATCCGGCATTTTCATGCGAATGATGTAAGGTTTTTGAAACAATTTTAAATTAGGAAGTAGCTGGTAGGAGGTAGGAAGTAGCTTCGCTGCAAACCTACCTCCTACCTCCTACTTCCTACCTCCTCGCTATGATCATTTCTCTCAACTGGCTCAAAAATTACGTGGATATTCCAAAGGATATCGATCCCTCAAAGCTCGCGTCTTTGTTTTTGCTTCACACGGCCGAAATTGAAAAAGTCGTGCGGGAAGATGCCTGTCTGGACAAAGTCGTGGTCGCCCGCATCGAACGAATCGAGCCTCATCCCAATGCGGATAAACTTAAATTATGTTTCGTGGAGGCGGGGCAGGGAAGACCCATTCAGATTGTCTGCGGAGCCTCTAATGTTTATGTCGGCATGTGGGCGCCGCTAGCGCTTGTCGGCGCTCGTGTTTCTTGGCATGGCGAGAAAATGGTGACCATCGAGCATTCCAAAATCCGCGGAGTGGAAAGCGAAGGCATGCTCTCGGCTCCGGAAGAACTCCTTTTATCTGGCTTGTTTAAGGATGACGGCATTATTGATCTGGGAAAAACGGGAGTGCCTTTCACCCCCGGCCAGAATTTCCGCGATGCGTTGTCTCTCGATGATGTGTATCTCGAACTCGACAATAAATCCGTCACCCATCGGCCCGATTTGTGGGGCCATTATGGACTGGCCCGAGACGTAGCCACGTTTTTGGGTTCGATTTATCGAGATGAGGCCATGCCTCTTCCGGCCCTTGCCAATGATTTTCCTCTTTCCGTAAAAGTGGATGACTCGTCGATTTGTTCCCGATACATGTCGGTGGCCATCGACGGCATCACCGTGGGCGAATCTCCCTGGTGGCTCAAGAAAGCGGTGATGGGTTTGGGATACCGGTCCATTAACAATATCGTAGATCTGACCAATTATGTGATGTGGGATGTGGGCCACCCGCTCCATGCCTATGATCTGGATAAAACGGGTTCCGGCGACATTCATGTGCGCTGGGCCAAGAGCGGGGAAAAGATCGTCACTCTCGACGGCAAAGAACGAGAACTCAATGAATCCATGGTGGTGGTGGCGACTCCGGACCGGCTGCTTCTGTTGGGCGGAATCATGGGAGGGAAAGACTCTGAAATCGGCGCCTCTACTCGCCGAATCATCCTTGAGTCTGCGACTTTCGATCCAGCCATCACACGCCGCACTGGTGTGGCTTTGGGACTTCGAACCGACGCTTGCATTATGTACGAAAAGACCCTCGATCCTGAACGGGCAACTCGCGCCATGATGAAATTCATTACCTTACTCGGAACTATTTGTCCGGGAGCCAGGGCTATATCTAATACCGCCGATATTTACAATCATCACTACAAAGTGGATCCGATTTTCTTTTCCCCCGAATTTTTGGCCTCCCGAGTTGGGATCCAAATCGAGAAAGATTTTATTTTGAAAGTGCTTCATTCCATGGGTTTTGGAACTATTGAAGTGACAGGCGGCTGGAGGGTGACCGTGCCGTCGTGGCGCGCAACCAAGGATATCAGCATTTCCGAGGATTTGGTCGAAGAGATCAGCCGCATGTATGGCTATGACAATATTCCTCTCCGCTTTCCCGAGGCCTCTATTCAGCCTCCGGCCGATGATTGGCAGAGAATCTTGCTTCGTAAAACTCGAGACGCTTTTGTGTCTCTGGGTTATTCCGAAGTGTACAATTATTCCTTTTGCGGCAAACAGGAAATGGCTTTGGGCAAAGACCCCGAGGAGTCCTATCTCCGAATCGAAAATCCCGTGTCCAAAGAGCATTCTTTTGTCCGGCGTTCTTTGATTCCGGGACTTATTGCCAATATTGAAAAAAATTACCGGACCTCGGCGTCTTTGTCATTCTTTGAGATTGGCAAGACCTTTATCCGCGAGTCCCGCGGGGACCGAACCGACAAAACGGGTCTGGAATCATTGCCTCTTCAGGAAACGTATTTGGGGCTGGCGGTGACCTCGCCTGAAAATGAGACTCCGTTTTTTGCGCTGAAAGGAGCCCTGGCCGAGTATTGGAAATCCATTGGCGTGGAAGCCGAATATCGTGAAGATTCGGCAGAATTCGTGTGGAATAATCCCCCGAGAACCGTATCGATTTGGGTTGGCGGAAAGCAAGTCGGGTATCTCTCTGAGTTTCACCCCGTCATCGCCCGCCGTCTCGGCATCCCGACTCGCGTGGGACTTGCCCACATCAATATGGACGCCTGCGTCGAGAGTTTCTCCCGCGTGTCCCGCCGATATAAGGCTGTGTCTCTGTACCCGACCGTGGAACTCGATTTGGCCATAGTCGTGGACGCGTCCGTGACATGGAAACAAGTCTCCGACACGGTCCTCGCTTCCGGCTCCGGCCTCGTCCGCGACGCCCTTCTCTTCGACGTCTACTCCGGCGACAAAGTCGAGTCAGGCAAAAAAAGCTTCGCCTTTCATGTCCACTACCTCTCTTCCGAAAAAACACTCACCCTCGATGAAGCGAAATCCGCGGAAAAAGAGATTTTGGAGAAATTGGAGAAGGGATTGGGGGCGGTGCTACGGACGTAGCTGTCATCCCCGACTCGCCTTCGCAAAACCGCTTCGGCGGAGCAAAGGAGCCCCGTAGGGCGGATCGGGGATCCAGGCCGATATAATGGAGACATCGATATATTTGTTGATACCTGAGTTGAGGTAGAAAAATTTTGTTTATTTTTTCAAAAAAATATGTCTCGAGAAATAAAAAATATTCAAAAAAAATTGTCCCTTTATTGAGACAGAATGGAATCCACCATGCTGGGATTTTCGGTTCGACCGCCCGAGGAACTCGCCGGAAGACAAGCGATATCGATATTTTAGTGCAAATTGATAAAGATTTGAGTCTTTTGGAAATTATCCATCTGGAGAATAATCTGGGAGATTTATTGGGTAATAAAGTGGAATTAGTCGAATACGATTCGATCAATCCTCTGGTTCGTGATGCGATTTTGGGGGAAGAAGTGCGGATTTTGTAAGATTATAGAAAATGCAAAACCTCGTACGCTATTTACGAGCAACCATCCGGAAGCCCACGTACGAGGAATTACTCGCTTGAGGGTAGTATATCTGATTTTGTATAGATAATGAAATTATTATTGGGATTTGATAATTTTTTACAGTATTTTACAGTAGGCTGGCTATAAAAAAATCTCTATCACAATTTATTTAAGATAGAGATTTGAGGGAGTTATTGTGATTTATCAAGTGCATTAATTTTCGTAATATCCCCATTTAAAATAATGGGATTCATAGCCTGTATTGTATTTTCATAATGCATTTTAGGAATGGGATGCATCAAATAAATTCTTTTGTTCATGTTATACGCAATTCCCATTTGCAAAAAAGTAAAACCATCTATGAATCCTGGGATAGATTGAGATTCTAAATTTAGAACTAAAACGGCATCGCTGTTCTCAATTTGTTTAGTGTAATCGTTTTTTATTAGGTCAAGAGGATTTTGAGCTTCAGCTATCGCGGAAGCATTGGTAGTATTTTGCCCGTCCTTTTGTAGTTTTTGTTTGATTTCATGCATTTTATTTTCAGGCGTGATATTTTCGCAAATGAATATTTTCATATTCTTGCCTTTGAGTGTGAGATCTAAGATCACGAGTGATTGCAATATTTCTGAGGGTTTTATACAATTTCCTGCTTTTGATAAACGGAGCCGATTTCGTTCAATTTTAAAACGAAATTTATCCTGTGATGTCTTTGTCGAACAACAGAAGGCGTTAAGAGATATTTTTTCTTCTTCTAATAAATCTTGGATTTCACATATCCAATTTGGATTTTCACAGAAACAGGTAAGGCATGTTATTTCTGTGGGAGTACTATCGGGCTCACGTGCTCCATTCGAGGCGAATAGTTTTATTAACCCTCTCTTAATTTTTTCAAAATCCATCGATTTTTCCTCCTTAAAAGGATTAGCATTTTATATTTTTAAAGGGCATATAAAATTAATCACATATTCTTATATTTTACAAGTAGTTGAGGCGGAAAATTTTCTGTAAGATGAATTTTGATTAGGTGTTTATTTGTAGAGACGCGCCATGGCGCGTCTCTACAAATAAAGGGCACAATTCATCGAGCCCTTACAAAAGTAATATGCCCCCCTTCACCCACCTCCACGTCCACTCCCATTTCTCCCTCCTCGACGGCCTGCCAAAAATCAAGGCCTTGGTTAAGCGTGCGAAGGAATTGGGGATGAATTCGCTCGCGATCACGGATCATGGCGTGATGTATGGGTGCGTGGAGTTTTTTAAGGCGTGCAAGGATGAGGGGATTAAGCCGATTATTGGAGTGGAGGCTTATGTGGCGATAGATAAGATGACGGAGAAAAGGCCGAATATTGATAATAAGAATTATCATTTGATACTGCTCGCCCAAGATTTTGAAGGGTATAAAAATTTGATGAGGCTGACGTCGAAGGCTCATCTGGATGGTTTTTATTATAAGCCTCGCATTGATCATGAGCTTTTAAAACGGTATTCGAAAGGACTGATCGGTCTTTCCGCGTGCCTCAAAGGTGAGGTGCCGCGAGCGATTTTATATAAAAAGCATGAGGACAGTATCGAGATGATCCGCAAGTATCAGAATATTTTTGGGGCCGAGAATTTTTATCTGGAAATGCAAAGTCATCCGGAAATCAAGGAACAGTTGGCGGTCAATGCGGAATTGATCAAACTGGCGAAAGTTACGGGCGCACCACTGGTCGGGACCAATGATTCTCATTATTTGAAACCGACCGACGCTCCGGCACAGGATGTGCTTTCGTGCATCAGCACTGGAAAATTGGTTTCCGACACGCATCGCATGAACATGACGCACATGGACGCATCGCTCAAGTCTCCCGAACAGATGATCGAGTTTTTTAAAGATACTCCGGAAGCTATTGAGAATACGCAGAAAATCGCGGAGCGCTGCAATGTGGATATTCCCCTGGGGAAATTTTTCTTTCCGAAATTCATTTTGCCGGAGAATCACACTTCGGATTCTTTGCTTCGAGAAAAAGCCCTCCGAGGATTGGTGGGCCGCTATAAATTATCAGGTGAGGAAAATTTATCCGAAGAAAAGATCGTCGCTTTGGCCACTGAGAAAATTCCCGAGGTTCTCTCCCGCCTCAATTACGAGCTGGATCTGATCAAGACCAAGGGGTATAGTGCGTATTTCTTGATCGTGTCGGATTTTGCCATTTGGGCCAATGGAGCCGGGATTATTACCACCACGAGAGGTTCGGCCGCCGGATCGGTGGTTTCGTACTGCATTGGCATTATTCAAATCAATCCGCTCGATTACAATTTGCCTTTCGAGCGATTTCTGAATCCTTTCCGCGACAGCGCGCCGGATATTGATACGGATATCGAGGATCTGCGGCGCGGGGAGGTCATTGACTATGTGGTGGGGAAGTACGGCAAGGACAATGTCGCGCAAATCATCACTTTCGGATCTATGAAAGCGAAAGGTGCCGTGCGCGACGTGGGGCGCGCCTTGGGCAAGCCATACGCCATTCCCGACCGCATTTCGAAGCTGATTCCAGAGGGATCGCAGGGCTTTGCCATGACTCTCAAGCGGGCCAAGGAAGAAAGCGAGGATCTCAAAAAGGCGTATGACACTGAACCGGAAACCAAGGAAATTCTGGATCTCGCGGAAAAAGTCGAGGGATGCGCGCGCCACGCATCCGTGCACGCGGCGGGCGTGGTGATTTCGCCGACTGAACTCAATGATTTTTGTCCGCTCCAGTGGGACACGGATAATAAATTCATCATGACTCAGTATGAGATGAAGGCGGTCGAAGATGTCGGACTCGTCAAAATGGATTTCTTGGGTCTGCGAAACCTCTCCATGATCGGCAAATCGCTTGAGATTATAGAGAGGACCAAGGGAGTCAAAATCGATATTTATAATATTCCCCTCGACGACAAAAAGACGTATCAAATGCTCTCAAAAGGCCATACCTATGGGGTTTTTCAGCTCTCAGGCGACGGCATGACGAAATATCTTACCGAACTCAAACCGGAAAAAATCACGGATATCATGGCCATGGTGGCTCTGTATCGTCCGGGGCCTATTGCCTCGATTCCCGAATACATCCGCCGCAAAAACGATCCGAGTCTCGTGACATACTTAGATCCCCGCATGGAAGAGATCATCAAGATTTCTTACGGCATTATCACTTATCAGGATGATGTGCTCATGACCTCGATCAAACTCGCGGGGTACACTTGGGGAGACGCGGACAAACTTCGCAAAGCCATGGGTAAAAAGATTCCCGAAGAAATGGCCAAGCAGAAGGAAAAATTCATCGAAGGCGCGATCAAGGGGGGCATGACGCCGGAGAATGCACAGGAACTTTTCAAGCTCATCGAGCCTTTTGCCGCGTACGGGTTCAACAAGGCGCATGCCTGCTCTTACGGCACGGTGGCGTATCAGACCGCGTATCTTAAGGCCAACTACACGGCTGAATTCATGGCCGCCTACATGACTTGTGAGTCCGGGGACAATGACAAGATCGCGGAAGCCATCGGTGAGTGCCGCTCCATGGGACTGGAAGTTTTACCCCCAGAAATCAATGAGAGTTTGGATACGTTCACGGTTATTGGTGATCGCCAGATTCGTTTTGGATTCTTGGGCATCAAAAATATTGGAGAGGGAATAGTGAAGACCCTTATCAAGGAGCGCGCCGATCATGGGCCTTTCAAAAATCTCGCGGATTTTGTGGGAAGAGTGCGTGACCGCAGTTTTAATAAGAAAAATTTGGAGAGTTTGGCCAAGTCCGGGTGTCTGGATGCTTTTGGCGAGCGGAACCAAATTATCTCGAATGCTGAATCTATCCTCAACTACGCGCGCATCCAGCATCGGGCGCATGAATCCGGGCAGGGAGGACTTTTTGGCGGGGGAGGGGGAGAGGCCAAATTGCATCTCTCTACCGTTCCTGCGGCCAAAACCAGCGAGCGGCTCCTCTGGGAAAAAGAACTCTTGGGCGTGTACATTACGTCTCACCCTTTTGGAGAAGCGTATCTCAAAGTCGCGGGCAAAAGTACGCCTCTGGCCAATCTTGGCTCCGTGTCCAACGGCTCAGGCATTACTGTTTCCGGAGTGATACAGACCACCAAAAAAATCGAGACCAAAAAAGGCGATCCCATGATGTTCGTCAAAGTCGAGGATATCAAGGCCTCGGTGGAGATTGTCGTATTTCCCAAAACATTCAAGAAGTTCGAATCGCTTTTGATGGAAAATCAATTCATCACGGTTGAGGGGAAACTCGGCGAGAAAGACGGTAAAAGATTCGTGGCCGCGGACACTATTGCTCCTCTCACCCCTCCGGATCGTTTGATTATCTCGGTTTCTTATCCCCCTCCCGCTGAACTCAAACCTGCGCTCGAGCAAGTCGTGGCGATTTACCCCGGTGATCTATTGGTCTATCTACGTTTTGTCACTTCCAATGACGAGAAAATGATGGAAACTGCGTATCGTGTTCGGGGAGATATTCGACTTGTGGAGGAATTGAAAAAAAGGATTTCAGGGTTGAGAGTGGAAGTGGTGTAAACAGAAAAAAAGGTAGGGGCACAGCGCGCTGTGCCCCTACCTTTTTCATTTTTTTACGGTATAATGAATTTGTATTGTTTGTCTGGTTTAGAGTGGGAAGATAAAAACAAATATTACTTTATGTTTTTTAAGGAGGAATTAAGGCGGAAATGTCTGAAATTGTTTTTGATTTTAGACGCTTTTTTAATTATTGGAATTTTAGTTTGGGGAGTTTTATCCATTCATTTGATGGATAAAGATTTTAAGAAAGAATTGGCTCAAGTAGCCGAAATCTTGCCCGCGCGTGCGGCCACCACTTTCACGGTCAATACTTCGATTTCAGTCGCGAATACGACATTCGATAATGATGATATTACCTGTGACGGCGCGATCACGCTCACGATTGACGGAGCGCATCCGTTTGCGAGTCTGGCGCTCATCAATGGGTGTACATTGACGCATTCGATTTCGACGACTACAACCATCAATAAATTAAATCTCACGATTGCGGGGACTTTGTCGGTTTGTTCGACGTGCACGATCGATGTAACGGGGCGTGGATTTTTGGGGGGATCAAATGGGGGAGCAACAAATCTTGGTCGGACGAGCAATGGGGCTGGAGGACAACAAGATGGGACCGGGCCAGCTAATGCGGGAAGTCATGGAGGATTGGGAGGGCGTCAGAGCACTGCACTGGCAAAGAATGCGGCCTATGACAGTATCGTGAATCCGTCCGAGCCGGGAGGGGGGGGTGGTAATGCCTCCCTGAATGATGGAAATGATGGGGGCGGCGTTGTTTTAATCACTGTCGGAACTTTGACATTGAATGGGACGATCAAGGCAGACGGCGAAAGCGTGACGCAGAAATGCGGCGGGGCTGGAGGCACGATTAGAATTATAGCAACGACGGTGCAAGGTTCAGGGAGTATTCAGGCAAAAGGAGGATTGAGTGCTTCAGTAGGAGCTTGTAATAATTTTGGAGCTGAACGTGTGTCAGGGGGAGGGGGACGAATTGTGGTCAAATATGCG
>VMEV01000022.1 GCA_007375725.1 Parcubacteria group bacterium Greene0416_36
TATTCTTTTTCATAGGAAGGATGATTTTAATGGTTACTAAACATTTCCATTATCTCATCCCTTCTTTTTTATTTACACACTTTTAGTTTACAGTACCAAAAAAACATCTTGCTTGAATTCGATTTTCTTTAAAATTTCTTGATGCATTTTTATCAGTTCTAAAGAATTTAAAAATACAAACTCAACCAGATTTGAACGCACCGTTATATTGTTCAAATTTTTTAGAAATTCAAAACCGGAAGCCATGGGCTTCATTTTCTTCCCCATCCGACGAAGGGCCATAGAAATAGACTCTTCAGAAACCTCTTCCAAGCATCTTTCGTGCACTTGAGGTCGTATCCGGCGTGCCAAGGAAGCAATATTCACAATATCTTCATGCAATGCTTCCGCCAAAAAAGGGGACCGGCGAATGATATCCTCTACAATTTGAGAAATAGTAATCATGTTAGAATTCTAACAAATTATCTTAATTATGTAAAAATTGTTATAAAAATTGATAAAAATAATCTCCCCCATTAAGCTGGGTTCAGTACATTACAAAACATTCAAAAAAAGGAGACCTATCATGTGTGGAAGCGCTTATATATCAGAATCAAGTACGGCAAAGTGGATCGGAGGATTTTATCAGGTCTACCCGATCGAAGAAGGAGTGCCAATATTCCCCAAAAAATACAAATCTACTTATCGGGAACTCATACAGAAAATGTTCCCCGATGGTCTTGAAGCCTACTGCATTGAAGCTCTCATCCTAGCAGCAGCAGAAAACCAAAAATGGGCAGGAGCAACCTATGACTACATTGACAGGCTTGCGATAGGGGGATTACGGAGAGTCCACGGGAAAATCGCGAATAAGCGTTTAGCAAAATGGATTTGGAGCTTTGGAAAATCCAAAGAACTGACACGCGCCGATGTTTCAGTCCTCCTCTTGAACAGCTTTATCTCCCTATTTTGGGGCTCTATGAAAGGATTGATACAAAAAGGTTATATTCGCGTCGAACAACGAGAAATTGAAGCCGTTGAGGTAGATGCCTTCTTCCCCACCCTCCGCCTCGTCGAAAAGCTCAATGTTTCATTGACGGAGCTAAACTAGTAAATAAGGGCAATCAGATAAAATCTGGTCGCCCTTTTCATTTCTTTATGGACCCCGGAGCCGAAAAATCAAGATTTTTTTCATAAAAAACCTATGCTGTTTTATCGGATGTATTTTCATAAAAAAGCAAAAAAAAAAGGATCCGTAAGGTCGCCAGACCCTGAGCGAGGAGGCCGACTATGTCGGCCCCGAGTCGAAGGGTGCACTCGGCAGGATTTGAACCCACAACCCCTTGGTTCGAAGCCAAGTGCTCTATCCAGTTGAGCTACGAGTGCATATGCCAAACAAAATTAACAAAAATCGGACAATAATTCAAATTTATTAGGTATTACAAAAAAATCTAGCTCCCAAGTTTACATGGAAGCTAGAGCGTAGAATTATTCTACACGATTGTTTATTCGATTACTCCTTTCGTAACAATTCCACGAAAAGTGAGACATAGTGTGATTCCATTGACCTTCGGATGATTGGTCACATTACGAGTGTCCAAATCCATACGGCTATGAAAAAAGCCTATTGGTTGTTGGTCCAGTGGCTTGCTGAAATCAACATTCCCTAAGATAATAAGAGCTACGGATTTGCCATTAGTCGTTGCCCCCGGAGCACCCAAATTGATAGTAGCCGCAAAAAAGTTGCTATCATCCAGTTGATTGAGTTTTACAAAGGAAAACTCATTAGTATCTGGGCGAGCATAGAATAAATGAGGGTTGGATCGATCACTCACAAATTCTGTATCGATTCGAACACGAATATCGACACCGATTTTGCTTGGATCTGAAGTTAAATGCCGAGGACCATCGCTAATGAGTTCATCTTGATTGCTACCATTAGCGGAAGTTTTATTCTGGATAAAGGGTCCAATCCTGACGCTTTGCAAATCCTGAGCCTTGCCATCTTGGGAGATAGTTCTGACCTGTCCGAACCCAAATTTCTTTGGACTCATGCTTAAAGCAAGTTGATTAGTATTGAGTTCTACCACTGTTGGTGAACAAATAAAAGCATCCCTTTGTCTCTATCTATCGCCTCGTCTGCGAAATAACCAGTGTTACCAAGAGAAATACTAGATGTGGTGGGATGCAGACCCTGCAGGAACTTATTTACCAAATGGACCTTTATAGCATCTACATCAAATTTACTATCTTTGTCCATTCTCAAATCAGGACTTTGAATTGCATCGTCCAACGGTTTGGTGGGATCTCCACTACCGTAGATCAACATCGACACAACTTTTCCCGATTCCAGAGGAAGAACTATTTTCCCTCCGAAAAAGGGAGAGGGTTTTGCAAGATTGAGCTGGTTCAGCAAAACAATTTGGAACAAGTCTTGTCCAGCACCAAAAGTATCCTTCCCAAAAATCGCGAGAAAAGGATTATTAATTGGCTGGGCAAAATCTTCTTGATTCATCCGCACCACGACCGGTATGATCACCCGATCTGGTAAACCCGGTAGCCCAGAAAGATCGACTTCCCCTGATGAATCCGTTTCTATTTCCACCCCGCCGTTACTTATTTTATCCGTCTTGTGGAACTTTAACGGACCCACAATTACAGACATATTTTTCGATATGACTTTTCCATTTCTAGATAACCCGACGCTCTCTATTCCCCCAGCATGTCCTTTTACTACAAGGTTTACACCCTGTATTTCCGCAGTGGTAATAGTTGGGTCAGAACTGACAATGGTCAATCCCGCCAACCCTTTCTTGAATTCTTCGCCATTAACAATATCAGTCAACGGCACAATTTCTTGTCCTCCAACCGATAAGATTATCTCACGATTAGTGGCAGTCTTTTTTTTGCCGTCATGCTTGACGCAACCGGCACAAACAAAGATCATGCAAAACAATAAATACAATACTTTTTCCATTTTTATTCTCCTTCAAAATCGCAGTTGATGTCCTGCAATTTCTCGTTTTTTTCGATAAACTCGATCACTTCTTGTTGCAAGCATCCAAACAACTGGAGTGCTTTTTTTTGAACTACAGTTAAAAATGTTTTTGTTTGTCCTCGAAAAACCTTTTTTTCTTCAAAATCATAGACAAAATCAAATGCATTTCCAATTGCAATACGACTAGGGACTAGTCGTTTTAGTAACTCTAAATTGTCAAACTTCATTTTTTCTCCTTTATTTCGGATGAAAAACACAGAAGATAATTACCACACATTACATTTTTTGTCAATAAATTATCTTTGGACAATCTCCCTGCCCTTGTTAAGGGGAGGGCTGGGGAGGGGTTTGTTGCCTACACAATCTGATCCATCCTCTCTATCCCATTCTTATCCACCACCAATCGAATGCGATTCCACCGAGTCTCTATTTCCCCGGACTCGAGCATATCACTCATTTTGACGACAATATTGATGTGATAGGCCTTGGGAACCTTCATGCCGAGAGGTTCGCCACGAGAGGCATCGAAAACAAAATTCTGCGTCCGCGGCTCACTGGCTCGGCGGAGGAAAGAGGAGACATCGAAACGAAGAATATCATTCAGGCCATTCCAAAAATCTTCTTCAAATCCTGCCCGATTCTTGAGAAACACCTCTTTGTGATACCGAAACACCTTCTCCGGACGCCCCTCCCTCTCTAGGACCGATAAATCCTCCATGCGCATCTCCGTCACCTTCTTCGGCAAATTACGGCGAGAGAGAAAACTAAATGATTCCGTGATATGGCCGATTTTCGTTTGAGTCTCAGGATGAATCAAATTCACTTTATAATCGGGAAACCAATGAGAAAACTCACGGTGATAAAACTCCTTAAAATATTCTTTGATCCGGTCTTTGATGATATAAAAAACCACGGAAGCCAAAACAAATGGCAATGAATTGACCACAAAGGCACTTCCCTGCCAAATAAACAAAAGCATATAGATGAGCATGGCCACCCCGGCCCCCAGAACCCCCGCCAAATAGCCATAGCGCTCCCCCACGTCTTCACGGCTGAGCGACAATAAGAGGATATCCATGCTCCATTTTTTGAATATGCCTTTTTTGTAGATAAACGCCTCGTGACTAGCCGAATCCTCTTCAGTCCCGCACGTTAAATAGCCTTTTTCCCGACGCGAAGCTATTTCTTGGGCCAAAAGCCCCTCCAAAGACGATCGAGCCTCGGCTAAATCCACGCGAAAATCGCTTTTCTTATCCAGTTCCAAAAGCAAAGCCGAGATATAATATTCGAGGGACATAATACAAAATTCATCCACGGCCAAGAGCACATCCAGCACTTCCGCCGAACAAGAAGCATCGCGAAAAAGCACCTCCATTTTTCGCTCCAGCTTCAAATTCTCTTCTATCAGCCCGCTGAATTTCCTGAGATCTTCTTCAAGAGTCATTGCCCCATGTTTTGTATTCAAATTTTTGGCTTCCCGAATAAAGCCAAAAACACTATCCCGAATCTGCGAGCGAAAAATATTGGAAAATAATTTCAGTTCCCGAACCAAAGCCAGGTCTCTCTGGGCCGGAGCCAAAGTCATGACATCTTTCATGCGGCGCCAGGACGATTTTTTCGATTTTGGATTCGCGAGAATTTCCAGAGGAATCTGTGGCGTTTTGAATCGGACCAGACTGGAAAAATCATTATAAAACTGTTCCCGCGAATAATTCCTCTTACTCGGAAGCAAGGTTTTAGGCACAAAAAAATACAGCTCGAGCGCATAACGACTCACCGTAGCTTTGGGTCGGAGGAGATAATCCAACTTGAGCTCAAACCGGCTCCGGTCATGCCTCCTGACCTTCCCCTCCAATATTTCCGTATAAAAATCCGCCATAGAAAAAACGCTTGATTTTTGGTTCAATTTATAATAACTTGTCTATGTTGATCGTAAATACGCCTATTTATTCGATCAAATAACACATTCATTCCATTTTTTTATTTTACCACAAAACCATAGGCCTTTCTTCATCAGTTACTTTGGTTTCTTTAACCTAAAAAGCTAACGAAGCTAATGCCTAATGGCATAGCCCAGGGCGCATAGCTCAGTTGGTAGAGCAGTTGCCTCTTAAGCAAACGGTCGTAGGTTCAAATCCTACTGCGCCCACCCAAACTACATAGCTTGTCCCGAGTAGTCCGTCCTAGGATGAAGCAGGCGGCTACCCAAAAAGTCTAAACAAAATCATATAAAAAAGCATCTTGAGAAACAAAGTAAAAATAACATTGTTTTGATTCCAGACGAAAGAATTATAAATAGGATTTTTTTAATTAGAAGCAAAAAAGTAATGATGGACCGAGACCTTGCTGAACTCTATGAAGTTGACACTAAAGTGTTCAACCAAGCAGTAAAAAGAAACATTGCGCGATTTCCAGAAGATTTTATGTTTCAGCTTGATAAATTAGAGAGTGACTCTTTAAGGTCACAAATTGTGACCTTAAAGAGTGGTCGAGGACAACACACAAAATACCGACCTTATGTATTTACCGAACAAGGCGTGGCTATGCTGTCTAGTATTTTAAAAAGCGAACGAGCAATACGAGTAAATATTCAAATAATCAGAACTTTCACAAAACTAAAAGAATTATTGGCTACAAATAAGGAAATCAGAGAGAAAATAGAGAATATGGAGAAAAAATATGACAAAACATTACAAGAGGTTTTTGATGTTTTAAGAAGGCTTTTGATACAAGAAGAAAAACCAAAAACACTAATAGGCTTTACCGCTGATAGAAAATAAAAGATAAAATACCATTGCTCCGAAAACCCAATCTGTTATTTCTAAAATAGAAAAAATTCGTGGAATTTTATCCCCGAATTTTTTTATTTTACCCTCCCCCCCTTTAATACACTCCTCTACTCCAAAATCCCGGATTCCAGAAATTCCCCCCGAGATATTGTTTCACGATCTTCAATTCATCTTTTGTTAGGGAATCAATCAATGTGCCTAATATACAGGCAGTCATGGTCCCCTCCGCTTTCGCAAGCCTTGTGAATCGCTCAATCCGCAGTACCTTCTCCAAAAAAACATCATCAAATTGAGATTTTTTTATGCTCTCTAGCAACTTTTCTATCTTTTCCATATTCAATTCTCCAACAAATAAAGAAACATTTTATCAAAAAAACAAATCCATCATTTTATACGCAATATATATCAATACGATCCCATTTTCCTTTTCGGAAGTCTTCCAGCAATTCCAAGAATGCTTTTTCTTGATTGCCCAAATTACGCTTAGCATATGAGCCCGCAATATCTTTTTTCTCAATAAGAGTCGAGAGTGAATTAATGGGCACTTTAGTCCCAATCTCGCCCACAACCACCGAAGAAAAAGTACCAACAAACCCCTTGGTAATTGCCGCTTTCTGGCCTACCCAACTCAGTGCATGCCACCGGGCCCCAGGAATAAACATCAAATTCTCTTTCCGGCATTTTCTAATGGTTTCTCCGGACGAAATCACATCGTCGATCACAACAACATCTTTGATCCCAACGATGACCCCTCGAGATACCCTGCCAACCAAAGCCACAGGATTTTGCCCTGGGTTCCAGAATCGCTTGGCAAAAGGATGCGCTTTCCATAGCCATTGAGAGGTCCAATCAGCATTCAAAGTCTCAATATAAAATTTCACCAATGTCGCGCCACACCCTGGAAATACCACGAGAGTGGACCATGAACCACAATTTCCCCAGCCTTTCCATAACAATATTTTGCGAGTCATTTCCAGAGGATCCAATATCGTCACGCCAAATTCCATTTCAAACCACTCCGACCAAGAAATACTTATATTTGGAACATCCCAAATCAAATATTTTTTATTCATCTGATTCTCCTTATTTTAAACCCCACTCACTTCTCAAGAAAGAGCTAGTTTTACTGAATACATCTCCATAAAAACCACCCTTTTCTCGAGAAATTTTTTCCACCGAGATAGTGAAGATTACTGTCTAAGTAATTGAAGAACCTTCTCCACGGCTTCTTCGGCGCTTGATGCCGCTTCGATTCTAACCGTATTTCTTTTATCCAAAAATTTCCCCGCCAAATCTTGGGCCCAGCCAGGCTCGGTCGTAAGCGCCACCATCGGCTTTTTATTACGATAAGCAAGGGTCATTTCTTCAAGAGTACCCGCGCCTCCGCCGATAACAATGAAAGCATCACACATGTTCACAAGCAACACCTCATCAAAACCATTCGCTTCCATACCGCTAACCACTTCCACATCGGTAAAAGCATTTGAAGTCATTCTCTTACTTCCCTTCACAACTCCAATGGTTAAACCTCCCGCTTTTTTTGCCCCTCGTGCCCCCGCCTCCATAATCCCGCTTTTCCCTCCCGTCACGACAATAGCCCCGTTTTGAGCCAATAGATACCCCATTTTCTCAGCCTCAGCCATCATGCCTCCATTCGCGCCTTGGGCGCCGTTATAATCATCGCTTCCCGCGGATCCGATTATGCCGATTTGATACTTTTTTTTGATATTATCCATAAAAATTAATATTCAAAATTAAAAAAACTTCCTTGGAAAAAGAAGTTATTTCGTAAACCAGACTTTGAATAAAATTTATTCATCACGAAAAACGCCTTTTCCCGCAAAAGAAAAGTTGTGATGATAATAAATTGTATTCAAAAGCAAATTCATATAATCCAGATGATACAGGAATCAATCTTATCTGTCAACCTAGTGTCGCAAGGACATGATAATGTCCTACTTGAAGGAAATAGAAATGTCCGCTTTGGGGTAAGATGGCTGGGTTAAATTCTAACCCACATCGTATGTCCA
>VMEV01000010.1 GCA_007375725.1 Parcubacteria group bacterium Greene0416_36
GTTATTCTTTTTCATAGGAAGGATGATTTTAATGGTTACTAAACATTTCCATTATCTCATCCCTTCTTTTTTATTTACACACTTTTAGTTTACAGTACCCCGATTGACGAACAAAGCCGCACCGAAAAAGAACCTTTTGAACCGGTAGCTGTACAATTGGCGGAATACGAAGAGAACGACAAGCGAGTCCATATCATACCTGTGTATGATGGATATACTTGGACGCATGGACTGAATGTCGGCCTCAATGCCATTCGCCAAAATACAGTTAGAAGAATCCAAGGGAAGCCTACCTACGATTTCATATTCCCTAATTCAACCGAAACCGAATTCACGAAAAACCATCTGAATGCCATGCTAAAAGAATTTGAAAACCCTGAGGTTGTTATGGTAGGAACAACTTTTGCAGGTAAAACTCCAGATGGAACACCTGTCTCATTGGGCAATTCATACAACAATCCTAGGAATACAGGATTGTTGATCAGGACCGCACTATTTGATGAACATCTCTTTAGAAGCGGATGGGATCCTTATACCGACAAAATAGGAGGACAAGAAGACTACCACATGAAATTAACCATAGAGATCTTCACATCTCTTCAGATGGTCATGTTAGATCTGAAGGTCCCTCTCATTGTCGGAGTCAATTACGACCAAACCAAAAAAGAAAGGGATGAACAATTAGCAATGCAAAAAATCAATGACAGAATGAAAGGCTGGTCAACCCAAATTAGACTTATGTTCGGTATGATCGAATTTCCAAAAAGTTAGACTCCAAATAGATAGAGAACCAAGTCCTGTTTATCTATCCCCACTAATCCAAGGAATCAATTTTCTTGGATTGTTTATTTCAACAAAACACAGCCCGCTAGAGACGGGCTGTGTTTTGTTATTTACCCCCTGTCAAGGGGGAATGAAGGGGAGTTTACACCTCCTTCGGGGCGGTCGAAATTTCGTGCTTTTTTTCAAAGCCTTTGCCCACGGGGATAAGGCGGCCGATGATGACGTTTTCCTTGAGGCCTTCGAGATAATCAATTTTGCCGGAAAGCGACGCATTGATGAGCACCTTGGGGGTTTCCTGAAAGGACGCGGCGGAGAGAAAACTGCTCGTGGTGAGCGCCACCTTTGTGACACCCATGATCAGCTTCTCGCCCTTGGCCAATTCGCGGCCGGCTTTCTTGGCTACCACATTGGCTTCCTCAAAATCTCCCCATTCCATGACATCGCCGGGGAGCAGTTCGGTTTCTCCGGCATCCTTGATGGAGATACGCGAGAAGAGCTGGCGGATGATGATTTCAATATGCTTATCATTGAGCTTCTGACCCTGAGAAGAATAGATATGCTGAATATCCTTGATGATATATTTCTGCACATTCTCTTCTCCGGCTAGGCGGTAAGATTCCGCGAGATCCCATGATCCTTCAGTCAGAGCCATGCCTTTGGCGACCAAATCGCCGTCCTTGACCCAGACCTTGAATCCTACAGGAATGAAGTATTCGGCCATCTTGTCAGCTTCCACACGGACGCCAACATAGCCGTCACCCATGGTGACCATGCCTCCCCGGGTAGAGACCACCTCTTTGCCGGAAGAATCAATCATAATGATATTGCCAGCGCCGATATTCTCTCCGGCTTTAACCTTAATGGATGTTTTGGCTCCCTCTTTCTTGCTCTTGGGAGTGGAATAGAAATATTTATCTTCTTCGACGTCGCGGTACTTAATGCGCACCACTTTCTGTTTGACCAAGGCCGCGCCTTTCTTGGCTCCGGGAGCCTCAACATCAGCCTCTTCCACCTTGGCCACGCCGCCCACTTCAGACAAAACAGATTTATGCTTGGGCGGACGCACTTCGAATAATTCTTCCACGCGAGGCAACCCTTGCGTGATATCCGATCCGGCCACGCCACCCGTATGAAAAGTTCTCATCGTGAGCTGGGTGCCAGGTTCACCGATACTCTGCGCGGCAATAATGCCTACTGCGGTTCCCATCTTAACCACGGTATTGCTTCCCAAATCCCATCCGTAACATTTCTGACATACGCCTCGAGTGCTGGAACATTTGAGTACCGATCGGACGGTAATAGTTTCGAGATCCAATGGTTCAAGCTCTTTGAAAACCTGGGTATCAATCAGGGTATTGACCGGGAACAATTCTTTCTTCCCCTTGGCATCCATAATCGGAGCGGCAATGTAGCGGCCCAAGACTCGGTCCATGATGTTTTTCTTGCCCATTTCCAGACTTTCTTTCTTGGTAATGGTCCAGCCTTCTTTGGTGCCGCAATCCACCTCGCGGATGATGACATCCTGAGACACATCCACCAGACGGCGAGTCAGATAACCCGAATTAGCAGTTCGAAGGGCGGTATCGGCGAGACCTTTTCGGGCTCCATGAGTGGAGATGAAATACTCGAGCACTCCGATGCCTTCCTTGAAGTTTCCTCGGACAGGAAGTTCGATAATTTCACCAGCCGGGTTATTCACAAGACCCTTCATCCCCACGATCTGAATCAGCTGGCTCATGGAACCTCTGGCTCCGGAGTTCACCATGGAAGCCACCGATCCATCGGGATTGAGCGCTTTTTTGCTCAGATCCACGATCTTTTCCTTGGCCTCGGTCCAAATTTCGATGACCTTGGCATAACGTTCGCTTTGAGTCAGGAGGCCCATTTCATATTGAGCCTGGCACTCGTCCACGCGGCGGTCGGATTCCACGAACACAGCTTGTTTCTCTGGAAGACTTGGCACATCATCGAGTCCCCACGAGAGGCCAGAGCGAGTGATCCATTTATAGCCAAACTCTTTGATTTCATCGAGAAATTCTGCGGTTCTCTCGATTCCATATTGTTCAAAAAATATTCCCAATAATTTTTCCACTTCCTTCTTTCCCATAATATCGTTCTGGAAAGGAATTTCCTTGGGCAAAATCTGGTTGAAAAAAATGCGGCCGACGGTAGTGACAGCAATCCGCTCTCCCTTGGCCGATAACTTATCCAGACGCACATTCACTTTCTGGCGAAGACCCAATTTTCCAAGATTGTACTGAATAATGGCTTCCGATTCGTTCAATAATCCGGGACGCACTTCAAGCTGAGTCAATGTCGGAACCGAAGTCACGTAAAAACAACCCCACACCATATCCTTTGAAGGAGTGGTAATCGGTTCGCCGCGAGCCGGAGAAAGAAGATTCTTTGAGGCCAACATCAGATTGGCCGCTTCCCACTTGGCTTCTTCGGTCAGCGGCACATGAACGGCCATCTGGTCGCCGTCGAAATCAGCGTTAAAAGCCGCGCACACGAGCGGATGAATCTGAATGGCTTTTCCTTCGATAAGAATGGGCCGGAAAGCCTGAATACCCAGACGATGCAAGGTCGGAGCGCGGTTGAGAAGGACATGAGCGTCCTTGATGATGTCTTCGAGAATATCCCATACCTCGCTTTTATCCGATTCGATATAACGGGAACCGCTCCTGACATTATGAACGATCCCTGCGGCAATCAGGCGGCTGATAATAAAAGGCTTGAATAATTCCAGAGCCATTTTCTTTGGCAGACCGCACTGATGGAGCTTGAGATGAGGACCCACCACGATAACGGAACGTCCGGAATAGTCTGTGCGTTTACCCAGCAAGTTGGCGCGGAATCGGCCCTGCTTGCCTTTGAGCATATCCGCCAGCGACTTGAGCATGCGCTTCTGGCCCGTGGAGGCCTGCACGGTTTTGGCGTGACGGGCTCCATTGTCGATCAAAGCATCCACCGCTTCCTGGAGCATGCGCTTCTCATTCCTCGTGATGACTTCCGGAGCTTTGAGTTCCTGCAGCTGTTTCAATCGGTTATTGCGGTTAATCACGCGACGATAGAGATCATTGAGATCCGAAGTAGCAAAACGACCGCCGTCAAGCGGCACCATGGGACGCAGATCGGGCGGGATTACAGGCAATACGGAAAGCACCATCCATTCCGGACGTATATTATTCTTGCGGAGATTCCGGAGGAGCTGCAGACGGCGGAGAGTCTTATCTTTCTTGGCCACCTTGCTCTTTTGGGCCACCTCTTCCAACTCGGCGATCAGCGGACCAAGCTCGACACGAGACAAAAGCGACCGAATCGCTTCCGCACCAATGCCGGCTTCAAAAATATGACTGTATTTGAGAGACAGTTCCTGATAAGAAGCCTCGGAAATAATCTGCATGGGAACCAGTTCTTTGAGCTCAGCTTCGGTTTCCTCCAAAATGGCATCGAGTTCCGCCATCTTGGCTTCCTGTTCACCTATGGCCACTTTCATAGCTTCAGCCGCATCATCCTTGTTCAATTCTTTTGCCTCTACTTTAGAATCCATCCGTTTAATTTTTTGATCATACTCAGCCAAAATATTCTTCTTTTTCATTTCATACTCATTTTTAATTTCCGCCACTACCGCCATTTTGGCATCTTCATTAACCTTGGTAATGATAAAAGAAGCGAAATAAATCACTTTTTCCAAATTGAGCACCGACAAATCCAAAATGAGGCCAATTTTGGAGGGCACATTTCGCAAAAACCAAATATGAGAAACGGGAACTGCTAAATCAATATGTCCCATGCGCTCGCGGCGGACAATCGAACGGGTGACTTCCACCCCGCACTTGTCGCAAACTATGCCTTTGTAGCGAATTTTCTTGTATTTGCCGCAATAGCATTCCCAATCCTTCGAAGGTCCAAAAATCTTCTCACAGAATAAGCCATCCTTTTCAGGGCGCTGGGTGCGATAGTTAATCGTTTCCGGCTTAGTCACTTCTCCAAAAGACCAGGCGTGCATCACGTCCGGGGAAGCCAATTTCAGGCGTATCGAGCTGAAATCGGTTGTTTTTATGGGCGTAAACATAAATAAGTAAAAAGTTAGAAGGCAAAAGTCACAAGTTTAAAACTTTAAAACGAGGCGTCTCTGGCGCAAAAAACTACTTTTTCTTTTTAGCTTTGCCCGTGCGTTCATCATCGGACAATTCATGAGTCTGATCATCTACTTTGGCGCTGGCAGAATCCAAAAGCTCCACATCCAAACACAAACCCTTGAGTTCGCGGACGAGCACATTAAACGATTCCGGCACATTGAGCTTCCTGATCGGTTCATTTTTAATAATGGATTCATAGGCTTTGGCGCGGCCCGGCACATCATCGGATTTGATGGTCAGAATTTCCTGAAGCATATGAGCAGCGCCGTAGGCTTCCAAAGCCCAGACTTCCATTTCTCCAAAACGCTGGCCTCCGAACTGCGCTTTTCCTCCCAAAGGCTGTTGGGTAATGAGGGAGTAAGGACCGATGGAACGCTGGTGGATCTTGTCTTCCACCATATGGTTGAGTTTGAGCATATACTTAATTCCAACCGTGATTTTATTATCAAAAGCATCACCGGTTCGGCCGTCATACAGCACCATCTGGCCGTCCCGTGTATATCCGGCTTTTTCGAGCTCATCGCGCACCTGTCCTTCCGTGACTCCGGCAATCGGAGGAGTCGCCACCGTATACCCCAGCTTGGTTGCGGCAAGCCCTAAATACGTTTCAAAAAGCTGGCCCAGATTCATACGAGAAATAACACCCAAAGGACTGAGAATGATGTCCACAGGTTTGCCATCCGCCATAAACGGCATATCTTCCACATTCACAATGCGAGAAATAACACCTTTGTTTCCGTGGCGTCCTGCCATTTTGTCGCCTACCTGAATCTTTCGGAGCTGGGCAATGGAGACCTGGATGGTTTTGATGACCCCCGAGGGAAGCTTATCTCCCGATTCACGGGAAAACACCTTGATGTCTACCACTTTTCCATGCTCGCCGTGTTCGAGATACATGGAACTGTCCCGCACATCCTTAGCTTTTTCGCCAAAAATCACACGGAGCAATTTTTCTTCCGGAGACAGTTCAGTTTCCCCTTTCGGAGTGATTTTGCCCACCAAAATATTGCCCGAAGAAACTTCGGCGCCAATGCGGATAATGCCCTGTTCATCAAGATCCTTGAGCTTCTCTTCTCCAATATTTGGAATATCGGAAGTCACAATTTCAGGACCGAGCTTGGTGTCTCGGACATCGATGGAATAATCTTCGATATGAATGGATGTATATAAATCACGGTGCACCACTTTTTCGGAAATCAAAATAGCGTCTTCATAGTTGCCTCCTTCCCAAGACATAAACGCAACCATGATATTCTGGCCCAAAGCCAATTCACCGCCATCGGTGGAGGCGCCATCGCAAAGAGTATCTCCTTTTTTTACCTTATCTCCACGATTGATGATCACCCGCTGATTGAGACACGTCGAAGCATTGGAACGAGAGAATTTTCGCAAGCGATATTCATGGCGCACCCCTTTAGCAGCTTCGAGCACGATTTTATCACCGGATAATTCCACAATTTTACCGTCTTCCGGAGCGGTGATTACATGGCCAGAATGGTAGGCCACGGCCGACTCTATGCCCGTGCCGATCACAGGAGCCGACGGATTGATGCAGCAGACAGCCTGGCGCTGCATATTCGTGCCCATCAGAGCGCGGTTAGCGTCATCGTGTTCGACAAAAGGGATGAGCGACGTGGCAATGGAAAAAATCTGCATGGTCGAGACATCCACATAATCAATCTGATCGATAGTCACCACCGACGGCCGGCCATGGTATCGAACCTCGGCTTTCTCAGTGACAAAATAGCCATTATCATCTACCGGAGTGGTCGCAGGAGTGCTCACATGCCGCTCCTCAGTAAAAGCATCGAGATACACCACGTCATGGGTCACGCGGGGCCGCACAGGAATTTCCACAAGAGTTGTCTTTGCCAATTTTACGGCTAAATCCTTAGTGATTTTCTCGCCGTCTTTAGCAATAATTTTATCATTAGCAGGATTCTTGATATTCCCCCTTACAATCTCTCCCTCGGCAGATTGAGGAGCATTAACCACACTTTTAACTACTTTTCTAAATGGGGTCTCAATAAATCCATACTCATTGAGCTTGGCATAGGACGCGATATGGCCAACCAGACCAATGTTCGGGCCTTCGGGAGTCGCGATCGGACAGATGCGGCCGTAATGAGTCGTATGCACGTCGCGAACTTCAAAACCCGCGCGGTCTCGAGACAGACCTCCGGGACCCATGGCTGAGAGACGACGCTTGTGTTCGAGTTCGGAGAGATGATTGGTCTGATCCATGAACTGGGACAATTGGCTGGACATGAAGAATTCCTTCACCACGCCCATAACCGGCCGGGCATTGACCAAGCGGGCAGGAGTCAGAGTGGCGATATCATAAGTACTCATGCGGTCGCGCACGATTCTTTCCATACGAGAAAGACCGATCCTGAATTTATTCTGCACCAGTTCTCCGATGGCACGAACGCGGCGATTGCCCAAATGATCGATATCATCGGCTTCTCGCTGAGTGATATTGAGATCAATGATTTCCTTAACCACAGCGAGCAAATCCTCGCGGCGCAAAATACGATTCTC
This sequence comes from Parcubacteria group bacterium Greene0416_36, assembly GCA_007375725.1. GTDB lineage: Bacteria > Patescibacteriota > Patescibacteriia > VMEV01 > VMEV01 > VMEV01. Next base: position 7,470 of record VMEV01000010.1, read on the forward strand.
CGGAATATTGGAAACCTCAAAATTAAAGCGGCGGTTGATTTTGTAGCGTCCCACGCGGCCAAAATCATAGCGGTCAAAATTGAAAAACATCGAATGGATGAGAGATTTCGCATTATCCCCGGTGGCCAAATCTCCGGGACGAATACGCTTATACACCTCCTTGAGCCCCTCTTCTTCGGTATGGGAGGTATCCTTAGCAATAGAATTTTTGATATAGGAAATTTCAGGATGCACATCCACGTCAGCAAAGGCAGCCAAAAGCTCATCATTAGTTCCAAAACCAAAAGCGCGGAGAAGGGCAGTAATAGACACCTTGCGCTTCCTATCAATCTTGGCCCAGATCACGTGATTGGAATCGGTTTCGATCTCAATCCAAGCCCCGCGATTGGGGATAATTTTTGCGCCATAAAATCGGCGGCCACGAAACAGGGTAGATGTAAAAAAAATACCCGCGCTGCGAATCAGCTGCGAGACCACGACTCTTTCGATGCCGTTGATAATAAAGGTACCCCGTCCGGTCATGAGAGGAAAATCCCCCATATAGATTTCCTGTTCTTTGACATCATTGGTCTTTTTATTAACCAATCGGGTATTGATCCGCAGAGGCGCTTCATAGGTGATATTTTTTTCTCGAGAAATGGTTTCGGAAAATTTGGGTTCGTCCAAATAAAAATCGAGAAAGGACAATTCTAAATCACGACCGATAAAATCGCGGATGGGAGAGACTTCATCGAAGAGCTCACGGAGGCCTTCGCGCAAAAACCAGCTGTAAGAATCTTTTTGAATTTCAATCAAATCCGGGAGAGGAAAAATAGGCTGAAATTTCGAAAAATATTTACGAGGGGGTCTCGATTTTGACATAGAATCAAAAAATTCCCGTTTTCCTTATACTTGTGAAATAAAGAGGGCAAAACGAGTTTTTTAAAAATAAAATTTATAAAAATTTTTGGACTTTTGGGGAGGACATGCGCAAAAATATTCTTCCCGAAGAATATATTGTTTACTAAGGGGTGTCAAATGAATATAACAGTAAATTTAAATAACGTCAAATTGACGGTAGGGGTGGGTTTCCAACCCACCCCTACCGAGGCAAATAACTACTTCTGCACCACTATATAAATATGGTCATCCATAGAGGGAACCGACCGCACCCAGAAAGGTGAAAATTCAACAGTGACTTCGCCAACCCCGGGTTTGGAGGCGAAATAATCAATCAATTCCTGGCGAGATTTGCCTTTGATCGCCTCTTTATCTACGAGAGCGCTGGTTCCTTTGAGGATGCCTTTGGCGGCCATGGAAATTTTGATTTGAGCAGATTTGGCCACGGGATCATATTTCTCCAGCTTAAAAGTCAAACTGTCTGAATTGATACCAATGACTTCCATGTCAGTACCCGCCTGACGATACAATTCCTTTTTTGCTAATTCCGCAATTTTAACAGGATTCGAAATCAAAACTTGCACCCTGACCTTCATGGCGACCTCAAAATTGGATTTATTATCTCCCGAAGCAGCTGATACGCTTTCGGATTCAACCAAAACCCAGGAAGCCTCCCGCAAAATGGACTCCCCTACTTCCAAAGCGGATCCGGCCTGCTGGAAAGCGAGATCCTCCAAATCTTTCTGCAAGGTCGCTTTGGCGGAGGCAATTTCCTGTTCGGTCACGGAATAGACGAATTTTTTACCTCCGGAAAAAGCCTCGGAGCTTTGGCCATAAATAATATTCTCAAAAGGCTTGCCTAAGCCAGGGACAGAAAACATCCCGGGGGATACATTCCCCTTCTCTCCCTTGTCATCCGCTACGACTTCGACCTCCACTGTGCCTCCCTTGGGAACTAGAATACGGCGGTTAGTTCTGAAAATAAGCCCGCCGGAAGAGGCAAATCGAGTTTTGGGAACAAGAATTTGATCAGACGAAGATTTGTTGTAAACCGTGAGTGTGCCTGTGGCAAAATCATCCGCCCCCGACCCTCCAGGAGCAGACTCGAATTTCTTGGAATCCGACGAGTTGATTTCCAAAACCCGGCCCGCGACTCCCTCTTTCTCGGACAAAGAAACCGTTTCAATAAAATCAACGGATAGTTCCGTTTCTTTGGGACGGATGGTGATGGAGGCGTAAGACACCGAAATATATAAAACCACAACAATCACCACCAGGGTCAACCCCGCGAAAGTCAGAGCCAGCTGGCGGTAAAGAGAGACGGAACGATCCATATTAAAATAGGATTTAGGGTTTAGGATTCAGGAAAGAAACACACACCACAACTCAAGATCATTTAAAAATTACATTCATATTATACCAAAAAAACAAAAACAAAAAAACGTAGGGGCGGTCCAACGTTACATCGGACCGCCCCTGCATTTATAAAAAAGAATTTCTCTAAAGCACCGCATCCTTGCAGGCCTTGGCAACGCGAAATTTGACCACGGTCTTGGCTGGAATCTGGATCTGGGCGCCGGTGGCGGGATTGCGGCCCATGCGGGCGGCGCGGTCCTTCTTCACGAGCTTACCCAATCCTGGAACCACAAATTCGCCATTCTTTTTGACCTCAGAATAGGCAATTTCGGTTAAAACACCCAAGAGCATGGCAACATCCTTTTTGGTGTGGCCGGTCTTGGAGGCGACTGCTTCTAACAACTGAGATTTTGTCATCTTTGACATAACCTTTTATTTTAATTATAAAGTTTTTCGAATTTTATTGGATAAGGTATTTTTTGTAAAGACGTGCCATGACGCGTCTCTACAAAAAATACCTCGTCCGCAAAAATTCTCTACTTTTATACTCCCTATGATACACAATAAAAAAAGGGTTGCAAGACATTCACTCATCCACAGCCCGCCGAAGCTTTAATCTTTTTTTTGGTAAAGTCAAATTTTGGCGTCCGTTTCTCCCAAAAAAAGAGACCCAATTTTGCCGTTCAAATCATTGATTTGCTTCGTAAAATCAAGGCGGAGCTCTTCTTCTGTACGGACGAAATTCGCGCGCTGATCCACGCTTAAATTTTTATCCGGATCTGCGATCATTGCATCCAACAAGTCCAATAAGTTTTCCACATAGCGGGACTGTTTTTGGATCTGGCTGTAATAGTAAGAAACGATTTCTTTTTTTTGTTCTTGGGATAAAGCCATAAAATTATTGCGCCAATTTTGCTCTAGCGGCACGAGTATCGGCGGCATCAACCTCTCTCATTTTCTCCATGATAACTGAGGGCAAAGGAGAACGTTTCAGCTCAGCAACCCAGCGGTCCGCCAGAGCGACTTTTTCTTTGTCCGACAAAGTTTCCGGTGTTTCCATCTTTTCTTCTGACGGAGCATCCGCTAATTTTTTTTCTGTCCTAATCTGTTCAGCCATAAAGTTACAATAATAATTTAGCGCGCAAATCTTCCATATCGCTCTTTCCATTGCCGTCCGTGTCTTTTTTGAGGGGAGATGTCTTGGAAATATTCACCTCATCCCCGTCATCCAGCCCATCGCCATCAGTATCGTTTTTGACAGGATCCGTTCGCACCGAACACACTTCCTCGAAGTCCGTTAGGCCATCCTTGTCAAAATCCAATTGGACCATCATTTTTTTCTGAGCATCGTCCAGATCACCACAATTTTTAGTTGCGAATCCTCCTAAAACTTCTCCATAATTGCCGGCAAAAATAACCGGCAAGTTATAGGATCGGCCGAGAAAAGTCCCTTTGGAGCATTGACCGGAGGATAGAGACAGCTCAAAGAATGCGGTGGGACAGAGCCCAGCGTCCACATCTTCTTTATCGGTTTTCCCGTTTTGGTTCGTGTCGCGGTCCCCCGGGTTAGATCCGTAATCATTGACTTCAATACCATCTGATAAACCGTCACCGTCTTTATCCGTACTCAGCGGATCGGAACCAATGCCCAAAAATTCATCTCCATCACCCAAACCGTCGCCATCGGTATCAAACTTAGTTGGGTCCGTATTGAACCATAATTCTTTCTCATCCGGAATCCCATCTTTGTCATAATCCAAAATAAATTCCGTATTGCTCAATTTGTACGTACAAACCGTCTTGGCGGATTCCAATGGAATCTTGGCACAATCTTTGGCGTCTCGGGCCTCGCGATACTGGACCCAGGAACTATATTGATCAAGGACCGTCTTATTTTTAATCTGGCCCTCGGCTGGAATATCGGATCGAAGCGCATTGACTAAACATAATTTGGAATATTCGAGAGATGTAATGCCGCCACAGACCGAGACACTCTCTTTGCCAGCGGCGAGAACCGCGAGATTCAAAGCGAGCACGCGGTCCTTGCACTCTACGGCCTCATGGCTATCGTCCAACGAATCGCAAATCCCCGCCTGGGCCTTATCAACCGCCATAGAGGCAATGCACCGCTCGCGAAGAGATACCGTAGAAATCATGGCGCATTTTTTCGGATCACCGCTCTCTCTGCCTACACGAAACAGACAATCATTTCTATAACCATCTTCGTAAATACCCAAGCACTGGTCTATGCTTTTGGCATTACTGATCACTTCTGTATGAATAAATTCGTCGATACACCCCTCTTTGGCATCTCCTTCGGCCAAGCCAACACAGCCTTCTTTGGTTGGAATCAAAGGGGGACTCACCAACCTGCCGCCCTCTTCAAAGACCGTATTGCCGGGTTCATCCAGCAAACGGCGAAAAGCAGGATCTATGCCGCTGGAATCCGGAATCGTCACATCTCCCTCTCCCACGCTGGAAAAAAACCAGACCCCTCCGGCTAACAAAATAACCGCAGATAAAGCAATGATGGCCCATTGAAATTTAGATAGATTCATAGGGTGTAAATTACAAACAGTAACAAGCGGTTTCGAGCAAATCGTAGCCATGATAAGCACAAGTGTCCCCAGGATTTTCCTGATAGACGGGTGTCTTGCCTCGGGCATTGTCCAGATTGGCAAATCCGGAACAGGTCGACACGCCGGTTACGCCATAAGGTTTGCATAAACCGCAAACATTGCTATTGACATCATTAGGCATTGGAGAATAGATGCTTCCTGCGGTTCTCCAATACGAATAAGGATCATTAGCCCGGCAATAGTACTCATATTTATCATAGCCGGTAGAGTAATGGTTGGAATAGCTAGGCTGAATACGATCACCCGTATAATAATCCATTCCAAAAAAACTCTTACAATTAGTACTTGCTTGGTTGGCGGACAAATTCATTGAGATAGTCGCTATCCCATTATTATTGCAACCACCAGGAGTTGAGAAGGCATCATCACGAACATATACACAGGCATTGGTCTTAGGGTTAGTAAATCCAACTCCCACGCAGACCCGATTCGTTTTACCGCAAATATCATCGCATCGAAATCCCTTCTTAAGCGCCGGAAGGCCTGGACTGAAAGCCACCGGTCCGCTGATGGGAACCAAATCCTCTACTCCCGCGCGCACAATCACAAAAGGCTTGTCTCCAATGAGGCCATCAGCGAATTCAGCCTTTTGATTGATTTCTTTGGATGCGGGATCGGTGGGTGCGGCACAACAATAGTCATGTATGGCTTTATCAAAAACGTCTGCGCAAACAAGTTTATTGTTCTGGCAGAGGAAAACTCCTTTTTGGCATTCATCGGGCTCGGTAATTCCAATACCTCCCCCACCGACTCGGATTTTATCAACATAACAACCTACTCCCAAAGATTCGCCCTTAGGTCCTTTATTGTTGCAAGGCGAATCTTGTGGGAGGAGCTGACAATCTCTCTTGCAAAGAGTCAGCCTCGCCTTCCATGTGGCTTCATTGTAATTGGGAGGTTTGGACTCTAGAGGATCGCATTGTTCTATACCGGTCACTCGGCCGTCGCCGCAGGTATCCGCGTCACATACATCGCCCAGAGGCGCCCAGCCGAATTCTTTCTCTAGTTGGGCGTCAGTATTAGTCTGAAGCGCATCCGAAATAAAGGGACAAAGGTCCGCGGCTCCGGAGAAACGGATAGAACAGTCTAGGCTCCCTGTATTAACCGTACATTTTCCATTCTCCTTGGCCGGACAAGCACAGACACCATCACCATCGATATCATTGTCCGGATCATAGAAACAGCAGTCGCAGACATCGCCTACTCCGTCGGCATCACGGTCTGATTGATCCGTATTGGAAGAAAGAACGCAATTATCCTTGGCTCCGGATTTTTCGGGACTTGAAAAACGGGGCCCCGCACAAACGCCATCGCCATCGGCATCATTAGCAGGATCATCAGGACACCAGTCGCAGATATCACCGTAGGCATCTCCGTCCACATTTAGTTGATCTTCGTTGGCATCGTCCACGCAATTATCAGCAGTGTCAATAACCGTATCCTCATCTTTATCCGACAAACAGCCCTCCGCAGCGGAGATAAAAAAACGATTACAAATCCACTGGTCGCAATTATCCTGACATTCGGCATTGGAGGGAGTATTGTCTCTAAAATCACAGACTTCAAAGCCCTCTTTCTCTCCATTGCCGCACGTGCCAATATCTCCGGAACACGCGTCGCCCAAAAGAGGCCGGCCAGACTCGATTTCCTGCCGCTCATCTGTATTTCTCTGATCAGGATTGGGGGCTAGCGGACAATTATCTTCCCCGCCGCGCTTGGTGCCTCCGGATTCGACGCCGCGGAATACGCCGCCGATGCAGAGGCCGTCGCGGTCGCGGTCATTTTCAGGGTCTAAGGGGCATTCGTCACAGCCGTCTCCCACGCCGTCACGGTCGCGATCACACTGAGCATTGGTTCGGCGTTCTGGATCGCCCGACTGAGGCTGATAACAAATTCCGGGACGATTGCGGAGCTGGAAGCAGGTCTCGCCAGGGGCGAGCTGATCCACGGTAACAAAGGCAAATTTCTGATCCTCGGAGCACGCGATATCGCCGAAGCGGTCGCCGGAGGGACAAATATCTAGAGAATTGGGAATACCGTCGCGATCATTGTCGGTCGTATCCGCGGTCTTGAAGAAAAAACAGCCGGCCGAATCCAGCGGATTATCCACTACACCCTGCCAAGAACCCTCCCCTTTATATTCAAAATTGGCATACAGCTCGTAGCTGTCGCCATTTTCCATGGAACGATAGCCGTATACCTGGGCTCCGGTGGGACAAAAAAATTGTTTAGAGCGTTCATTCCAGCAAGTCACGGGATCCACGTCCTCAGCGCGGCATCCGAAAAATTTATTCTCCGGATCAATGGGAATATCTTTTCCCAGCTCACGGCCCAAGGTCTCCTGCCAGGAAGGCCAGACGGAAAAACTCCAGCCCGTCTGGTAACTGCCGGCTCGAAGATCAGGATACACTTTTTTGCCTTTCTTATAATCTTCCAAAATGCGGCGGAGATCATTGATTTCCATCACGCGCCGAAGATCTTCCTGAATGCTTTTTTTCACCAGGCCCTCAGGATCAATTTCTTCCCCAATATTAGAATTAAAACGCCAAGTGCGAATGAGCTGGCCTAAAATTTCGAGCACTTCCTGCTGGGCTCCTTCATTGAAAGAAATCAAATAAATATTGGAATAAAGCTTATCCCCCACTTTGTTCACAGCCGCCACATAAATCGTGCGGCCATCCCGGATAGCCGGATAGCCGTCCACCTCCAGCGCTTCCGGTTCCCCTGGATTAGGCACATTCTCCAAATACCATTCCAAAGGCGATAATATTCCATTGATATAAGTATGCGGATACTGCGCCAAATCCCCGGCATTCTGAATCACACGCACGCCGATCACATTTTGAATGGCAGATGCCTTGTCAGGTAAAGACAGCTCAAAGATAATAAAAAAAGATAAAATTAAGAGAAGCCGACGGAGCATAAAACAATTACGAATTACGAATGACGAATTACGAATGGATCAGCCAGTTGTTCAATTCGTAATTCGTAATTTCTAATTCGTAATTAAATTATATCCCATCCATTGATTTTTAAAAAACAATTATTTAGAATAGTGGTGATTTTACTTGATTAATAGAGATAAAAATATGATTTTCATTGGACATAAAAATCCGGACACGGATGCGGTATGCGCCGCAATCGGAGCCGCTTCCCTCTGGGACGGAAAAGCCGCGCGGGCGGGAGAATTCAACAAAGAAACAGAATTTATTTTTAATTATTTCAAAATTCCGATTCCTGAAATCATCACGGATTTCAAAGGCGAAGCCGTAGGACTTGTGGATCACAATGAAAAAAGCCAATATCCGGAGGGATTGGAAACCGGAAAACTCAAAAAAGTAGTGGATCATCATCTGATCAATCTGACCACCAGCGAACCGATTGAAATCATCATGCGACCTTGGGGATCAACCTCGACGGTGATTGCCAATGAATTTGTCCTGGCAAAAAAAGCCATCCCCGAAGATGCGGCCAAAGCCATGCTTGCCGGCATTCTCTCAGACACTCTGGCTTTGCAAGGTCCCACAACTACGGAAAAAGACAAAGAAATGGTCATGATCCTCCTCCCGCTGACCGGTATCAAGGACTACAAAACCTTTGCCAAAGAAATGTTCATGGCAAAATCCAATCTGGGAAATCTGTCTGCCAAAGAAATTTTAAATCTTGATTATAAAGTATTTGAACTGGGCGGGAAGAAAATAGGATTTGGCGTGGCTGAAACGGTAGCTCCGGAACAATTACTCGCGAGAAAAATAGAATTGCTGGAAGCCATGGGCGTGCAGAAAAACACAGAAAAATTAGATGGACTATTCTTCGCCATCGTGGATGTTCTGGCTAGCCACAGCGACCTCTTGGTCTTGAGTGATGCTGAAAAAATGATCGCCGAAAAAGCATTTGGTGCTATGGCCAAAGACAATCTGCTCGATATCGAGAAACGAGTATCACGAAAAAAAGAAATGATTCCGGCGATATCAGAAGCGATAGGGAAATAAATAATCAAAAAAGTAGGGGCGCACACACTGATGCTCCCCTACTTTTTTTTCTGAATTTCAAAGAAACTACCCTCTCATGGACACAGCTTCCCGATATTCGCTAGGGACTGCCATCTTCTCCCCTTTCACTTTTTTGGGAATATCGACGATTTTGATCGTCTTATCTAGGGCATGCAGGTATTTCATGAAAGTGCTGAGGCGAAAATCCACACGACCATTCTCAATACGAGACAAAAAACTTTTCTTAAATCCAGCTTTTTCTGCAAAGTCTGATTGAGTCATACCAGAATTTTCTCTTATCTCTAACATGTCTGAAATATACGAATGAATTAAACCTAATTTTTCAACATCTCTTTCCATTTTCAACCTTCCTTTTGGATCATTAGCATATACTTCAGCCACATAAGATTCAAAAGAGGTATCTTCATTTTTATTATAGTTATGCATATTTTTTTTATTCTATTTTAAGATTTTTTATAAAATCCATGTAGTAACCTTCAGCGAGTTCAATTTCCTGAAGTGGAATCTTATTCGATTTTTTTGCAAAAGCATGAAGCAATATAATCTGCCTTGGATGATACAATATATAAAAAATTCTATAATTTATTCCATGGATCTCATCTCTTAGTGCCCAAACTTTAACAGGTATCTGGCCATTTGTTTTCTTATAAAAACAAAGACGCCAAGAATCTTCTAAAGGAATCATACACATAATATTAACTCATTAGTTAATTTTAGTCAAAAAAAAGACAAGTCTTCATCCCATGTAGGTGAGGGCTTGTCTTTTAAAAAAGGAATTTGTTTGATTGTTTGTTTATTTCTCCTCCTGCTCACGTCCGACGTATTCCCGATTCTCGGTATTGATGATCACGACTTCGCCTTCTTTGATGAAGAGCGGCACATTAATGGTGGCTCCGGTTTCGAGCTCGGCCTGCTTCATGACGGCTCCGGCGCTGTCTCCTTTGACCCCGGGAGCGGTATTGACCACTTTGAGCGATACTTTCTTGGGAAGAGAAATGGTCACCAAATCATCCCCCAAAAAGAGTCCGTCCACCTTGGCTTCGGCCACGAGAAACTGGCCGTCTTCGCCTACCGCTTCGGTGCTAACCTGAAACTGCTCAAAATTGTCGTCCATGAAATAATAATTCGTGGCGTCTTTGTAAGTGAATTGCATGGCACGGCGAGTCACATCCGCCTCCTGTACGACTTCGTCCGATCGGAAGGTAACTTCGAGCGTCTTGCCATTTTTGACATTGCGCATCTTGATGCGGCACATCATGCGGCGCTGAGCCATTTTGGAACGGTTCACCTCGGAAACGATCCAAGGATCATTCTCGTACATCATGGCCATTCCTTTGTGAAAATCTCCGGCAGTCATAAATTAGGCTATTAGGCATTAGCTTCTTAGCTTTTTAGAAGACAAAGTAACTAATCCGAAATGGATATAAAAAATAAAAATCTACTTATAAACCTATATAATTAAGACCAAATTAGCCTTTTTGGGAGGAAAAAGCAAATCCTCGAGAGGAAGTTTCCAATCGAGGATATATTTCGCCAAATAGATTTGGCATAAACAAAAATTCGAATTAAAGCGCAAAATATTAGTAAACAAGAAAGAAATTTGTTATAAAACTTCGCGAGAAAATTCTCGCCTCAAAACTAATTCAACGCATTATAATCTGCAGAAATTCGAAATATAGTGAGGGATAGTACGTCGATACATTAAAGAGTACTGCCTATTCGAGACCTAAAAAAAAGTCTCCAGTAACTTAAAAGGCTACAATTAAATCTACGCTACTGGACCGTAGTCCGGTAGGGATATCATCATCCGTCCTTTATAAAAGGACCAGAACCATAATCTAATAAAAAACAAGACGTTCAACATAAATCCGTAGAAAACATGCCGAGCTTCGAAAAGCTCCTAGGCATTAAAACAGGGTGAAACACGGCAAAGGGACCTACAGAACACTGATCCAAAATCCCACAACTTTCATGTCTATTATGACCAGACACCTTAAACGAACAATAATGTGCGGCAACACAATCCGAACTACGACACTTAACTTGGATATCCGAGCAAAAATGCTCCTGAAAAGTAGAGAAATCTGAAACAGTGAACAGGACCCTAGGGGACCAAAATACACTACACATCCGTCCGAAGAATTCGGACCAATAATAAACCGCAGACTGCAGGAAACAAATATAGGACATCTCGCAGGACATTGATTTCGCCCTTGATAAAAGGGCCAGAAGAACAATTTATCTTACTTTAAGATAAGATAATTTAATAAATTACAAGGCAAATAAATACATACCGAGCCAATGAAGGCTCCTTGGCACTACAATAAACTAAAGTAAAACAGACCATAGTAATCTAAAGGACGCCACTCCATCCGCGAGCAAAGACTCGCCAAAAATCTAAATGACCGCAAGCTAAACCAAGGGAAATAAAACCAATAAGCCCAAAGGCAAACAATCCGAGAACGAAAAGCTCTCCTATGCAATATTCTTCCTAAACAAACAGAAAGGCCTTTTCAAAGAACAGCAACCCAATAAATCTAGTCTAATAGCCAAAGAATGTCAATCCTCCCAACGAAAAAACAGCTTATTTTGTTCAATAAGCTGTTTTCTGTTTCTTCTAAAAAACAAAAAGTAATATAGTTATTTCTTCAAAAACGCACGGGCATCCAGACAACAATCTGCAAAGGTTTTGCCAGATATATAAGAGGTTCTTAGCTTTTCAGGGAGGGCGTAATAGACAAGCCCCTTAAATCTCTGATCATAACAGATCGTAACGGATTTGATTTTCCCGTCGCGTTCCGTACGGCCGCGGGCTTGCTTGATACGGATCTTGACCAGCCATTGATGGATAGCGAAAGCGCCGTTTTTGCCGAACTTGCGATTCTCGAACTTCGACTCGGGAGAATTCGGATCAGGGTATCCAGGACGAAGGGTGATCACTACTTGAGCCAGACCATCCGGCAAGTCAATCCCTTCGGAAAAATTCTGCTCCGTACCGAGTAAAACCATGCCTTTGCCACCGCGAAACAATTCCACAGCTTCTTTGGGAGTTTTCGGCATAGTACCCAGCATCGCATCCGATCTCGGACTATTCGAACTGCGACCTCGGGAATAAGTGATGACATCGAGATTTTCTTTGTCCGGAGAGGAATAGAATAAGAACTTATCCAACTCTTGATGCGATCCAACCAGAACTAAAACACGAATCCCTTCGGCGTTAAAAAGTTTGCATTCCTTAACAATACTTTCCAGGCTCTTGGCAGGTTCTCTATCCGAACGCACACTGTAAGCCAGACTCGGAGTGTCGCTCGGCATATAAATACGGGTGTTCTCAGCCGGGAAACCGGATTCGAGAAAAAGATACTGAGGAAAATCAATGCCGGAAATATACCCAAAAACAGTACGGTCGCCAATGGTGGCGGACATCGCCAAAGTTCGGGACAAAAGCACTTTCTTACGAATCAGAGGCCTCACATGATGGGACTGGATGGTAAGGCGATTGATGACTTTTGGCCCCCTTCCTCCGTATTCTTCTTCTGGAATGGGTTCAGACACAAAATAACTGAATACATAGTTGAGTGCCATGTGCTTGATTTCATCATTTTCTTCCTTGGGAATAGCATAACGAAGGGACTGGATGTACCTCCAAAGATTGAAAAGAAGATTCTGCACCTCATTGAGAGCTTCGCGCCCTCCTTCCGCTTGGCTCGCCATTTTCTCCAATTCATTTTTTTTGGATTCCAAAGGAGAAGTGTCAATGGCTTCCAAGGCTTTGATGAGTTTTTTGATTTCATCATCTTCCAAGACGATTTTGGTGAAAGGAGGCTTATTCCTAGATACGATTTTCTTGAACACAACGAGAAATTTCTTGAGAGAGACGGACACACTTTCGTCCACTTTCTCCACGACCTCAATCGCGCGTTCTAAATGCCAGTCAGTAATATCGTAAGAGAGGACATTGCGCACCAGTGGCGTGATATTGTGAACTTCATCCAGGACCACCGCGTCATGATCTTCCCAAACCCCTTTCTCGCTTTTAAAAAGCCTCATGATCAAATAAAAGGCATACGTGGTCACAACAATTCCCTCGTACTGCTTAGCCGCATATTTATGAGCATAATACGGACAGGGAACCGCCCCTTCTTCAAGAGTTTTTCCAGTCGCCTGATCCACCCGATGACCGCAGCTTCGCAGTATCGCACAAGGAATTTCATTGGCTTTCCACGCCGGCTTTTGATCCGGATAATAAAGACAATCATGAGACTCTCTGCCTTCGAGCACAAATACCATATCCGAAAAACGCTTAGCGATTTGTTTGGCTTGAGCCAAATTGGGCACCACGTAGAAAATTCGTTTATAGCCATGCAATTTCCGAAGAACTGAAAGCCACACGATACCAATGAGAGACTTGCCGACGCCAGTTTCTCCCTCCAATAAAACTTGATCATGGCCTTGGGATAGAAAACGAAAAGCCTTGAGCTGAGCCTCTCTCATTCGGAAATAACGCGGAATATGCCAAGGAAAACACTCCACATAAGGAGCCAATGCCGGATTGGCAGCGACTTCCACAGCAAGCATTTCTCTTGTATACCCTTCCTGAGGCGATTCTTGTACGATCGGAATAGGGGAAGGTGTATCTGCAATTGAACCCAATAATAATTGATCCGCCATCATTTTTTCCTTTCAGGAAAATTAATAAGAAACAAACTAAAACACGAACAGGTTCATTCAATCAGAAAACCCATAATTTGTAAAGACTCGTCCAATAAAAAAACACTCTCTTGGCGAGAATGTTTTAATTGTCCAATATTTCACTATAAAATCTATCGATTATGTTTTTCCGGAATTCGCAGGAAGAGAAACTCCTTCCTTCACTTCTTCCTCTTCCATTTTATACGGAAGCGAAATGTATTCATAATCGTCTTCTTTCAAGAGTTCTTTCTTTACTTCTTGCACACGAACAATCTTGAAGGTACCGTTGGTGCCGTTACAGTTTACACGATAGGACCCGATTCCATAGATCACACCGCCGTTTTTGAGGCATTGAAGCGCGATATCGATAGTCTTGGGACCCAAACGATCTTTGACTTCGCAGAGGAATTTGATCTGGGTGCCTTCGGGGTATTCGGGACGCACAATGCGGCAAGTGATTTCAGCTTTTGGAATAACACCGCGGTCTTCATTGACACGGAATTTTTCCTTTCCGACAATGCACATTTCCTGATCCACAAATTCGGCAGTATACCCCAAAATCCTGAAAAAAGAACCGATAATGCTTCCGCTGGTCTTGGTGGAAACTTTCTTGCGATTGCCCAAATCCACATCACATCCCCCGCAACGAGTAGCCGCATAAATCCACTTGGCAGGCACGCCCGATTTACCAGAATCAGGATCGATCCACACTTTTTTCCTGGCAATTTCTATGCCCGGAAGCCCTTTTACCTTAACTTTCTTATCAGCAGAATCGATTTCCAATAATTTCTCTGGAGTCATCGGATCGCCCAAAAGTGGAGAGGTCGTTTGGATCGTGATTTCCAAAATGGTGATATATTTGGTTCCATACGAAACAGGAGAGGAACCTTTCTTTTCCTTTTTCTTCCCCTTTTCAGCGCTCGCCGCACTATCAGCAACGGTTTCAACCACGGGAATCGGTTCAGTCGCGACAGCAGAGGAACTATCATTTTTTTGTCTAGCCATGCTAGATCTCCTTAAAAACAAAATACTCAATCTACACAAAACACTAAAAAATAACAATCGAGGTTCAAAGACCCCCTTTACAATACACTACTTAAAAATAAACAGATGAAAAATGAAGGAACATACTCTATTTCGAGGTTAAAACCTCCAAAACATTAACTTACGAAACAACAAATTAATTAACACCGTTTTAAAGAAATCAATAAAACAGTATATACCGCCCGCATAATGCAGGCCTAAACCTCACAGGGATTGACGCAAATCCGCGCAATTATACTCAGAGGTAATCTGCAGGAAAATTGTCGTTCTAATTGTAAAGAACGTGTTCATCCAAGCATAACCCCAAATACTTGTCAAATCTTCCAGGATATGCTTCAATGATGAGTCCAATGTAATTTCAGACCGAGAGACTATAAAACAAATTCCAATCAAAACAGGAGAAACAAATGAACGATATCGCAACAAGACCAGTACGCGAAAAGAGTCCATGGACCGTGGCCTTTGAAAACAGAAAACATCTCGGAGATTTTTCTACCCCAGCTTGGAAACAGGCATATGGTATTATCAATAAAGATTTTTCCAGATTCGAAATACTCGACTGCCCAAATAAAGCGGGACTTACCATTGACTGCGGGCACGCCAGAATCAAAAACCAAGCAATCGGGATAGAAGGAAACACCTTAATGGTGCACATCTCCGATGTCGCAAGCTTCATTCCCAAAGACAGCCCTCTGGATGTCGAAATGCAGAGCCGAGTCATATCCATACAAAATTCCAGGATTCTCCCCTTCCGGTTAGCAAAGGAACAGTTCTCGCTGGAACAGAATCAGAAAACCAAATGCCTCACGTTCCAATGGGCATTCGATGAATACGGAGAAATCAATCAGTTGCGACGAAAAATATACCATTCCAATGTCGAGGTCCCGATATCGATTTCATTTGAACAAGCCGATGGCATCCTCGAGGATCCTCTACACAAATACCACCCAGTCATACGAAGCCTCAAATCGATCGGAGAACATCTGGTCGACCTGCGCATCCGCAATGAGTGGACATTCACGCGCGAACGAAAAAAAACATGGGTGGAAAAAAACGGACAATGGATTTTCACAGACTATATCGACGGGTCTCAATCCCCCAATGACTGGATCATGCAGGAGGTCATGATTCTAGTGAATTACACCGTGGCATCCCTGTTAGACCAATTGGGTATCCATGGATGCTACACCGATCCCTATCGCTCTCCCAATGGTATCCGCTATTGCCAAGCCACAGCCCCCATGCATAATTTGGAAGATCTTGTAAATCAAAGGATTCTATTGGCATTATTATCACTCGGGAAAATTCCTATACCCTATACCCTGGAAGAAATGGAGGAAATCAAAACCAAAACCAATCGCATGTACTTCGCCCGATCTTCGGGAGGGAAAAAATAAAAAACAAACAATTCTGTCCTGTCTATTTGCCTAGATCAAAACAAACTAAATTTGAATTTAGGTCCTTTATAATAAAGGACGAAAAAATTTCACATTATTCACGTCAAACAAACCTAATTCACGTGGACTTAATTTCATTCCTGTTCGTCTCTGAGCCTCTCTAATCGAGGCTGGAAATCAAAAAGTAGCTTCTTCTCAAATTTCAGAAAAAGCTACTTTTATTTTTTTCAGCCCCCAGAGAGGGCTCTTGAATATACTATAATTTAGAGTGCCTGAAAGAACAGAACAATAAGGCACGGAAAAGCAAACCGCGTTTTTAGAAAAACGCCAACACTTAACTCTTGATCGAAATAAAATAATACACAGGAATAAACTATAATAGAACAGCATCCGAGTATGGTGAGTACTCCTAGAATTGAATGGAATTTACAACAAAGGACAATGATGAGCACCAATCTACAGTAAAAGTACCCAATGAAACTAGCAATTGGATAGAGGGATGTCAAGAGCAAGCCCTTGTACAATCGATCCGGATATGCTTCAATACTCTCGATTTTCAGTATATTTATCTCTCATTTTAAGGAGTCCAAAAATGGCTAAAAATGGCCAAAAAAAGAAGATCAACTGGAAAGAGTATTTTGAAAAAAGACAGAATTCGTATCTGTCGGATGCGTCACGCGAAGAATTCGTCAAACATCTGCATTCTGCAGCATCCGAAAATAAAAAAATAGAAAGGACAATAATCACCAGCATCACATTCGACAAGGAAATCTATATGAATGAGGCGATACTGATCGAATATCCCTATATTCATATCAGCGTCCCGGATATAGTCAGTCTCGTTACTCCCAAGAAGACACTGGATAAAGAATTGTACGAGAGAGCCTCTTCCGTTAAAGATAACCCTCTTTTTCCGGAAGATCTCATCAACCTTCGATCCTCTTTCAAGCATGATGAACTTCGAAATGCTTATACTCTCTCTTGGAAATTTGGCGATGCCGGAGAAATTCAAGAACCCAAATTTTATCCCAGCCAAATTCTATCAATTGGATATATCCAACCTTCGCCAAGCGCTGAAGCTAAAGACTATCCCAAGAACTTGGAACAAATCGGACTAAAACTCATTGATCGCAGAATCAAAACGTTTCAGCTCTTCAAGAAAGAGGAAAAATTGCCAGTTGCAGAGAAAGAAGGCTATAAAATTTTCGAATGCTACCTCAGAAACTCCACCATGAGCTGGGTTGAAAAAGAACTTGCCATCTTTGCCAATATCCAAGCTGGGGAACTATTTCATCAGAAAGGCATAGCCGCATGTTTTGCCTCTCCCTATGGTTCTCCCTGTGAAACCCACTATGCTCCCATCATGCGGCCGCTGGATTCCTATCGAGATCTCATCAATCAGCGAGCACTCTTGTCAATTTTCACCGGACTCAAAAAGGATTTCCCCTATACTCCCGCGCAGATAGCGAAAATAAATGAAAGGATTCAAACACGGTACAGCGCGTGGAAAAATCTAGAAAAGAAAAATTCTAATCTATGAAATTGATCGGTTTCCAAAAAAACCATCAAAAAAGTAGCCGATATTTAACCATCAGGCTACTTTTATTTTTTCCGTGGATTGAATCCACCTGCACACAAATTGATTATGGCTTGAGTCAAGGCAATCCGAAATAATATAGAGAAATCTACGATAATTCAAAAAACAGAACAGCAATCCGCGCTCTTTTCTAAAAGCGCCTTAAATTTACATTAAATCAATGTAAGTTACACCGGTCGAGACTAAAGAGGTACAATTCGCCTGATAAGTCAGGCCAGCGATAAAAACCAACTCAAACTACATAAATCTGATATACGTAAATATGACGAAACCATTCGCGTCTGAAAAGACGCCTAGACAAGAAAGCAACGAAATCAACACTAAGCCAAATAACAGAACAATAATCCGCGCCCCATTCAATGAGCGCCTACAATAAAAACAAGATTAAATAGAAAACACAACAAATTAAGAACTCATCAAACTTATACAATCAATCAATGATTGTCAAGGGTGTGTCGCAAAAACATAATAATGTCTTTGCGACAAAATTCTTGACAATTGATTTTAGAAAATTTATAATACACACAAATAATGTGTAAAGATATGTCAACTATCACACTCTCACCCAATACGAAAGAACGCATCAATGTCATGCTTCCACGACGGATCATCCGTTCGATCGGCCGTCTATCGAAAAATAGAAAACGAAGCCAATTCATCGCAACCGCGGTCGATTTTTATATTGATTCAATGCAAAACAAAAAACTCAAATCTCTTCTACAAGAAGGAGCGCAAAAAAGATCCGAAAGAGATCAGATAATCACCGAAGAAATGGGCCTCATCGATACGGTTTATGAAAAATAAGACCCTTTTCCCAAAGCGAGGCGAAATATATCTCGTCAATTTTGATCCTACAGTAGGAGCGGAGATGAAAAAAACACGGCCGGCTCTCATTTTACAAAATGATATTGCAAACAAATATAGCGCCATAACCATCATCGCAGCAATCACCTCTCAATTCGAACTGCCTCTCTACCCTACTGAAGTTTTATTGGACTCTTCCGCATGCCGGCTAGACAAAGAATCAGTCATAGTACTCAATCAAATCCGATCCATCGACAAAACACGCCTGATCAAAAAAATCGGAGAAATTCCAGCGAAGTCATTACAGCAAATAGAAATAGCACTAAAAATAAGCCTGGGTCTTATAAAGATAGAATAAAATCCTCCTCGATTTCGGGAGGGTTTTGTTTTCATCCCCCTTGCCAGCCTCCCTCCCTTTCCACTAATCTAAACCCAGAATCGGAGACCCCCCTAATAAGCTAAAGCCTAGTTATGTCCGAACCCACACCCATGCTACGCCAGTATTTTGAGATCAAGCGCCAGCATCCGGACTCGATCGTGATGTTTCGATTGGGGGATTTTTATGAGATGTTTGGGGAGGACGCGAAGGTGGCGTCGAGGATTTTGGGGATCACCCTCACGGCTCGTGGACGCGGGACGGAGAATGAGATCGCCATGTGCGGCATCCCCCAGCATAATATCACCGTGCATGTGGGGAAACTCACAACCGCCGGAAAATCCGTGGCGATCTGCGACCAGACCAGTGATCCGAATCTGCCGGGAATAGTGGAGAGGAACGTGACAAGAGTGGTCACGCCAGGAACCACGCTCGACTCGAGCAATCTGGACGAGAAAAAAAATAATTATATCGTGGCGATCATAGCCCAAAAAGGACGATACGGTTTGGCCCTCGCGGATCTGGGAACCGGACACTTTCAGGCAACAGAAATTGACGGCGGAGAAGAGCTGACCCAACAAATACAAAAACTCCGCCCCAGCGAGGTACTTCATGACGGGGAGCCTCTCTCCGGATCTTTTTTCCAGAAAGAATTCCATCTGCCGGACTGGGAAGGACCCAAGACACTATTTGCGGCGCAGTTTGGCAGGCCCGATCTCTCAGGATTCGGCTTTATCAATATGCCTTTGGCCGAAGAGGCGGCGGCGATTCTGCTTTATTATCTCAAAAATACCCAAAAAACCGCGCTCTCCCATATCGACTCCATTTCTCGCTATGTCTGGGAAGACAAAATGATTCTGGATGCCTCGACCATCCGCAATCTAGAATTGTTTGAAAATAATTACGACCGGAGCCGGAATAATACCCTGTTCTCAATTTTGGATTTCACGGCCACCTCGATGGGGGCTAGAGTTTTACGAAACTGGATCACCTTGCCCCTCGGAGACAAAGACCGAATAGAAGAGCGCTCCGAAGGAGTCGAGTGGCTCTCTAAAAACAAAGAAGCAAGAACCGCGGTCAAAGAGCATCTGGACAAAATAGCGGACATCGAAAGAATCTCCGGGCGTATCGGATGCCTGCGCGCCGGGCCCAAGGATCTGATTGCCATGGCTCACTCTCTTCGAGAAATTCCAGAGATTAAAGAAATACTCAAACCCTCCCAAGAATCAGCGAATTCAATATTAAATAAGCTGGAAAAAGAATTGGATCCAATAGAACCGGTGGGCGAACTTATCGCCAAAAGTATTGCGGAGGAGCCTCCTGCGCTCGTTTCGGACGGCGGAGTGATCCGCAATGGATACAATCCAGATCTTGACCTACTCCGGTCCATTTCCAAAGGCGGCAAGGACTGGATCGGGGAATTTGAGACACGGGAAATCGAAAAAACAAAAATTTCGTCGCTCAAGGTACGGTACAACCGTGTCTTCGGGTATTATATCGAAATTTCAAAAACCAATTTGGACCGCGTCCCGCCCCATTATATCCGGAGGCAAACCCTCTCCAATGCTGAACGCTTCACGGTCGAAGAGCTCAAGAATTACGAAGACAAAATATTGGGAGCCGAGGCGAAAATTTTGTCGCTGGAAAATGAACTATGGAATCAAATAATCGGACAAATTTCCAAATATTTGGGAGAGATCAAAAAACAATCGCATTTGCTGGCTGAGATCGACGCCCTCTATTCCCTGGCGGAATGCGCCTACCAGCGGAATTATACCAAACCCGAATTCGTGGAATCCGACGAAATTCGGATTGAAGAAGGACGCCACCCGGTCATCGAGACCTTACTTCCAGCGGGCACCTACATCCCAAATGACACTCTTTTGAATAACCAAACCCACCAATTCATTTTGCTCACTGGCCCCAATATGGCCGGTAAATCCAGCTATCTTCGGCAAGTGGCTCTCATCTTGCTCCTCTCCCACATCGGCAGTTTTGTGCCGGCTAAAAAAGCCGCGGTCTCAATCACCGACCGTATTTTCACGCGCGTTGGAGCCGAGGACCGCCTCTCGGAAGGGCAGTCCACCTTCATGGTGGAAATGCAGGAGGCCTCCAATATCATTCATAACGCGACTGGAAACAGCCTTATTTTGCTCGACGAGCTGGGTCGCGGCACCAGCACTTACGATGGAGTGTCTTTGGCCTGGGCCATCTCGGAATACATCCACAATCATCTCAAAGCCAAAACCATTTTTGCGACCCACTATCATGAACTCATCGAGTTCGCGAATTCTCTTCCTCGCGCGAAAAATTATTCCGTGGCCGTGTCGGAACATAAAGGAGGCGTGGTATTTCTCCGAAAAATTATTCCTGGCGGGATCAATAAAAGCTACGGCATTGCCGTAGCCGCGCTCGCCGGGCTCCCCAAACAAATCCTCGAGCGAGCCCATGAACTACTGGCGGATCTAGAAGGACAAATCCATCTGGGAAGCAAACCCAAATCCAATCAAACCGCCCTCCCCTTTTTCGCTCCCCCGCCCAAATCCGATCCAGCAGTAGAAACGGTCCTTCTCGAAATCAAAAACATCGATATCAACCAAACCACGCCGATGGAGGCGATGAGGAAATTGGAGGAGTGGAAAAATAAGCTAACAAACAACAAATCCCCCTTAATCCCCCTTTGACAAGGGGGAAACTGCTCCCTCCCTTGTCAAAGGGAGGGCTGGGGAGGGATTTGTTGTTCATTCGTCATTCGTCCTCCTTCGCCTTTCAGCTTCGGCGGGACAAGTAATTCGTCATTCGTAATTTTCCTCGCCCCTCCCAACACAAAAAACAAAGCCAGCGGAGCACCCCAATTGGCCCAACGCTCAATGAAGTCCCAGATCGGAAGACCCACTAATGGGCGGAGAAGCGCAGTCCATAGCCCCCAAAATGCAGCCCAAAGAAGAATGGTACGATTGGGGCGAATGAGAATCCAAAAGGCCGCAATAATATCGAAAATACCAATCCAAAATAAAAATCTGGTCGCTAATTCAATATCCGCCCCAGTGAATTGCTGAATCCAGAGTACCCAATCTGATTTGCCACGAATGGCAAACACTCCATGCCCCACAAACTCCCCCCACACCGCGATGCGGAGGATCCACTCGATTTTTTTGTCTAGTATCATAAAATGCAAATATTTTTTATATTTGCATTTTAACATGTTTCGTTAGAGAAGTCGGCGACCAGAACGTGGAGAATGGGCCGGGACAGTTATAGGTTTAGGATATGAAGCTAACCCCTCGCGGATCCCTTCATTGCGGATACGGAGGGCAGTCCAAATTTCAACCGAACTATGATTGGCGCGCAAAATGAGAAAAACCCATTTTTTCGCCTCCATACGATCCAAATGCTCTTCTTTATAACAAGTAAGAGAGGGCATATGAAGAAGACACCTGTTTTTATTGAGGAACAAAAATAATTTTTCATGTCCTATGTTCCAATTTTTGGCTTTCTTAGCAACTCCCTCATGGACAATCAGACAGTAATCTTGGCATCCCAACTGAACCGCTGGCTTATAGAAATAAGCTCCGGTGCGCAGTTCCGGAACGAAGGGTGTTATTGCCGGAGCCAATAATTCGGCATGGTTAGTTCTTGTATTCTCCATGCGAGCAGGAGTCCAAATGCGTAGCTTATAGTGATCAAGTTCATTGACCAACACCCAGTCATTTTTTTTCAGAATCGCTAGCTTTTCTGGAGTAAAAATGATTCGATGCATACCCGAAGTGGCGACCATTTGTGTAAAAAAAGGTCTACGGCGAATCAGCCTGAGCACTAAATTTGGAAATAGCAATAAGATTTCCGAAGTATATTTATCTTCCAACTCACTGAATTGCCCGACCAGATAGTTTTTTCTATCCGCGATGCTTTTCATGCCCGAGGCTCGCTCTGCGATACCACGATGAACAATGCACAGCGGATACTTCAAAGATACTTCATAAATCATTTGGCCTTGTCGAGTCATAAAAGACTCCTTTATAAAGAACGTTTACAATTTATTTTCACCTATCCATTTTCTATCACATTTCCATAGAAAACGAATATCCGAAAATAAAGAGAACTCTCGACAATAGATATTTTTATCTATTGTCGAGAGCCTATTTGCGTGGTGTTATTGATTTTCCTTTCCCTTTTTGGACAATCCAGATAGAGCGACAAACCCGATACCACACCAATCGAGCTAGCCACTATGGGAATGCACACCGTATAGGGAATCAGAATATTCGACACAATAGACTATTCTGAAATTTACTCCCCCATCCCCTGCCAACGGGAAGTTTTTAATCTCGCCTTATCAAGATGGCAAATACTGTCCATTACCACCGAGGTAATGGTTATTTTTTAATTCCATTGCCAAAATCAGCCTAGGGCTGAATAAACCATCCAAAAAAGAACGCAATGGAATGAGAATTCATGATGAGTAAGGCATCATGTCCGTTCGGGAACCTTAAATAAAGGGTTCAACATAAACGGAACAACTCCCGAATTAATAAAAAGAACATTTTACCCGAAGAGCTGTTGGGATTTTAACAGCTGATCTTTCAGTTTCCTGAAAGTCTACCCATTCGGACACCTTTCTGTGTGAGGCATGTTTACTCGACAACCGAGCAGCTATTCCGTGATCATGCCTCACTTATATACGGAAGAGCTTTCGTACTTAATGAAAGTGAGATCAGCAAGGATATGTGCTTTTCACTTTCTTTTTTAGCTACCCTCATTTTTCTAAGGAGTATGTTGTAAATAAGATGAAACTCCTCCTTTACTTCAGTCTCATCTCGGCATTTCTTATGGCTGCGGCCTCACTTGAGGGGGTAGGAGGCGACGACTATTGGTGAATTCGATCGCGAGCTGGCTCATTTTTAGAAAGGCCGCCTCGTCGCGACTCGGAATATAGTCTTCTACAGCGTTTTTCAGTATTTCAGTTGTTAATTTTTGCGTAGGTGTTTCTTCGGCAAACTGTTTAGCTCGAAGAAGAACCGCTTCCAGCTGAGCACCGGTCCAATTATCACTCTGGTCAAGAGCAAAAGAAAAGTCAAGGCTCGCGGCATCGATTTGGTATTTCGTGCACAGAGCCTCAAGAATTTTTTTGCGTGTTTCTCGATCAGGAACAAGCAATGGAACACGCTTGTCCATGCGACCTTCACGGAGAATGGCAGGAGGTAGACGGTTGGGGTAATTGGTCGCCAAAATGAAAAATAATTTCCCACGGTTAGCGTCATCACCCATGACATTTTGTAGCATGCCTCGCACACGATTACCCACGCCTGAGTCGCCGGCATATTCTTCACCAGAACCGATGGCTTCAGCCGCTTCATCGACAAAAAGAATTGTAGGCGCCATAGCGGCGGCAATATCCATAGCCAGACGCATATTGCGTTCCGAGTCTCCAACAAATTTGGAGAAGATATTGCCGAGCATCAAAAAATTGACGCCGGACTCTTTTGCCAGGGCTTCAGCGATAATGGTTTTGCCAGTTCCCGGAGGACCCATGAGGATCCATCCTTTGTCCGTAGTTTTGGACCCGGTGCGAAGTTTGGCAACCTGCACACGGAGGGCTTCTTTGATATATTCAAGTCCTCCAATGGATTCGAAGCCATGTTTTGGGCGAACAACACGCAAGACTCCCCCGCTTTGTTTTTCGATAAGTTCCATTTTTTTCTGCCAAATAAACCGTTCGTCCAGTTCTTTTCGGGTAGTTTTGGCAACCAAACAGAAATCATCGAAATCCTTGCAACGAAGACCAGCCATGAGATTAGCAACCATAGGCGCATTCAAACCTGAACCAAATTTCACGACATGAGCTTTAGTCGCCCATCTCAAAAACTTCTGATGCTCATCGCGATTAGGCCGTGGAATATGAATCCCCACAACATTGGAGTCATCATGTTTGACCGCGGAACTAACACGTTCTGGA
This sequence comes from Parcubacteria group bacterium Greene0416_36, assembly GCA_007375725.1. Lineage (GTDB taxonomy): Bacteria > Patescibacteriota > Patescibacteriia > VMEV01 > VMEV01 > VMEV01. The sequence goes on from VMEV01000010.1 coordinate 32,223, forward strand.
TTGCGCTCAATGAGAATAACCGGATTGCCCGTTCCTCGGAGTGGAGAGTCAAGGCTAGCCCAGCGCTGGAGAGTCACCGATGGAACCGAGACATAGTCATTCTCCGAAAGAATGGACTCGGCATATTCCAATATAAGCGCGGCTTTTTTCTCAGTAAGTTTGCCGGTGGAGATAAGTTTCTCAAGAAGCTGAAATGACCGCTCAGGATCCGTCGGTAAGTCCGTTGCATTACCCAACCCGCCCAAGCTCGCAAGCAAAGAGCTGGAAGAAGTGGAAGACGAACTAGGAGCAGCATCGCCCGTAATGAGCGATTTGAATTTCTCACGCATTATGGAAGGACGAGGCCGTCCTGTGGACGGTTCTTGAAGAGACTTGATGATTTCATCTCCAAAAGTAAAACCCGCCGCTTTGTCCCAAAAAACTACGATTTCACGACCTGAAAGCTGAGTCGCCACAAATTCTTTGAGAGTCAGAAATGTTTCATTTAAAGGAAAAAGGTCGGAAATATTTCCGGAAATGAGAAATACATATCCCAACTCCGCTTCGTATGCTTGACGAAGTTTATCCCACCACGTATGTGCTGTATGCATGATTGGCCCCTTTTTGTTATTTTAATTTTTCAAAATTCGAAGAACATTCAAAATAAATGTCCTAACGGTATCGACAATCAGTACGATTCCAAATACGGTTAGGACGGTGAATTTTTTCACCGTTGCCTCTTATTTTTTAAGCAACTCGCTGACTTTTTTCCAGACCTGTTCATTTGTCAGAAATTCTGGAAAACCCGTGTGTGTCACATGGCCAGACAAGTCGAGTGCTGCCGAATATTGCTGGGTTCCCAATAACTCTTCCCTAGAAATGCCGTTGGAAAGAATGACGATTTCTTGATTGGCCGATCCCAATAAATTCGACCGATTCGATTTTTGGGACAAAAGATACGGTCCTGCAACCAAGGCATCGGTCCATTTCAAGAGGTCAGCACTTCCGGAAGGAGCCTTGGAGCTCATCAAAAATTCGTAAGTATAGCCCGTAAAAATAAGTAAACTCAAATTCAATGATTCACGGATTTTACGAGCAAGAAACGAAAGAGCCCTGGCTTGTTGAAAAGGTTCTCCACCGGAGAAAGTCACGCCCTGGATCGAATTTTTGAGAAGAGATCCATTTATCATCTCCACAATCGAATCCAATGTAGAGGATGTGCCTTTTCCGGGGTCCCACGTATGCGAGTTCCAGCATCCCGGACAGTTCCGAGTGGCGCCATTCGGCTGAGGAACCCCAATGCAACCTTGCAACCATAGAACAAACCGTTTACCGGGACCATTGACCGTATTGCATGGCAAAAAGCGATGAATACGGAGGGTGCGTGTGTCTTCCCTCATCGTCAATTCCTTTTTTCGTAGATGATTTGCTGTTCTTTTACCACCGATTGCGGACAAGATGTGTCTTTGTGAACCAGGTTGGTAATTTCGGATTTGATGCCCAAAGCTTCAAACTGTCTGGCCAGTTCCGCAGCGTGTTTGAGGCAAGCTTTGCCTACAAAACCTGACAGATTGCTGGTGATTTCGCCCTTGCTGTTGAGAACGATTTTTTCACTAGGCATGTTTGGTCCCTTAACTAAAATTAGATTTCGACCAAAAGTTCCAATTGTTTATCTGAATTGACAGTCAGCGAAAATTTTTGCTGCTGTTTTTCAGCGATAAACATGCGTGCTGCCAGGCAACAAGCACCACCGAGCAGATTCTCTACCTTTTGACGAAGAACCTCGGCTCGACTTTGCTGGTCCGGAGAATAAAAATCCCCCATAATAGCCAATTGCCCGAGCTTGTCCACGCCCAATCCCATTCCAGGAAATAAGGCAGAATTGCTTGCCGCACCCTTGGCATCTAGCCCCGAGACAATGGACATACCCTGAAAGGTTGTCACTTGCTTGCCTGCCCAGTCTAGAATATATGGAGTAACCAAAATTCCTTCCAATTCCAACATTTTGGAAAGAACCTTAATGCCCTCAGTCAAAATAGCAGGATGAATTCCCGCACAGCTGACTTTTTCTGTTTTTATGTGTGACATTTGTCCTCACTTCTATTGTGTTTAAAGAACACTTAGCAAAAACGTAAAGTTAATCTAGCAGACTTGATTTTTTTTGTCAAGAATTTGTCGCAAGGACAGGATCGTATCCTTGCGACAAATTCTTGACATTTTCAAAAAACATGCTAAATTGTTTTGTTCTTTAACAATTTGTCATCCACTCTCCTTTTTAAGGAGTCCTATTTATGGACTGTGAGCAAATCATGGACACTTTAATGAAAACCCAAGAAACACAAGAACCCTTAAACAATGAAGAAAACAAAAAAATACTCATTCATTGTGCGGAGTGCCAAGAATGCAATCTTTTTATGGGTTTTTGTAACCTCAGCCCGGACAGAATCAAGAAAAAAGTGAGAAATAAATGTGCCTATTTCTTGGTACATGCATACACTCCTTTTGCTAAGTTAGAAGACTTACAGGAATTCTACCTACACACAACGCATTGCTCAAAATGCGCTCAAATCTCTTTCGACCATTTCTCCGAAGAAGCCAGAAACTCCCCTATATCAGAAGAAGAGGAAAAGGCAATCATCAAAAAGCTTGACAAGCTACGAATTCAAGAAAACATAGCTTGGTATATCAAGCTATTCACCGGAAAAATAAAATTATAAAAAATAATAAAAAAACAGATCCTATACGGTCTGTTTTTTTGATATAAAATTTCAAAAATACTCCAATCAATATTTCAATACAAGTATCAAATTCATAAAAATAATAAAGGTGTGTTAAAATATATAAACTTATTATACCCTCACCTGAATCCTTCCGCCAAAGGCGGATCCGCCTTTGGCGGAAAATCCTAGTTCCTGAATCCTAGACTTATGAATCGCATTCAAAATTCACTCGTCAATATCGTCCGAGCCTGGACTGGAGTACAGGACTTGTCCTTGCTTCCCAAGGGCCACCCTGCCCGTTTTTTTCTCGAGCGGAGCCTGGATGATCTGGAGTCGAGTCACTATCAAGATCTCCTCTCCATGCTCGACGAAATAGGCGCTGCTTATTGGGAAGAAGTGGAAAAAATGATTCCAGCTGCGCGCGAAGAATTTTCCAGCCCCAAAGAACAGGATCATTTTTTTGACGCCCTCCGCCCCAAGGTCCCTTTCATGCAGAGATTCCGCTATGAATTCCTCAGTTCGCAGATCATCGAAATCATCCATATCAAAAATGAAATCATGGAAACGTACGGACAAAAAATAGGCAAAAATGCAGGAGCCATCGGGCTCAAAATCACTCTCTTGACCTTAGCGCTCATCCTCCTAGCATGGGCCGTGGTCAAACAATTCGAAAAAAAAGCGGTAGTTGACGAAGACGAAGCGCGGAGAGTTAATCTCATCCACGCCATGGAAGGAATCGGTAAATATTTCATTACCACACGAGAAAAAGATCCCTCCCAAAGCACTTATCCCCATATTACGGACCGAGAAAATGGCTGGGAGCAACTGCACCGACAAGTCAGCACCCTGGTGCCGAATTTCCTCGAGAATCCTCCGGGAGAAAAATGGTATTACTACATCTCCAATGGCCCTCAGATTGGAGCCCCAGGTACCTGTTTTGCCATTGACGTACGACTGGAAAATAAAGATCAAGAAGCCAATACCCCTTCCGGGTTCCTCGAATCCGGCTGTGACACCAACAATAATCTCGACTGTTTTTTCAAAGCCGGCGTCTACGAAACCCCGAGTGGCACGAAATATTTCAGATTAGTGGGGGGGGGATGCTGAAAAAATTAAGAATTTCAGAATTAAGAATGAAGAATTAAACAGCCCTGCTTTATTTGCTGTTTGTTGCTCATTCTTAATTATTCATTCTTAATTTTTAATTAATTTAACTCTTCCCCACCTTATACACTTCCCCAAGCCATACCTACGGAGTTAATCTGGTACCGATATGGCGAATTTAGATCTCATCAAACAGCGCATTGATATTGTGGAACTGGTAGGACAATACGTGCAGCTCAAAAAAGCGGGGACGAACTGGAAGGGACTGTGCCCTTTCCACAATGAAAAAAGTCCGTCTTTCATGGTCAGCGAGACTAAACAGATGTTTCACTGCTTCGGCTGCAGCGCGGGCGGAGATATTTTTGAATTCATCAAAAAAATGGAAGGCGTGGAATTCAAAGAAGCCATGATACTTCTGGCCAAAAAAGCCGGAATCACCCTCGAATACCAGTCCCCGGGACAAGAAAACCGAAAGAATCGTCTCTACGACATATTGGAAGAGTCCACACAGTTTTTCGAAAATGCCCTGCGACAAAATAATGCGGGGGCGGATTTTGCCAGAAATTATATCGCCACAAAAAGAGGACTGACTGACCAAACCACGAGACACTTTCGAATCGGCTATGCCCCAGACTCTTGGAGTGATCTTTGCGATTTTCTAGCCACGAAGAAATTCTCGGCCGAAGAAATACTCGAATCCGGCATGGGCGCCTGCTCGGAAAAAACCGGCCGAGTGTATGACCGATTCCGCAACCGCGTCGCCTTCCCTATTTTCAATCCCTTCGGCAATATCATCGGATTTTCAGCGCGAGTACTTAATCCCGAACGCGACAAAATGGGCAAGTACATCAATAGCCCGGAAACTCCGACCTTTCACAAAGGCTCGGTCCTTTATGGGCTCTTTCAAGCCAAAGACGCAATCAAGGAAAAAAAGAGCGCGATTCTGGTCGAAGGCCAGGTGGATGTCATTGCCTGCCATCAGGCAGGATTCCGCAATGTCGTTGCGGCCTCAGGCACAGCCCTGACGCAAGACCACCTCAAAATTTTGGCGAGATACACTGACACGCTCTATCTCTGCTTTGATTCGGATAAAGCGGGTCAAATGGCGCTCCTGCGTTCGGCAAAAATCGTCCTCCCCGGCACTCTGGCGGCGAAAGTCATCACTCTGCCCGCGGGCAAGGATCCGGATGAGCTCATCCAAAAAAATCCGGCCCTTTTCCAAGAAGGCGTCACCGCCGCGAAATCTCTGCTCGATCACTATTTTCACGCCATCACGACTAGAGCGGATTTTGGCAATGCCGCGGCCAAAGAAAAATCGATCCGATTTTTACTCAAGATCTTGACTCTCTCCTCCAGCGCCATCCAGAAAGAATATTATCTGGAAAAAATATCACATGCCTTTGGCATTTCTGGAAAATCTCTGAATGAAGAATCGAAAAAAATAAATGCGGGACCCAAAATTAAACCCTCCGTCACGCCGCCAGCCGCGGCTGCAGTCTCTCCTCAAAAAATCACGCCCCAAGAAAAAAAAACGAGTGATCTCCTAGACCGCGTTCTGGGACTGTGGCTCTCGGACTGGCTCGAAACACCTCGCCCCCCGCTCCCGGAAGAGTATTTGAAGTTCGATTTCTACCCCAAAACCTCGCTTTACAAGCGGATATCCGATTGGTATAGTGCACATAATTCAAACAATTTAGCTGATTTTACCAAAACTCTTCCACCCGAAGAGCATTCTATTTTTCAAAAACTCACCTTTCTGGGTGATGAATATTACGGACATTTTCAAAACGACTCGCGCTCCAAAGAATGGCAATTCCTCTCTACGGAGATCAAAAAAATCGCGCTCTCCAGAGAATTAGATACCACGAGTAAACAATTATTTGTCGCCGAAGCGCAAAAAGACGCCGAAAAAATACAACAATTGCTTGTGGCTATGAATGGCCTCCACAAACAAATGTCCTCTCTCAAATAATCACCTCGACTATGCCCCCAAAAATTATTGCAAAAAAAACACTCTTCAAGGGCGGGAAAAAATTCGCGGTACCCGCCAAAAAAGGACAACCTTCTAGAGGCAAAGGAAAATCTCCCGCAGCAGAAGAAATAATCCCTCACGTGACCGTTCCCCCCTTCAATGAGTCGGAGCTCGACGCCTTGGTCAATAAAGGAATGGTACGCCGCTTCATCACCGAAGCCGAACTCATGCAGGCCTTCCCAGAGGTCGAAGAATACATCGACCAGTATGAAGATTTCCTCGAACGCCTCGACTCCGAAGGCATCCCCATCGTGGAGCCCCGAGGCGGATTCCTAACCAGCAAAACCCAGCAGTCTCAGACCCTCAAGACTCTAGGAATAGACATTGAAAAAGAGAAAGAAAAAGCCCGCGAAGCCGACAAAAAACTCTCGGAACTCGCCGAGGAACTCTCGGCCGATTCAATCCAGATGTATCTCCGAGAAATCGGAAAAGTGCCGCTTCTTAAAGGCGAAGAAGAAATCGCCCTGGCCAAGCGCAAAGAAAAAAATGATAAAGAAGCTGAAAAAAAGCTTATTGAAGCTAACTTGCGCCTCGTGGTTTCGATTGCCAAAAAATTCACAGGCAAAAGCTTATCACTTCTGGATTTGATTCAAGAAGGAAATATCGGACTCTTCCGCGCGGTCGAAAAATTCGAGTATCGAAAAGGGTTTAAATTCTCGACTTATGCCACCTGGTGGATTCGCCAGGCCATCACGCGGGCTCTCGCTGATCAGTCCCGCACCATCCGCATTCCCGTCCACATGGTCGAAACCATCAATAAATTCCAGCAGGTGGAACGCCAATTGATTCAGGATCTCGGACGCGAACCCCTCCCCGAGGAAATCGCGGCCGAGATGGGCGAAGACGTGGAGAAAATCCGGCAGATCATCAAGATCTCCCAGGACACCGTGTCCCTCGGCACTCCCGTGGGCGATGACGAGGAAGACGGCTCGACTCTCGAAGAATTCATCGAGGACGTCAAAAACCTCACCCCCGACCGCGCAGCCGCTCTCGAACTCCTCAAAGATTACGTCAAAAAGATCATTCATCACCTGACTCCCCGCGAACAGAAAATCCTCGAGATGCGCTTCGGACTCGAGGATGGAGTGCAGCATACCCTCGAAGAAGTCGGCAAAGAATTCGACGTGACACGCGAACGTATTCGCCAAATTGAGGCGAAGGCCCTCGAGAAACTGATGACTCTGGAGGGGATAGAGAAATTGAAGGATTACTAATACCCAATTTAAATAACCCATTATCAATTAAAAGCCTTTTGAAAATAGCCTAACAACAAATCCCCCTTAGTCCCCCTTTGACAAGGGGGAAACAGCGCGAGGGTTGGGGAGGGATTTGTTGCTGGAGCATTCAGATGTTTTTGATAATTGACTAATTGAATTTGGTATAAAGAGATATCGCAATAAAAAGTAGGAGCTGACGCACAGGTCAGCCCCTGCTTTTTTATTCCTTCTGGCCAAACTGGACTCTGGCAAAAAAAGGAATCTCGCCTATTCTTCCCATTATCTTTTTTACTCCTCCGGATATTTTTTTGGGGAAAGAAAGATTATCTTTAAGGTTATATTTCTCTTGCAGAAATTCTATTTTCTCGCGGTGTGCCGGTAAATTTCCCACAAAAAACTCCAGACTCAAGACCTCCTTGGCTAAATCCTTCTCCAATTTATCTTTCATTTTTAAAAGCAAGGTATTTTTCGATTCCACTGCTTTTGGATCATTAGGGGAGGGAGCAAATAATTTCGCCGAACCCGGTAGCATATTGCCAGTCACAATGACCTCTTTTTTATCAAAATCAACATCGACAAAATCTCCAGAAACCGCGCTCTCAATGCTTCCCAGAATAGGAGAAAATAAATTAGCACCTAATTTATCCTTCTTCGTGATTTTTCCACTGGAATCTCTGGCAAACCGGCGGCCCATTGAATCAATATTTACAAAAGGGGGCTCTCCTTTTTGATACCGAATGGTAGAAGCGGCAAATGCGACTATCTCTCCCGCCTTATTATTCACGATATGGGTCAGATGAGACTGTGCACTCCCATCAGGATTGGCAATGATGGTATTATGATATTTGCTCCAAGCCCGCTCCACCTCAACGCGCTTTTTATGATCGCTCTTTCTTCCATAATAAACGGCGAAAGCGTCCATCCACAAATCCACCACTTCTTTCAATTCTTCGGCATTCGCCTCTGAACAGGGCAAATCAAATTCAACCTTTCCTGTTTCAGGTTCGGGACGCTGACCCGGCTCACTGATTTCTCCGATCTTCTGACGAATATCTGATATCTTTTCTTGTTCAGAAATGATTCCAACTGCGCTCGGCATTGCCTCTGGCATATAATTTCTAATTAATATTCAACAGCAAATTCATTATAAAAAAAATTCGTCTTTTTTGACAAAAACGAACTTTTATTTTTGATTTTTCTAGTCTAGATTTTAGACTAGATTTTGAATGAGAGATTCTGCAACAATCCTTGCAGAATCTCTATGGTATCCTCCGGATAAAACCATAAGGACCGGAATTTGTTTGATTTTGCCAAAATCAAACATCTTTCTGTCTCTTTCTATAATGCCTTTCCATGAAATTTGCAGGAAACTGAGTGGGTCCAGGCAATAAATATCAGTCCCCGCATTATAAACGATCAAATCAGGACCAAAATTGTCAATCTGAGGGAAAATGAACCTATCCATATCCCGTAAATAATCATCATCCCTCAATGGACCCAATCCTATATCAACTTCAATTGATTTTTTGGCTGCCTCAATTTCCGCAGTATTTGTGTTCGGAAAAAGACGGTAGTCATAAAAATCAATAATTTGAACCTCATTGGAAATGACTTCTCGAGCAAGGGAACGAGCATTCCCGTCTCCCAAATGAGCATCCAGATCAACAATCGTCACCCGACTGACTTTTTTTTGAGATAAAAGCTCTCGAATCGCAATCGAAATATCGGGAACAATACAAAATCCGTGCCCATGATCCCATCGCGCATGATGGAATCCCCCGCCGAGATTTACCGCAACCCCCTCCTCTAAAGCCAAATTCGCGGCTAGAATGGTACCGCAACTAGCAAGTATCATGCGATCCACCACACCCCGTTTCAATAGACTATAAGGCAAGTATCCCAAAATCGGCACTTCTAAAGCATTCGCCACAAAATGAGAATTGCGCAATTTTTCTCGATACTCCGGATCAAGATAACTCCAAATCAATTCACGATTCATCCGTGGAGTCACAAAAGCATCCTTAAATTTTCCCGACAGATCTAGCATTTTCTTGATCCGCTTATACTTATTGGAAGGAAAAGGATGTAATTTCTCAAGTCCCCATAATGAAATATTATAATCCGGATGATAAACAATTTTACTCATAATAAGACCTTTCTGTGTATTTTATATAAGGAACGCGAAAACAACATATGTTTATATCAGTAGAGCAAAATTAAGTCAAAAAGAAGCCACTTGATATTTTGCCAAAAGTTGTGTATGCTACATGTGTATTAAATTCAAAAAAATATGAACCGAACTCAAATCATCCTCGACTCCGAAACAAAGATAGAATTACAGCGTTATGCCTACCAGACTGACCAATCCATATCGGAACTCATTCGCACGGGAATGAAAGAGTTTCTAGAGAAGAATAAAAAAAATAACCGCGGCGTACAAGGCCTCAAGCACCTCGCGAGGATTTCCAGAAAAGGCGGTCCCACAAATCTATCGGCAACGATTGATAAGATTTTATATTAATCTGAAAAGCCTATGAGAATATTCGTGGACACCAGCTTTTATATTGCTCTCTTGAGGCAAGACGACACCCAGCACAAAAAGGCTACTGCCATTTTGGATAAGCTCGATCACACCGATGCGATTTTGTACACTTCCCACTTCGTCATAGACGAAACGGTGACCGTGCTTTCCATGAGGGTTTCCAAAAAAGAAGCCAATAAATTTCTGGACACCGTCCTACAAAAAGATTTCCCGATGATTTTGGATATGGATTCCGCACTCCGAAAAACATCACATGATTTTTTTCGTTCTCTCAAAAATAAAAATATCAGCATGATCGACTGCCACTCCGTCATTCTCATGAACCATAAAAATATCGAATACTGCCTCACTTTTGACGATCATTTCAAAAAAATGGGATTCAAAGTTTGGGGATAACTTTTTAAAATCCCATTCTACGCTAAAATTAAAAACCCCATTCACTTTTAGCGTAAACCGCGGTTTCATGCCCATTTTCACAAGTGCTAAAACTATGCCGTATTCCAGAATAAAAAAACCGCGTCGATTATTGTTCTCGAACGCGTTTTTTTTATTTTCCTTTTAAAACGATCTTATCAAAAATTGGTTTAAAATTCCGAACTTCTTGATCTACACCTGCACAACCAATACAATTTTTTGTTGCAGATAAAATAAACTCACGATCAGACCAAGGATTTTTATGATGATCGATTACAAACCCCAATTTTTCCAATTCCTTTATAAAAAAATTAATGCCTTTCAGTTCCTTGATAAAGGAAGGAAGTCCGCCATCCTTACTAAAATAACAAGAAAAATTGAAAGTCATAAAAAAAGAATCTATATTTTCACAAGTAACTCCCAAGAGTATACGAAACCCAAAGTGGGAAAACGACTTACCGGAAAAACGGCAAAAAACATATTGATCAGATGAACCAAATGGCATCTCAATACATACCTTTTGCGTTGGAAAATTATTTTTCAATAATTTAGCAATACTATCCAGTTTTTCTCTGGATATTTTTTTAATTTTTTTCAATTCTGAAGATAACACATCAATCTCCTAAAAATTGTCAAACAACTAAGGCTTCAACATCTCCCTCACCCCCGTCCACGCCAATAGCGCGCATTTGAGGCGGCCGGCATTGATGGAGGTGCACAACATTTCTAGTATACCTTCTTTAGATATGTCAAGTACTTCCTCAATTGTCTTCCCTTTGATGACCTCAGTCAGCATCGATGCCGCTGCCATGGAGATAGCGCAGCCGGAACCGGTGAAGGACACGTCAACGACTCGATTTTCGTCCAGTTTCATGTATAAAACAAGTCTGTCCCCGCATGTCGGATTATACTCCGCGCGCACCAAAGAATACCCCTTCATTTCTCCATAGTTGGAGGGGGTTTTGTAGTGGTCGATGATGTTTTGGTGGTAGAGATCCATAACAGAATTAAGAATGAAAAATGAAGAATTAAGAATTATCACGATCTTCTTTTTTTGAAGTCTTTAAAATAGTGACTATAATACTCAAAATTTCATTTATTGCATTTAGAAAATAAACAGATAGTTTTTCATTTAAATAGCCGGAATCTTTCAAAAGCCTGATCCAATAGAGAGTTTCTCTTGCTTCTTTATAAGCAATTGTCATTTTGGCAACAAAATCTCTTTTTGATTGTGCGCCCTGTGCCTCTTCAACATTTGCGCCAATAGAAGTCCCACTTCTCAAAACCTGCCGCGATAAAACGAATTCTTTATCTTTCGCCACTAATTGCTGAGCTAGCTTCACAATCTGGATTGCAAAATAATAACTTTTTTCTTGAATAATATTTTCTTTCATACTGCTGTTCATTCTTAATTCTTCATTTTTAATTCTTAATTTGAAACACCCTCTTCACTTTCCCAATCGCCTTTATCAACTCATCCACATCTTTCTCCGTATTATAAATATAAAACGACACGCGCGCCGTGGCCTCGGTCTTCCATACCCCCATCATGGACTGAGAGCAGTGGTGGCCAGCGCGGATGGCTATTCCGAAAGTATCGCAGATGGTGGCGATGTCATGAGGGTGCACGCCGCGAATGCCAAAAGAAATAATGCCTCCGCGACTGATCATGTCCATGGGGCCGTAAATTTCGACGCCTGAAATTTTCTGGATCTCCCCCAAAGCATACTCGGTCAATTGTTTTTCATGTTCAAAAACCGCGCCCATGCCAATGGCCGACAAATAATCCACGGCAACGCCAAGAGCCACGGCCTCGGCAATCGGCGGGGTGCCGGCTTCGAAGCGCTCGGGAACATCGGCCCAAGTGGACTCAGTCAGATGCACTTCTCGGATCATGCCTCCCCCTCCCTGATACGGTTCCATTTGAAGGAGCAGGTCCTTCTTGCCCCATACGACTCCGATTCCCGTGGGCCCCAGCATTTTGTGGCCGGAAAAAACGAGAAAATCGCATCCGAGACGCGCAACAGAAACCGGCATATGTGGCACACTCTGCGCGCCATCTAAAATTAACAAGGCCTTTTTCTCTCGAATCCAAGGTACTATTTTCTCGACCGGATGAATCACTCCGGAAGAATTCGAGGCATGCGCCACAGACACGATTTTAACCGGAAGGGTCTTTATTTTATTTTGAAAATCCCCCAGATCCCAGCGTCCCTCTACTGTCATTTTCACCGCCTCCACAGTAAAGCCAAAAATCTGCGAGGCCAATTGCCATGGAACTAAATTAGAGTGATGCTCGCCTCCCGAAACCAAAACCACATCGCCTTTCTTCAGGAATGTTTTCCCCAGTGAAAAAGCCAAAAGATTCAGGCCCTCGGTCGCATTTTTAGTGAAAATAATTTCTTTGGCATCTTTAGCTCCAATAAACCGAACTACTTTTTCTTTCGCCTCTTCGTATTTCGCAGTCGCCTGTTCGGACAAAGAGTAAACCCCGCGATGCACATTGGCATTATCTTTCCTATAAAAATTCGAAATCGACTCAATCACCGCCTTCGGCTTCTGCGTGGTGGACGCATTATCCAGATAAACCAAAGAATAACCATTGGATTTGGTTTTTAAGATTGGGAAGTTGGATTTTATGTGTTTTGTGTCAAGCATAGTAATCGTCCGTCATCCCCGAGAAGCCTCGTCCCGCCATAAGCGGGATACGAGGCTGGATCGGGGATCCAGACCCTTCATATGTAAAAAAAATTATACTTGTCAGACCTTTTTATCTAGTAGAAAAAACAACCCATTCCTCGCAACAACTATTTTAGTATGACCAAATCCGATGCCTCTAAATAGAGTCGTTGCCTGGATCCCCGATCCGCCCTACGGGGCTCTCGGGGATGACGGAGAGGGCACATGGATCTGCCGAATTCGTAATTCGTCATTCGTAATTCGTAATTTATTCTGTAGCAGCTCCCTCACATCCTCATTCGGACACGCGTCGATGATCTCGCCCAGGAATCCGCCGATCAGCACCGAACGAGCCTCGTCTCTCTCAAGTCCGCGACTCTGGAGATAGAATAACCGGTCGGCGTCAAGCTGGGTAGTCGAAGACCCATGCTTGGCTCCCACGTCATTGGTATGCACGCGAAGAATCGGCAGGGATCGCTTCTTGGCAGAAGCCGACAATTGTAATCCTGATTCCACCAGATGCGCATTGGAAAGTTTCGCGTCTTTGGAAAGTTCCAAATCCCCCACAAAATCGATGAAAGCTGATCCGTCGAGAGTGCCTTTGACCACAATATCAGAAGTGGACCTCTCGGCCATGTGATGAGCATTGGCAATAATGGAAATTTCATCCGTACCTCCCGCGCGATACAAACCGCGGTAAGAATACTCCGCCTTCTCCCCCGCCAAATACGCCTGATTGAAGATGCGCGCGGCCGGACAATTGAAAGAGGCGCCCCAGACTCGGCAGGAAGCATTGGCCTCCAAGAAAATCTCGCGCGTGAAAAAAGACTTGGCCTGGCACTCATTATAAAAATTAGAAATCTCGAGTGCCACTCCCTCGCCCACAAAGACACGGTCCAGGCCAAAAGACATCGGCAACTCTTTCGGCTCGGCTCCGGAAGACACGGTGATTTGGGCGGCCACACCCGATTCGACCACCCAGGCCACGACAAATCCCAGAGGCGCGCTTTGATGGTAATGCATAAAAAAATGGCGCGTCTCGTGCTCGGCGGAAACCAATACCAAACCGCCCGAAGAAAAGACGGCCAAGTTGGCTAGGACCATGATATCCGAGTCTTGCGAAATATTATGAAAGATATAATTCGAAAAAAATTCCAGATTCTTCTCCAGTTCCGTGTACTCCAAAAAATTCATGTCGATGTTTCCAGCCGCGGAATCAATGCTCACAACCTCGCCAGCGCTGATCTCCAGAGGCTCGCTCAATTTTTCTTCTTTTCCCAACAACATTTCCAAAGCGGCCAACTGTTCCTTGGTGAATTTTTTCTCTTTCAAAAGTGAGAACGCAAAATCACGGCCTTCTTTGATAAAGCGAGGCTCGCGGCGTGTTTGATTGAGATTATCTTTAATAATTTTGATTTGAGAAATGATGTGTTGCATAAAAATGTATCAGTGTCATTGCGAGCGATTTCGAACCGATAAAGTCATTTAAAAAAATGACGGCTGAAGAGAAGAGTGTGGCAATCTCGTGATCACACTATCCCCTTCGACACGAGATTGCTTCATCCCCGCTAAGACGCGTGTCTTCGCAATGACAGTAACTCCGCAGGCTGTTCATTCTTAATTCTTAATTTTTAATTTTGCATTTGTTGCCTACCCCACCCACCCGCCCTCATCTATCTCCATCTGAATGAGGCGGTTCATCTCAACCGCGTATTCGAGGGGGATTTCTTTCATGATGGGTTCGATGAAGCCATTGATGATAAGCGAGACGGCTTGGTTTTCGGAAAGACCGCGGCTTTTGAGGTAAAAAATCTGGTCCGGGCTGATTTTGCCGGTGGCGGCTTCGTGGACGCACTCAGACGTGTCATTGTCGACTTTGATATAAGGAAAAGTATCGGATCCGGAAATGGGATCGAGGAGGAGAGCGTCACAGCGAACGGAACATTTCGCATTCGCGGCACCAGGAAGAATATTGACGAGTCCTCGATAGTGGCTTTTGCCGCCGTCTTTGGCCAGGCCTTTTGCCATGATGTGAGACGAAGTATTCCTGCCGATATGAATCACCTTGGCGCCCACGTCTTGGATCTGATTTTCCCCGGCAAACGCGACCGAGAGATGCTCGGCTTTCGATCCGTCGCCTTTGAGGACGGAACAGGGATACACCATGGAAATGCAGGAACCCAAGTTGCCCGTCACCCACTCGATCACACCTTTTTCCTCGACCATGGCGCGCTTGGTATTGAGATTGTGCACGTCAATGCTCCAGTTCTCAATGCTCGAGTACCGGCACCGCGCGTTTTTGCCGACAAATACCTCCACTCCTCCGGCATGAAGCGCGGTCGAGTCATACCGCGGAGCACTGCACCCTTCGATATAATGCGCCACCGCGTCATCTTCCACCACGATCAGGGTATGTTCGAACTGGCCAAGTCCCGGAGTATTCATACGAAAATACGACTGGACAGGCATATCGAGCTTGACTCCTTTTGGAATATAGAGAAAAGTCCCGCCGCTCCAGAAAGCATAGTGAAGCGCCATGTATTTGTGCTCGGCAAGAGACAAACATTTTGAAAAATATTTTCGGACAATGTCTTCGTGGTCAACCAGAGCCACGCTCAAATCTTCGTATAAAATCCCCATTTCTTTCCATTTGGATTTGAGATTGTGATACACGACTTCAGACTCATATTGCGCGCCCACGCCAGCCAGAGCCTTGCGCTCGGCTTCGGGAATGCCCAGTTTATCGAAAGTTTTCTTGATTTCTTCCGGAACATCTTCCCATTTTTTGGCATTGCGGATCTCTCCGGGAGACGCGTAATAGACAATTTTCTCCAAATCCAAACCTGAGAGAGATGGTCCGAATCCCGGCATTTGTTTGTCTGTAAAAATTTTATAGGCCTTGAGGCGTAATTCCAGCATCCAAACAGGCTCTTTCTTATCCGCGGATAATCGGCGAACCAGATCTTCGGACACGCCCGGTTTGAGGCCGGTTAGGTGGTCGGTGTGAATCATATTTATTTCGCCATTTTCAATTTCTTTTTTGCTGACTGTTCTCCCTCCATTGTCAAGGGGAGGGCTGGGGTGGGGTTGAACCCCTCCTCCTCGAGCTGATCCACCAATTCCATGCCTCCGGACTTCACGATCTTTCCCTCTTTGAGAATATGAACGGCATCGGCTTTGATGTATTCGAGAATGCGTTTGTAATGGGTGATGAGCAGAATACTCGATCCCTTGGAAATAAGCACATTGATTCCTGAAGCGACGGTTCGGAGAGCATCGACATCGAGACCGGAGTCGATTTCATCGATAATAGCCAATTTCGGTTCCAGAAGTAACATTTGCAAAACCTCCGCCTTCTTCTTCTCCCCCCCGGAAAATCCCTGATTCAAATAACGGTCAAGAAAGGACCGGTCCATATTCAGCTCCTTCATTTTCTCTAGGAGAATTTTTCGAAAATCCATGCTTTTTAGATCCACGGATTCAGAATTTGCCACTTTCATTTTGGAATTATAGGCCAAACGCAAAAATTCAGGGAAGGACACGCCGTCAATTTCCACGGGATTCTGAAAAGATAAAAAGATACCTTTTTGTGCGATTTCAGAAGGATCCATTTCAGAAATCTTCTCTTTTCCAAATAAAATCTCACCGCCGGTCATCTGGTACTGCGGATTCTTGGCAATCACATGTGCCAGCGAACTTTTCCCCGAGCCATTGGGACCCATCACGACATGCACCTCCCCCGCTGGAATCTCCAGATCCACCCCGCGAAGCACTTCCTTGTCCGTCTCAATGATTTTGGCCTTTAAATTGTGTATCGATAAATTGGGCATAAATAAAATACTATGACTAATTGAGTCATAGTAATGCAAAACGAACAAAAAATCAAGTCTTTATACCATTTCTTGCTAACCACTTTGCAAGCTGTCATTGCGAAGACGCCGTAGCGGATGAAGCAATCGCATGGCAGAATAGTGGTTATTTGGATTTGGTATTACTCTTCTATCCCGAAATGCTTCTCCATAAATTCAGCACGATTG
The DNA here is from genome assembly GCA_007375725.1 of Parcubacteria group bacterium Greene0416_36. Classification (GTDB taxonomy): domain Bacteria; phylum Patescibacteriota; class Patescibacteriia; order VMEV01; family VMEV01; genus VMEV01. Next base: position 48,947 of record VMEV01000010.1, read on the forward strand.
ATCTTATACTGTAAATCCCTTGCCATTTTCTTAGCCTTACGATAACGAAAATGATTCCAGATCCCCATTGCCAATCTTGCCAATCTTGTCAACCCTGTCAACCTTGTCAAATAGACAAGCACCGAAAGTTAGGTTTGAAAAGCACCGATAGGAAGATTAAGGTGGAAAATATGATGATAAAAAAAACACGCTCACCTCAACGATAGCGAACGGGATGA
>VMEV01000023.1 GCA_007375725.1 Parcubacteria group bacterium Greene0416_36
CAATTACCATCAAGCTATTTTCGGAAATTTAAATCGTCATTTCGCCCAATCCATCAGCCCTTCTAAATAGTTTTACACAGGATTAGTTGACACTACCCAATTCTTCGACATTTTTCATCCCTTCACAAAGACAAATATAAAACCAACGTTCTCTATATTAGAGAAAGATCCATAAAAAATCAAGAAGGCATTGACGATTTCGATCTAAAAAACAGCGAATTGACAAAGACCAGGAAGGGGATCATGAGCATGAAAAGAGCCGATAAAATAAGGCTTATCGTGCCGGAAGCGGCTAGGAAAATAAATATAAGATTAAGGGCAATAGCCAGAGCAAAATTCATCTTAATTTTGGCGACAGCGGCGCGCGACAATAACAGAGCCTTGGGCAGATCGCCTAGATCATTTTTGCCCAGAATGAGCGAGAAAGAATCGGTTCCGAAAGCAGATCCTCCATCCAATAAAACAGTAAAATGATTGCTTCCTGTCGAACAGGAAACTTCATCTCCCACCAAAGCGACGCCAATATTTCGATCTTTCATTTTCCGTGCAATGTCCAAAAATTCATCTCCCGCAGAGAGAGAGTATACTTCCGAAATCCCCAATTTCGAAGCGACAGCCGAAGCTGACTTGGGGTTATCCGCGGAAAATAAAATCAAATTGAAACCCAAAGAATGAAATACCTTGACAGCTTCCAGCGACCGAGGACGCACATGATCCTCGATGATCAGAAATCCCAAAACATCGCAGGAGGAACAAACCCAGAGTACAGTTTTCCCCTGATTTTCAATGCGCTCCACATCATTTCCAATCCCGCGGGACAAAGATTTCGCCATAATAAGAGCGGAAGGAATGCCCACGAAGATTTCTTCCTCTCTTTTGGTCTGGCGGACCTCGACCACTCCTTTGATCCCGCCGGATCCATCGAGGCCGACGCCTGTAGCCCGAAATAAAGACAGATGCATAGTTTCGGACTTTGCAACTATCGCCTTGGAAAAAACATATAGAGGGGTTGCGGCAGCGATTGACGCGGCCCGGATCATAAGGCCCTCTTTCGGACCGCTATGGACCCAAATATCCGCCAAGTAAGGCTGACCTTCCATCACGACACTATGCTGGTCCAGAACGACAGCCGAAACCCGAGAGGCATATTCCATGTCAGCGAAATTACGAAAAAATATTCCCGACCGAACGCCGCGGCCCAAAGCGATGGCCAATGGAATCCGATAAGACAGACGAAAGGCGTCCAGAGAAATCACTAGAATCACGGAAAAAGCAATAAACAAAGAATCGATGGCAGATAAGAGCCCCCACTCATACCAGAAAAAAAATATCCCCGAGGCCAAAATCAAAGAGGAATAGCCAAAAATACGGACTGCCTTTTTGTCTGGCGCCTCAAATAAAGACTCAGATCCTAGGGCTCTATCCGCATGCGAGAGTATTTTGGCAAGCCGAGAATCAATCCTCAGTCGCTCGACGGTCAGCTCGAAGCTCCCTCCAGCATTGAGCGTCCCCGCGTACACCCAGTCTCCCTCTTTTTTTTCAATCGGCAAATCCTCACCGCCCAAAACACTTTCATCGACCAAAGCCAGTCCCCCCACCACTTTTCCGTCCATAGGAACGCGGTCCCCGGAACGCACCCACACACGGTCTCCCACCCGCACCTCCTCAACTGGCAACCGGAGCTCTTCTTTGCCCCGCATCGTACGGGCAAAACGAGGAGCCTGGCTTTCCAGCCGCATACGCCAGAGACATATCCAGGATTCGAGCCACGCGATCATCCACTTTCCAAATAAAATAGAAGTGATCAGAAATGACGAGACATGAAAAAAAACCGAACCTCGAGAGTAAAACCATGAAAAAATGCTATAGGTGTAGATAAATACAATTACCACGGAGGCAAAAAAATCCCGTTCGAGCCTACGGCGCCGAAGGAAATCCCAAATATTCCGGAACAGAATCCATCCGAAAAAAAACTGCACCACGCCCGCGAGAATCAACTGAACCCCAAAAGATAAAACAGTATTGCCCTGGCTGACCGAAAGAAACCAAATAACGAGAGTGAATACCGCACTCCAAAGAAACAAGATTCGAAGCTCGCTGGACTTATTTTTAAGACTTTCACTCATAAAAAAGGGTTCTCAAATTCATTGTAACAAATTAGGGCAAACGATTGATATAAAAAATATCGTCTCATCATAACGGGAGATGATATAAAAAGCGAATGGGAAAAGATAAAAAAGTAAGGGCGTATTGCAATACGCCCTTACTTTTTTATCTTTTTTTATTTCACCTCCTATGCCCTCCCATCCGATAAAACGCCAGCTTCACAACTTCCGTGGAAGCGAAATAGACGAGGCCCAGGACGAGGACCAGGACAACATGGATGATTTGCGGTTCATGGAAACCAAACCACGTCTGGCCAAAAGCGGTGAATGGAATCACTAAAGTCGCGATAAAAGCGAGCGAAGATAAGACCAAGAGCGCACTTGCGGGAAAAGATCCTCGGAGAAAAAACCGCTTGGACCGGACCGAGAAAATAAATAAAAGCTCGGTGATGATGCTCGAGATAAACCAATTGGTCTGAAGAACTCCCGGACCCATGCGATAAAAAATAGCGAATACGAGAAAATCAAATAATGAACTCACCACCCCCAGAACCGTTCCCAAAAGCACGGTTCCACGAACATCATAACGCTTGGGTTTCCGGATTTCCCGCGGATCGACATTGTCCCCCGCAATAGCGATCATAGGAAAATCCGATAGAAGATTGACCAAGAGGATCTGAGACGGTTTCATGGGCAAAAAATCCACGAGCAAAGAGGCAACCGACACCGCATAAAAATTACCAAAATTCGAACCCAAGGTCGCGACCAAATATTTAAAAATATTGATAAAAATCTTTCGGCCTTCTTCTATTCCGTCAATCAAACTGGCCAGACTCTTATCGAGCAAAATAATATCCGCGGTTTCTTTGGCCACATCGCTCCCCCCTTCCACAACAAGAGAAACATTGGCCGCGTGGAGAGCCGGCGCGTCATTAACACCGTCACCCAAATAGCCCACCTCATATTTTTTCTCCAGAAGCACAATCACCTGATGCTTCTGCGAAGGAGCAAAGCGGGCGAAGACCGAATACTCTCCGAGAGCCGTTTCTCGCTGGCTCAAATTCATCGCTTCCCACTGATCGCCGGTCACCACGTCTTGGGGACTCTTGGCCAGCCCCAGCCGATGGGCTACATAGCCTGAAACCGAGGCGCTGTCACCAGTCAAAATTTTCAGGCGAATGCCCAAAGCGCGCGCTTTATCCACGGCATACTGCGCCGTATCCTTGATCGGATCCTCAAATCCCACAAGTCCCCTCCAAATCCACCCGCGAACCGGTTCTTCTTTCGGATCCGCTGACCGCGTAGGATAAGACGCCGCGGCCAATACGCGCTGCCCCTTCTGGCCCATCTGGTCCACCCTGGACATGATTTGGCTCCTCTCGGCTGAAGAAAGACCGCACAGCTCCATGATTTTTTCCGGCGCGCCTCTCGTAATCCATAGGAAATCGCCCTCTTTGGCCACTAAAACCCGATTATAGCGATGTTCAGGGTCAAAAGGATATTTGGCCAAACGCTCATACTGACCGCGCAATGATTTTTGCTTGGGATTCAAATATTCTTCCAAGGCTCGATCAAAAGGATCCTGAGAGGCTCCCGCTTCCCCAAAATCCGCGGCCAAAGAAGCTAAAAATAAAGCCCGCTCTGGGTCAGCAGATTCGACATCCGCAATTCGAAGGTGATTTTGGGTAAGCGTTCCTGTTTTATCGGTACAGAGAACTTCCATGCTCCCCAAATCTTCAACCGCGGAGAGCCGCTTGACCAGCACTTTTTTCTCAGCCATCCTAGAGGCCCCCCGAGACAAAGCAAAGGTCGTGACCACCGGCAAGGCTTCAGGAATCACGGAAACAGTAAGCGCGACTAAAAACAACAATTGATCCAGCCAAACGAAAGACTCTCCCTTCCAGATCCAATGAAGAGAAAATAAAACAATCACAGTTCCCAATACCAGCATCAAAATGAACCGGCTGAATTCACCCATCCCTTTCTCGAAAGAGCTTTGCCCTTTCTCCACGCCAACCAATTTTCCAATTTTGCCCATCTCGGTTTCCGGACCTGTGGCCACGACCACGCACAAAGCCCGGCCTCGAGTCACCTTCGAGCCCGAAAAAACCATATTGGACGCACGGTCCAAAGAGGAAATGCTTTTTAATTTTTTAACCTGTTTTTCGGCGGGCGAAGATTCTCCCGACAAAACCGATTCATCCACCCAAAAATCATTTGCTTCCAAAAGTCGCGCGTCCGCCGAGACTATGGATCCAGCCTCAAAAATCACTATATCCCCCGGCACTATCTCCGTGCTGGATATGGTTATTTCTCTATCTCCTCGAACGGCAACCGTACGAGAAACAAGATAGCGAGACAAACTGCGCAAAATTTTCTCGCTACGGTATTCCTGGAAAAACCCAAAAAAAATATTGATGGCAATGAACAAAATAATAATCCATCCATCCACAGATTCCCCAAGAAAAAAAGAAAAGCAGGAGGCCGCGGCAAGTAAATACAAAAAAGGAGATTTCATTTGGCGAAATAAAATTTTCCAGCCTGATCCCGATTTTTGCTGAAGTTCATTCAGACCGTATTTTTTCTGGCGCGAGAATACTTGAGATTGGCTTAATCCCTCCTTTTTTGTTTTGAATTCGGAAAAAATATCTCGAATGCTTTTAGATGAGTAGAGTAGAGACATGAACGAAACTAGGCATTAGGCTTTAGGTCATCAGCTTTTTAGCGCTTCTTGAGAAATACCACTCCAACAATTGAGATCCTAAAACAGCTCCCAAAACCAATAAAATATAAAGGGACAGAAGAGCACCTACACTCAGTGAAACTGACCGTAAGGCTCCCATGACCAAAGCGAAATACCAAGACACAAGCGAGACCGCGCCGGAGGCGAAAGCGATACGACGGAAATGGCGAACTTCTCCGATCTGATGCTTGTGTTTTTTGTGAAATGAGATACGGACGAGATAGGGAGAAATATAAAAATGCAAGAATATGCCATTAAAAACAATCACTGCAAATACCGCCATTTTTGCCAAGAATTTCGTGGATTCATTAAAATAATCCATGCGAGGTAAATACAAAGCCAGGCCTGAAAAAACGAGAAGTACAATTGACGCCCAAATAATCTGAGTCAGAATTCTCATCACTCCCGCTTCAAAATGAGAAATACGGTAATCTTTAAGGAATTTGAAAAAGAAAACATCCGTAATTGTCGCCCCCCCCACGCCCAAAGATACTCCGATCAAATGCAGGATGAGGAATAACGTTTTGTTGTCAGATAGAAATTCAAACATATATTCTAACTATAACACAAAAACAGCCTCCAGGTTCCCCACCCAAAGGCCGTTCTGTTGTTGCTAATAAGCTAATGCCTAATAGCCTAATGCCTAATT
>VMEV01000011.1 GCA_007375725.1 Parcubacteria group bacterium Greene0416_36
TTATTCTTTTTCATAGGAAGGATGATTTTAATGGTTACTAAACATTTCCATTATCTCATCCCTTCTTTTTTATTTACACACTTTTAGTTTACAGTACCTAGTATGAGTCTTGAAATGCCAAATAATGTCGAAAAAAAGTCCGAACAGTTTCCCACTCGGGAAGGAATAATTTCTGAGTTGGATAAAATAATTAAAGGCCCTTATCAAATAGGAAGGGATTTGAAGGATGCAAAAGGGTGCACGGTGATTGAAGCTTTTGTTATAGATGAAAAAACCAAAGAAAAGGCAGAACATCTATATTTGAGAGAGGGGAATCATGGAACGGATTCCAGTGCCGTCACTAGCATTATCGTGAGTTATGCCGATCTGACCGCCCAGGGGAAGTACGAGGCTTCATTCGCCAAGCCTATCGCTGAATATCGCGAGGGGAAATGGGTATATTTATAATCAAATAATCAACACGATGGCTTTGAGGAAAGCTAAAAAATCACTTTATCAGAAATAAAGTGATTTTTTAAAAGCGAGATTTTTGGATGCCTTTTCAAAAGTCGCCTCGCTGATTTATAGGAACGAGTTTGACGACACCGGCGGCAAGTATTCTCCGATATGTTCGCGTTTCCACCATGCGCCGGTTTGTTTTTTTTCTTCGGGGGTTGTGAATTGATAGCGGTAAAATTGGGCGCGGATAAAACTGGGAGGAGACTCTGGAAAAGGATTGGTGCCGAGAAGTTTTATTATTTGGGGATCTCCTCTTAGTAATTTTTGTACGAAATTGATAAACCAGGGTTCGTATCCATACATTTTGATTTTTTTATCTGTTATTTTCACTGAAAAAGGCAGGAACCACATGAGCCAATCCAAACGCAGGTGGTAGGGTGCCACTTGTGGCGGGGTTCTTTGGATATTTCCGGGTTTGCCTTTCCATTCGTATTCTTTCCATTGGCTTCCGGCGGAAAGAATCGGAGAGTCTGTACCCTCGAGAATGATTTCGTAGCGTTTTTGGGTCACGGATCCAAAAGCGCCGTAGGTATTGACGAGATGAAAGGGATTATAGCTGTAGTTCATGAGTTGATTGCGGGAGAACAAATTGAGAATCGGCTGGATGCTCAAGAGGGTCGTTACACCGGCTAGCGCGAGCAGGATTAGATTATAAAAATGAGGAATAGCTGAGCCAGAAGCAATAGTAGATAGGGGCAAAAAGAAGCCTAACTGAGCATCGTTGAGCGCGGTAATGCCCAAGACTATAGTCAGCCAATTGAGCCAAGAATAATTTCCGCTCACGATCAGCCAGAATTGGTGGAAAATAATAAGTCCGCCGCAGATCCCGGCTATCGGTTGGGGGGCGAAAAGTCCAAATGGAACAATAATCTGGACAAAGTGGCTAAATAAAATGCTGAATTGATGAATGATTTTGGGGAAGTGATGAAAATACCAGCTCAAAGGATTGGGGAGGGGCTGGGTTTCGTAGTGATAGAAAAGACAGGTCAATTTTTGCCAGCATTCATCGTGTCGCAGTTTGATCAGGCCTGCCCCCAGCTCGGTCCGAAAAAGCATCCAGCGGAGGATCAAGATCGGGATAATAGGCGTTTGCCATGAGGCGGGACCCAGAAATGCGGCAAAACATCCAGCTTCTAGGAGCATGGATTCCCATCCGAATGCGTAAAAAACCTGTCCGACATTTACGATTGAGAGGTAGATAAACCAGAGGGCAAGCCATATTCCCATGGAAAGCCACCATGAGCCTTGGTCAGGTAGTCCTAATAATACCGCGGCTGATAATGCGGCTCCGAGAATGGCCAGCGCTCTCAAGAAACGATCGGAATAATGCCAATGAAAAATACTGGGAGACTGCCAAAATGAGGCTCTTTTGACAAATTGGAACGCCGGCAGCAATCCTTTTTCTCCCAAAAGAGCAGGGAATTGTTTCCATGCCGAGATGAAAGCCACGAGGTAGATTCCGGCTAAGGCATGCTGGAAGATCCAACGCACCCAGTTTAAGTCTCCAAAATAGGATTCCATAAGGGAGAGTTATGTATATTGATGTCTATATTGTAATATAGAAATGTCGAGTTATCTATAAATTTGATAAATTAATTATTAAGAGATTTAGTCTTTTTTATATGCTGCCAAAATTAAATAAACCGTCGGACGCGAGTCCATCATCGGGGAAAATGCCTCGTGCATATTGGGTGAAGACTTTTGTTTGTCTGGTTGTTTTTTGGGCCGCGATGGCTTTTTTCGGCTTAGTTTGTAGGGAATTGGTGGACAATTATTTTATTCTGCTGCTCCCTTCCGCGGGGGTTACGATCAGCTGGATTGTCCGCCTATTGATGGGTTCCTTATTTGTGGGTTTGAGCACTGGGATTTTGGTCATGCTGGTGCGGCCTGCGTGGGTCGTCATCACGGCCTATATCATCGGCTCCATCCTTTTTGCGTTGATGTTGGGGGCTGGGTTTTCCGGCTGGATCGTGGCTTTGATTTTTGCCGCGGCACTCACGGTGCATTTTTGGATTGCCGAGCGGCAGATGAATAATCAAATTCACTATTCGATTCATCCTCTCTCGGATCTGAAGCTTTTTTTATTTGCCTGTATCGCGGGATTGTCAAGCATCGCTTTTGGTCTGGGTTATCAGGCTGATGTTGCTCGTCGACAATATGCCATTCCTCCTGAGATTCGAAAACTCGCCTTAGATTCTTCGACAAAACAGTTTGGGATTGTATTGGAAGTCTTGAAAATCGGAGCTGCCCAGAGGCAAGTCTTCATGGGAAATACGGAGAAAAGTATTGCCGCCGCGCTGGAGGGTATGGAACAACAATTAAAATCTTATGCGTCCGTGATCCCATTAGTATTGGGTGCTGTGCTTTTCGCGCTGCTCTTGCCTTTCTTTTTTCTCTTGTCGATTCTCGAGGTCTTGGGATTGGCTATTCTCATGTTTTTCCTGCGTCTTTTGGGCTTTGCACATGTGCGTACCGAGATGCTGGAAGTGGAGAGATTAACATTGCACAATCTCAAATGAATTCGCTTTTATTCTTTATTCATGCTGACATGGAAAAAAAGCACATTACATATGTAATGTGCTTTTTAAAACTATATTTTCACCAAAACCATTCTATCTTCTATTTGATGGTCCCTAGTGGGATTTTGGTTAAATCACTATTTTTGATTCCCATCCCCAAGTTTTTAATTATAGAGAGGGCGTCAAGCGGGCGGCCGAGAAAATATCGTTTCCGATTTACTGGATTGTAATACCAAGCTTCTCCCTTTGACTGGACTTGCAGTAAAATATATCCGATCTTGCCATTGCTGGTACTCGTTCCATTTCCATTGGCAACAGAAATTTTCGCCAGATCTGTATTGGTGATGCCCAAGCCTAATTTTCTCATTACATTGAAGGCATCGCTAGGGCGGCCCAGATAATATCTCTTATTGTCCTTCGGATAGATGTACCAGGCTTCTCCCTTTTTATCGACATCAATCAGTATTCTCCCGGCGAGGCGTTGCCCCAATCCATTGCCATTGACGATATAAAAAGGATTCTTTTTTTCTTCCAACAGTTTCCCATCCAAATAGAGTCGAATATTGATTTCATACATTCCGGAAGAGGCAGTGCGGGGGATGGAATAGGATGGATTCAAGTCCACTGATTTGTCGGCATCCAAAGTCTGGGTTCCGGATGTCTCAAAAATAGTTTTGCCCGAAGAATCCAATATTCTTCTATTGAGATTGAAAGTCTTTTTTGTTTTATGCAGATTTTTCAATCGATAAGGATGGATGAGGGTATCTCCTGCCTTGGGATCCAGAGGCTTCATCTCTAAAAATTGTATAAAAGCAGCACTGATTATCTTTGTTTCTTTTGGCTGAGGTTCAGCTGTAAATAGGGGGGGGAGGGAAGCATTATCCGTAGTAGAAGGAGTAGGGATAATAGCCGGGATAGTTTGAATCGGTTTAGTGATTGGTTCTGTCTCTTGCGGAACAAGGGGGGCAATTGGAGCCGTAGTCACTCCGGACACGATTTCGAAATTCTGATCGCTGGCATCGATTAATACTAAACCTGTGGTTGTGGTGGCTTCGATTTTTACTTTGGATATTTTATTTGGCAGATTAGAAACTTTCCATAGAAAGTTGCCTTTATTGGATTGGAGAGGAGCGATGATTACCGGAAATGTTGATCCTCCGTCCGTGGAAAGGTGGAGGGATATATTCGTTATTGTTACTAAACCTTGGGTTACCCATTGGATGAGATGATCTTCTCCTGGTTTCAAAGCTTCAAATCCATTGGGATTGAGAAGCCGGACTGCCGGGGGTGAGAATTGAAAAGCGACCGAGCCCCCTCCGCCGCCCCCTCCGCCGCCAGCAGGCAATAAACAAAGATTTGTGATTGGAGTAAAGGTTACTGTGCGGGGACCGGTAACGGTTATGTCATTATTTCCTGCTATTTGGTTACAAGAAGGCACAGTTCCGCCTGAATCATTGTTGAGTGTACCCGGGTTGGGGCCCGGATAGCGAATTGAGAAATTTTCGGCCGCGGCTACGGTTACGGTAAAAGTCGTATTGAGAACCGTGAGTAAATCCGCTTGCGAGCCGTTGCGAATAATCAGATTGATATTAGGGCCGGCTATTTGCAAGGTCGTATCATTGTTCCAAGTGATTGTAGCCGCATAGCCGGGGGACGGAGAGGCAAAAATAAATAATAGGGACAGTAGAAAGAAAGAATAAATATGGCGAGACAGCCTATACATAAACGGGATCGAAGTAAACTCCTCCCCCGAGCAGGGAGGAGTTTACTTTGTTTATTTAGTTATTGCTGGTTGAACCCTGGATCCACATCGACTGTGTGGAGTCATATCGGAATGAGATAGCGTCATGGTCATCTAGCGTGGCAGCGCTCCCTTGCTGTTGGCCCACAACATCGGCAAAAGAACATGTTCCAGCGTTATTAGTCGTACCATCGACAATGATATCGATAACTTGCCCATCGATCGCTCCTGTTTCAGATATATCCACGGCCGTATCCGCTGCAGCAGCGCGGTTGCATTGCAGGATAATAAAGCTGCTGGTAGGTGTAAGAGTGGCAGTCGCTGCCGCAAAAGCCGTTTCTCTTTGAGGTGTATCCGCTAATTCTCCATTCAGCTTGATAGTTCGGCCGCCTACTCCTCCAGCCCCATCTCCCGTTGCAGCGACGGATAAACCGAGGTTCCCATCAATTTGTAAGGCTAATGTATGAAGGCCCGCGTCCACACCTGAGACATCAATATTGAAATTCAGGGCGGTCTGGTTTGAATCGGAAGTCAAAGAGGCAATGTTTGTAATAGCGCCGGCAGTGCTGATATCCCAATCGCTAGAATCAATCGCCACGGTTGCGGAGTTATTGCCAATAGTGGATACACCTGTTGATGTTAGAGTCGTGAAGGCACCCGTGCCAGGAGTGGCAGCGCCAATAGATACAAAGTTAGCCAGACCAGCAGCTGTTACGTTCCAGTTATTGTCAGCCAAAGACAAAGTATCACTGATGACGGTTATGGTATCAGCCGCGGCTCCGAGCAGAATATTATCTGCTCCCGCGTCGTTGGCGGTTACATCACCCGTTGCGGTCAACGTTGTGCCAACGATTGCCGTAAATGTTCCAGCTGCCGGCGTCACGCCCCCAATCACGGAGTTGTTAACCGTGCCACCTGAAATAGTGAGGGCATCCGTAACTTGAGCGTCGGTGAGAGCGGAGAAGGAAAGCACTCCTGCTCCATCAGAAACCAAGGGCTGTGCCGCATCCGTTGCGGGGAGAGTGAAATTTCGATCAGCAGCTAATAAATCTGGAGCTTTAAATGAAACCACGTTGGTTCCATTGGCAGCTAATTCTCTAAATCTGATTTCTCCCGTATTGCCTGCAACTGCTCCGAATGGCAGAAAAGTCATTCCGGCTTGAGCGCTGGAAGAAAGGGTTGTGAAAGCACCTGTGCCAGGAGTGGCAGCGCCGACAGATACAAAGTTAGCCAGACCCGCAGCTGTTACGTTCCAGTTATTATCAGCCAAAGACAAAGTATCGCTGATGACGGTTATGGTATCAGCCGCCGCTCCGAGCAGGATATTATCTGCTCCCGCGTCGTTGGCGGTTACATCACCCGTTGCGGTCAATGTTGTGCCAACTATTGCTGTAAAGGTTCCAGCTGCAGGCGTCACGCCTCCGATGACGGAGTTGTTCACCGTACCGCCAGAAATCGTGAGTGCATCGTTGATATTTGCATCTCCTAGGTTTCCAGCCACTTCCGCGGTTGCTAAGTCCACCGCGTTCGTTGTGGAACCGCCTCCAATAAAGATCGAGGAAGTAAGCACATCTGCCACTTGAGCGTCGGTGAGAGCGGTAAAAGACAAAACACCCGCTCCGCTGGAAACAAGAGGAAGAGCGGCGTCAACTGCGGGAAGAGTAAAAGTGAGAGTCCCCGCTAAGTTATCGGCAGCTTTAAACGCGAAAAAGTTCACGCCATTGGCGGCTAATTCTCGAAATCTCATTTCGCCCGTATTGCCGGCACCCACTCCAAAGGGCAAAAAAGTAAGTCCAGCTTGAGCATTGGTTGATAGTGCTGTAAAGTCTCCGGTTCCCGGAGCGGCGGCGCCTATGGAAATAAAATTTGAAAGTCCGGCCGCGGTGATATTCCAGTTATTGTCGGTTAAAGACAATGTGTCGCTGATAACCGTGACGGTATCGGCAGCAGCGCCAAATAAAAGATTATCCGCTCCGGCATCATTCAATGTGACATTTCCGTCTATTGCTAAATCAGTTCCTATAGTGCTAGCCCAAAGCGGTGCGCTTGGAGCTAAAAGTAAAGAAAGGACTAGAATAGACACAAAAAAGGCATTGGTAGTCCTTTTTAATGTGTTCCCCTCCATAAAAAAGTATTTCTGCCATAGGCAAATTCGCCTGATGGCATGAAAAAATCAATAATGATAAAAAATAATAATTTAGTTTGGCAATTCTTGTTTATCTGTCGGGACATCCGGGTTCCAAGGAGCAATATCTCGGATTTTATGCGCTATGGGATCATAAAGTATGGCACGTTTGGCCTCCTTATACATAAGAAGTTTATCTCCCTTTTGGCTCTCCGCAAAAAAAGGATTGTCTTTCAGTTTTTCTGGATCATTGATAGAGGCGATTTGAGGCTCCTCTTTTGGAAGATATAAGATTTGTCCGACTCTCGCTAGGGTTTTTTGTGCTTCCTGCCTGGCAGCTAAGGCCGGGTCTTTTTTTAGTGCCTGGGCTTCTTGATAGTAATAAAAACATCCCGCTAATGCAGCGATGGCTATTATTCCAATACCTATGGAAACTAGACGTAAATTTAAAAACATATTCAGAAAAATGATCAATCAATTATATTTCTATTCATTATAAACTATTTATTTTAAATAAGTCTGTGGATAACTTATATTGCTTGAAGCCGAATCTTTTGGTTGATTGATTTTTCTATATATTAAATTTAATATAATGGGATGTTGTAATTAGAAATCTCATTTCTATGTCAGTGATCATAATCAAAATTGCGGAATTAAAATATACAGGGGATTCTATCGGTGATGATATCCGTTTGGAAGTGGAATTTTTGGGTAAAAGTTTTAGTTTTGATAAAAAAATAAAACCGATGGGGATTTTTAAGATTAATAAAGAAATTGGCCGGATTGAAACAGATAATCAAGTTTTTGAAAAACCTATAAAAATAAAGGTTATTGAACAGGATCTTGTTTTTGATGATATCGGGAAAGCGGAAAGTGTTGTAAAAGTAGATACTGCGGTTGGATCTCCTCAAAAATGTAGTTTTACAGTTAAAGTTCAGGAATTTAATAAAACACTAAGAAAATCGAGTGCGATTTTTGAAGTTGTGTTAGAAGTTGAGATAGTAGAACCAAAAAAGATAATCAAACTTCAACAATATCGTCCTAGTTTATTTGGCGAAGATTATAATAAATATGATGCGGAAATTATCGAAGCGGTAAATTATTGGAATGAATTTTTTGCACAGCAGAAAGAGGCGCCGCTTGAACTTTTAGACCCCAATCTGGTGAAGGCGATGGCTTATGTTGAAAGTAAGGTTGGAAATTTCCGTCCTAAAAATAAAAAATTTTATCCTGGTTTTCCGGACATTATGCAGGTGGCGGATCCTCGTAATGGAGCTATCTATGCTTTACAAAATAGTATTAATCCGGAATCTGGCAAAAAATCTACTGAATATGAGGTTCATGACGGAAAACTTGTTCGATTGCAATATCCTGAAGCCAATGGAAGTGAGATGGAAGAGAGCCTTAAGTGGGGTGTTCGTTGGTTATATCGTGTCGCCCAAGCCAATATTGAAGAAAATGGTGTTTGGCGACGTCAGTGGAGAAGTTGGAAAGATGCAGTTATGAAATATAATAATGGGGGTGATAAAAATTATGTCCCAAAAGTTTATGCTGCCTATGAAAATGGAATAGGTGAGCAAAATTTTAAATTGTGGATGATCCCTATTTTGATATTATTAGGTCTGGGTATCGGAGGATATCAGTTGAGTGCTACGGAAGATGTGGATTCTCTTCCGGTTGATACGGTAATAGACGAGACTCGATTTCCCGATAGGACTAATTTTATTCCCGCCACGCGCTTTGATTCATATGAAGGAAGTACTACTACTCTTGGATGGGACATGTATCCCCCGACCGGCTGTAAATCAGATCAAGATGATATGAAAACTGAAGAAAATTTAAAAAACTGTAATTATACGGTCGGAACAAATTGGTCTCCGCAATGGACAGTGAAACTAACAGATGGACTCTATTATTTTATAAAAAAAGACTTGGCGATGGAACTTGATAATGAAGTTGATGGTCCTGCTCACGTAACCTTTGAACAAAGTGCAATTGGAGATCTCAATCATGATGGATTGGATGATGCCGTCGTTGTGTTAAATGTAAATTATGGTGGCACTGCAAATGTGCTTAATATGGTGGTTCTTGTCCAAGACGGCATGGGGCAGTATACGCAAATGGCTGATTATATGTTTCTAGATCGTGATGTTATACAGTACCTGTTTATCGATCATGGGGTTATCACTGCTCGTGTATTTGTTCATGCGGAGGACGATCCTCTTTGTTGTGCAACACACTATGATACCTATCGATTTAAAATTGTGGATTGGTCTGTTTTAAGGCCGAACGATGATTTGCGAAATTAAGATTGTAGGCTAAATTTATGCGTGTCCCCTATCGTAAACCCGGCCAATATACGGACATGAGGCCGGATCCACACATCACTCCCGCCAAACAGGACGAGCTTATCCGCGAGCTGGAGAGTATCAAAAGAAGGCTTCCGGGCATGATCCAGGAAGTTCAGCGGTTGGCCGCCATGGGTGATTTTTCGGAGAATGCGGGCTATCAAATCGCAAAAGGAGCTCTTCGCCATGCTAATTGGCGTGTTTTGGAAATTGAAGATGCTTTGAAGCAGGCCATTGTCTTCGAGAAGCCAGCTTCCACGGACCGTGTCCAACTGGGCCACACTGTGACTTTCAGTATGGGTGGCGTGACCAAAAAATATCAAATCCTCGGATCTTCCGAGACCGATCCCAATTCCAGCGTCATTTCCCATAATTCACCCATCGGCGCCGCGCTCTTGGGCAAACGAGTAGGGGATTCGTTCACCTTGCATTTGGCGAATAAGGAGGTGGTGTGCGAGGTGAGGAAAATTGAATAGCAACAAACCCCTCTCGGTCTCCCATTAACAAGGGAGAAGTTTGTTGTTTGGCTTGCTCTGAGCTTTCTTTTGAAAGCTGAATATTGAAAAAGATCCTTGATTATTGTATGATAATCAAGATTTTTTAATTTATCTTATGTCAGCAAACAATGTCGTTTTACGTTTTTCCGAGGTGAATTTTTCTTTTGAGCAGAAAGTGATTCTGGATGAAGTCTCTTTTTCCGTCCGGGAGAATAGCAAAATTGCGCTCATGGGCCAGAATGGGGCAGGGAAAAGCACCTTGTTTTCACTCGTTACTGGAGAGTCAAAACCTGCTTCCGGAGGTGTTTTTGTGTCTCCGAAAGAGACGACCATCGGCATAGGCCGTCAGGTCATGAATCCGGAAGATCTGGATCTCACCATTCGCGACTATTTCATCAAATCGTTTGCCGAGGTCCCCTATGATTTAGACCGTCACATCAAGGAGGCTCTGGATGTCGTGAATCTCGACCTGCCTTATGATCGAGTCATTCGCGTCTGTTCTGGAGGCCAGCAGGCTCGTCTTTTATTGGCTTATGCCATCATTCAAAATCCTGACATTCTCCTGCTCGATGAACCGACCAATAATCTCGACACCGAAGGCATCGATCATCTCACCACTTTTCTTATCATGTATCCCAAAACCGTGATTGTGATTTCGCACGACGCGGATTTTTTGAATGCGTTTACGGACGGCGTTTTGTATCTCGATGTATTCACTCACAAAATTGAGCAGTACACCGGCAATTATTTCGACGCGGTCGAGCAGATTGCCGCGCGCGTGGAAAAGGAACAATTGCTCAATGTCCGCGCTGAGAAAGATATCCGTCGCCTCAAGGCTCAGTCCGAAGTTTTTGCCCACAAAGGAGGCAAACTCCGCTCCGTGGCCAAGAAGATGAGAGACGCCGCGGCCGAGGCCGAAGAATCCATGGTGGATGTGCGGCGCGAGGACAAAACCATCCGCGATTTCGAGATCTCGACTCAGGAATATCCGTCATTTTTTGATGGTAAAATCATTGAGATTCGGGGAGTAACGCTCATCAAAAAACACAAACCCGTCCGTTTTCCGCTCGATATTCTGCTTCGCCGCGATATGCATCTCTTGGTCTCCGGCCCCAATGGTATCGGCAAGAGTACATTTCTCGAGGGCATTATTTCGGGAAAATCGCCAGATGCTACTATCGGCCAAGGCGTGGTTGTAGGGTATTATCGCCAGGATTTCGGTATGCTCAATTTTAAGCAAAAGGCTTATGATTGTCTTTTGGACGTGATGGAAAAGAAGGACAATGAGGTACTTCGATCCACCGCTGCCCGATTTTTGCTCGACGGCAAGGTACTCGATACCGAGATCAAGAGTTTGTCGGAAGGGCAGAAGGCTCTCTTGTCGTTTGCCCGTTTGGTCCTCATGAAACCAGGACTTCTCATCCTCGATGAACCCACTAATCATATCAACTTTCGTCACCTCCCCGTGATCGCGGCCGCTCTCAGCGAATATAAAGGCGCCTTGATTCTCGTCTCTCATATCCCCTCCTTTGTCGAGCAGATTCGGATTGATAATACGCTCGCTTTGGGGGATTTAGTGTAAGCAACAAATTTTGCCTCTTTTTTCATTGGCCTTTAAGATAGAAGAAGGGATTTCATCGACAGTATGGATATGTTGGGGAAAGAGGGGGAAAGAATATCAAATTTTTTTATAAATATTTGAAAAATATGGAGGATCATTCCAATCATGAAGGCAAGGTCATTTTTATCCGCAATTTTATTTTTGGGGTGGAGGACAGCTTGGTCTCCACGGTGGGGCTTCTCTCGGGTATTGCCTGGGCTGGGGTAGCTCGGGAGACGGTATTTCTCACCGGAGTAGTCCTCGTTCTCGTGGAAGCCTTTTCCATGGCTGTGGGGAGCTTTCTGACTGAGCATTCGGCTGAGGAGTATATTCATGGGACAGCCGTGCCTTCCCGCATGCCCATTTGGGGCGGGATGATTATGTTTATTTCTTATTTCATCAGCGGTTTCATTCCACTCTCTCCCTATATCTTTTTATCTATCCCCCAAGCCTTCCCCTTGTCGATTATCCTGTCTCTCCTCAGCCTCTTCATCCTTGGTGTCCTCGGTGCCCGCTTTGCCCGCACCTCCTGGGTTAAAAGCGGCCTTCGCATGTTCCTTGTAGGGGGAGCCGCTATTTTTGTTGGGGTTTTGGCCGGGAATTTGGCGGGGTAGGCAGGAACTAAGATTAGCTAAATTTGATTTATTGTTCAAAATATGTTATTGTTAATCTAGCAAAAAGTTGTTTTTTTAGGTTTTGTCACAGCTATAGATAAAACAGTTATAAATCCCGCATAAGTGCCATATAGAAATAGAATAAAAAAGGCTATTTTGGGGGAAATTATGCGTGGAATTTAACTGGTTTATCTATAGAAACTGTGACATTTGAAGGGTCTGTCGCGGAAAGACAATTTAGATAGAAGATGACAGGAACGAAATAAAATCGGTAGAGATTTTAACTCGTTTTTGTCATTTTTTTATTTCTTGATTCCGTTAAAGCATATTTTTATAGGATTTTGACATAATGCACCCTTGGAAGGTTCATATGGTAAATGCACCAAGCTTGGGCAAAACGACAACGGCCTTTTTAAGATTATGAACAATGCCCTCAAAAAAACATTGAAAGGTCACTTTTATTAAACCTCTATATTTAGCTCGTTTACTGCATTTAGAAAATGTACCCTCAAATGGCATTCGAATGCCCGATCGCCACCGGTCCAAATCTTTATTCTTATCAGAATTATTGTTTTTGCGAATCGTGGCCGCCTTGCAACCATTAGCTTTGATCCAAAAATCCGCTTCATGACAATCGTAAAGTTTATCCATAAAAACCATTCCCTGATCCGGACAAATGTTTTTCACAGTTTTAAAATCTGGTACATTTGCCGGCGTCACAGCCAATTTGCTTACGAGACCGTAACGCATGTCTACCGCTTCATGACGTTTGTAACCAAACCAAATTTTGTTTTTAGATTTAGCTCCCCATTTCGCTTCTGTATCTGCGGCATACCGAGAAACATTAGCATTATTAAGCTTTTCTTCTCCATCTTTTAGTGCCTGATCGCGCTCCTCCCAAAGCGCGGTTTTTGTTATGATCGATGATGCATCAATGAACGCGAACACATTTCCAAATAATCCACGGGATTCTAAAATCTCATTTATTTTTTTAAAAATATTTGCCAGCTGCTCCGTTCCAATTCTTTTTCTCAATTTCCCAAAATAGGAATGATCAGGCGTTTCTTCCATAATCCCAAAACAGCAAAACCACCTGACTGCCATATTTTCTCGAAGTGCTTTTTCCATTTCTCGATCCGAATAGTCCTCCCAAAACTGGACCAACAAAGCCTTAAATCCCTTTTCAATCGCAATGCCTTCTGTCCCTAGTTCGCTGTAGCATTTTTGTAATGGAGCAATCAGCGACGGGAAATCGATGATCTCATTAAGCTTTCGAAATGGATGATCTTCCG
This sequence comes from Parcubacteria group bacterium Greene0416_36, assembly GCA_007375725.1. Lineage (GTDB taxonomy): Bacteria > Patescibacteriota > Patescibacteriia > VMEV01 > VMEV01 > VMEV01. Next base: position 13,235 of record VMEV01000011.1, read on the forward strand.
GAATAATTTTTTTAAATATCTTTTCTTCCGACATGGGTAACATTTGTATCGTCTTATTTCCTACTATATTTATCATATTTTTAGTGGTTTTTTTATCTATTTTCCTACTCCATTTTACCACTTTCCCCATTTCTTTTTTTCAAAAAAAAATCCGCTTTCGGCGACAGGCCCTTGAAAGGAATTTAGAATGAAAATTAATATTCAAAAAGGATTTTCGCGAACGAATACAAACTCCAAAGACAAAAGAGAGGGAAACCTCCAGGTTTGTGTTTGGGTGGAGCAGGGGGAGAATTTAGTGATTTGGGCTTCTGATCTGATTAAAGATAGGGGTCATCCTAACTACGAAAGGAGATCTCGAGCAAATAAATATCGCACATATTTAAATCAACCCGGCACGGTATTTGTGGACCATGATGAGGGTCCGGATACGCATGCCGATAAAATTTTCTACATAAGTTTCTTCCCTGAAGGAGAAGAAACTAATAAATAAAAAATATCAGTCCAAATATAATTTGGTCTGATATTTTTCGTTTCGGTGGAAAGATTTATTGCTTCTGGGCCATCAAATGGAATTCAACTTTAAATTTGTCGTCAATGACATTGTTGGCGAGGTTGTCGAAGAATTTGTTGGATCCGAAACGGATGTCCCAGAGGGTGCGGTCGACGAGGGCGGTGGCGATGATATGGGCGAGTCCGTCATTTTTGGAATAGATTTCGGCGGGGAAAGAGAGGGGCTGGGTAATGCCTTTGATGGTGAGATCCCCGCTGATTTGGCGGTTTTGACTTTCTCGGCAATGACATTCTTGTGGGGTTCATTGTCTGCCACGGGGACGGCCGGTGCTTTTGGTTCACCGGACCAGATCAAAGAAGCGACTAAGGCGACTACGGCGCAGGCACCGAGCCCGAAAAGAAATTTCATTCGCATAGACATATGCGAAAATAAATAACTAGTGAGTTTTTTTAGAATAGCAGGTTTTTAATGAAAATTCAAAAGCCGCTCTTGTTCGAACGGCTTATTTTGTTTTTTTCAAAACAATTGTAATCATTGCCACAATCCCACTCTTTCTTGTTTCGCTATTTGTTCGGCAGCCTGAAATTCTGATTGTTTGTCATAGGGGACTTCTTCATCATACGTATATTCGTACGCGAAGCCTTCTTCAACCAGTTGTTCATTGATATTTTTTCCATTCAAAAAAATATACCGCAGCAATCTGTGATATTTGTCCCGATTATCTTGATTGGTATCCGATTCCATTTCGATTTTTTGTCCTTCGAGCAGTTCGCGTGTTCTCTGGCAGGCTTCTCTGGCGAGCCACTGTGGTTTTTTTCCGTGATTATGGAGTTCTGGAGTATCTATTCCGATCATCCGGACCTTCTCTGTCTTTTGAGTATTCATCATTTTGACTTCCAGCGTGTCTCCATCAATCACTCTCATCACTAATGCGGTTTCAGCCGAAATAAAAGAGGCTGGAAATAGGCATAAAAAGAACAGTATTCCGACGGCTATTTTTTCCATTTTCCATTCCTTCCGTGTGAAGTTTTTCTTTATTATAGGGGGAATAAATATTCGGCGAAAGGGTTATTTCTACTGTGATTTTGTTGTTTCTCCCTTCCTTGTTAAGGGAAGGGCCGGGGATGGGTTTGTTGCTTGTTGTCTATCTGTTTTTCGCTGGCAGTGCTTCGAGCGACTGCTTGATTTTCGCGTTTACTTTATCCATCCAGACGGAGAGAGTTTCCGTCTCATTTTCGATATAGCAGGTTTGTTTGGTTCCTTTGGGGCCGAGCGGTTTGGTCAGATCGAGAGTATTGAAATAATCGCTGTAAACGAGGGATTTATTTTTCCCTTCCTGTTTTTGCCAGGCCAAATGAATGATCTGTGCCTGCGGAGAACAGTTGAGGATTTCCTCGATCATTTCTTCGAGTGTCTCTTCTCCGGCTCCGGAATTCTCAAAATCCGCGCGTTCGATCCGGGTCCAGGCGAGCTTGAGATTATTGTCGTATTGCAATCCCAAGAGAACTTTTCCCCAGAGCTTGAGGGTTTCCAGGGATTTGGTGCGGTATAAATTCTGAATTATATCATCCCGCCTTGCGCCGAATCCGAGAAGCTGGCTCACCATATTGAGCGTCTTGGGCGTGATCTGGGGAGTCTTGAAGCTCTTGGTTTTGGCGATAATGCCGGTTAAAAGTGTCGTAGCCATAGGCTCGTCTAGGAGATTGTCATTTTTCGGGAAAAAGAGGTCGTAAATGACCTCGGTGGTGGAGGTGGCGGTCAGATCAATGTGGTGTACCTGTCCGAACCGGGTATTTTCAGCGACATGATCGATATTGATGACCGGTGTTTTGTAAAAAAATTCGGTATTATTTTCAAAAACCGAGCCCAAGTGTTCGATATCTTGAGTATCGACCACGATGGCCAGATCATATTTAAAATTGCCGGAAGAGCAGCTCACCATGCTCTTGTCGAAGGATCCGTTTTTGGGGGTGAGATAAATATTAAGGCGATTTTCGGCGATATCATAGGTGAATTCGTCGATTTTATTTTGCGTGATATCCAAACTGATGATGAATTTATTCATCGGCACGATTGGCGTCAAGAGGGCGTCCAGATTGGGGAGGAATTTCAGTCTCAGGGGGATTTTGGGAGTGTCCAAAATAATTTGGGCGTCTTTACGCAATTTTTTCAGAATAATATAGAGGCTCAAAAGAGAAGCAATGGTATCCGTATCCGCATTTTTTTTCGCGGTGAGCAGTATCTTATTGCTATTCTTGATAGACAGGAGCACCTGTTCCGGGGAATTCAACATAGGGGGATGCTTTTAGAGTAAAAGTCGTTAAACACAAGAGCTTAGGATATTTGGAATTTTGTGTCAATTGTTGGCAACAAATCCCTCCCCAACCCTCCCTTTGACAAGGGAGGGGGTAACAGCCTCCCCCTTGTCAAAGGGGGACTGAGGGGGATTTGTTGCTTACGTAGGCCTCGTTATCTTAAACCCCTCAGAGTATTCTCCTGTCGAGAAATCCAGCTCGAGGCTCGTGAGCTGTTTTTTTTGTTTTGCTGGGATCAGAATCTTGAGGGATCCGATTTTGATCTCGTCGCAGTCCGGAGTTTTTTCGGTGGTGAAATCCAGAGAATAGTTATCCTCTTCGAAATCATCTTTGAACACGCCGATTTCTAGGTACTGGTCGGGATTTTCTTCTTCTTTGAGAATATCGGTGATCTCGGCCATAGCATCAGGCGTGATCGATATTCCGTATTGTTTTATATTCTCCTCGTATTTCTGGTATTTTTGGTTGATTTCGGAGATAATTTGATTGACGTTTTGGTCCGTGAGACCGTGGCTTTTGGCTCCGTCGCGGAGATTTTCGAGTTCCGCTCCGTGGCAGGACGTGCAGTGGAGTCCGTGTCCGGTCATGACTGACTCGGCTCCGGGATAAATCTTGAGTATTTCGGAAATGGTTTGTGTGGGGGAGAATAACATAAATTACGAATTAAGAATTACGAATGCAACAAACAACAAATCCCCCTTAATCCCCCTTTGACAAGGGGGAGACAGTTCCCTCCCTTGTCAAAGGGAGGGTTAGGGAGGGATTTTTAGATGATATTTATGCGTCAACACTTCAGTATAATTCAGTCTCTGGCTTTTGTCGAGGAGATCCGGACGAGATATCCGGATTCTTCGATATTTGTGGTGGGCGGGGCGGTGCGGGATGTGATGTTGGCCAAAGGCGGGATACGAGACTGGGATCTGGTGGTTCGAGGTATTCCGATTGATGAATTAGAGGCCTTGTTAGCAGACTTTGGCAGCGTGGTTTTGGTGGGGAGAAAGTTCGGGGTGTTCAAATTGTCTTTGAGCGACGAGCGTTTCGCTGATTACCACTTTGATATCGCACTTCCTCGAACAGAGTTTGCACTTTCCGGTTCAGGTCGGAGAAATGATTTTTCGGTGGAGTCCAATCATCTCCTGCCCATAGAAGACGATCTCTCCCGACGCGACTTCACGATCAATGCCATGGCTTGGGATTTGGGCAGGGAGGCACTAGTGGATCCTTTTGGCGGGCAGAAAGATCTCGAAATGAAAACCATCCGGGCGGTGGGGGATCCAGAGACTCGGTTTCGAGAGGATTATACGCGGCTTCTCCGAGCTGTCCGTTTTGCCGCGGTATTGGGATTTGATGTCGAGGAGAAAACTTCCTTAGCCATGAAAGCCGTGGCCGCGGAAATTTCTCGGTCCGGCGCTATTCCCAAAGAAATGATCGCTCTGGAATTTTATAAATCTCTAGCTGCAGATCCCGTACGAACTTTGAAATTATATGATTCCTCGGGTATTTTGCTTGCTGTGTTTCCAGAGCTCGCTAAATATAAAGAGATAGAGATTGTGCATGGTTTGTCTTTGTGGAATTATACGCTATCCCTACTCTCCAGAGTGGGGAAGAGCCGAGGGGAGCTCCGGAGCGAAGATTTTTTTGCCGCGGTTCTTTTTGCGCTTCTGCTTCATAGCGGCCGTACTTTGGGCGGAGAAGTTGCTCGTTCGTGGGATCGCCGCATTGATTTCGCGCATGGCTTTTGCCGCAATTATTGCCTTTCCATGGCTGCCTCGGGCATTGAAGAAAGCGTGACTTGGATGCTCAAAACCTGTCGTTTTTTGGAAGAGGGAGACGGATCCTTGGCCGAAGCCGAGAAACTATTATTCAGCCCTCATTTTCATTGGCTGGTATTGGCCATTGTTCTGCGAGAAGACTCGCTCCTCAGCATGGAAGTGTCGAGTTCTCCCTCTCCTTTTTATGCCCGCCTGAGTGCTATTTTACAGAAATTACCGATTGTCGGAGGCGTTTTGCCCCCGAGGCTTGTTGATGGTGATATTTTGAAAAAAGAACTGGAAATCGAATCAGGGCCGCGCATGAAAGAGTTACTCGCCTCTATTCGGGAAGCCCAACTTCGAGGCAAGTTCAAGAATCAAAAAGACGCGATTATTTATGCGAAGTCATTAATTAAATAAGGGGGCTCTTTTTAGAGAGACCCCCATTTTTTAGGTAGTTATCGGCAAGTAATCGAGAATTTGAAAAGATTGGATTTGTCTGGTTTTCTTAATGTCTAGAAAATGTCTTCTTGGTAGATGAGTTCGGGGTTTGGTGTTTCTTGCAATACTTTTTCTTCAAAAATATTGCATTCATTGTAATAGTGATTGAAGTGAAAAAAGCACATGGGTAAATATTTGTTTTTTTCTAATTCCACTATGGGGCCATTGGTATGTCGGTTTGTAAATTGTTTGTAGCTGTGTGTTGCATGGTGCCATGTACATCGTGGAATCGAACATCGAGCTGTCAGGGTGACATCTATGTCGACTATTTTACGGCGGATTATTTCTAATGGTGTTTGGAAAGGGGTTCCATCCCAGACCAAATTTAATCCTTCAATGGACAGTGGTGCTTCTTTTTTTATTTCTTCTAGTGCGGAACATAAAGCTGCTGCATTTGTCCAAAATTGGCTTTCACCTATAAAGATACGGTCAATTCTAGCACGTTTTTGGGCGATAGATTTTGAAATCGTTATGATTTCCTCTGGATGATTCACCGGAATGGGAATTGATACGTACTCTTGGGGAAAAGTTCGGGATTTGAAGATTTCTGCATGTTTTTTGGTTTCTGGTTTATTTTCGAACCATGGTTTGAAAATAATGAAACATTGGTCACCTTTTCTTCGCAGGCGCTCAATTTCCATGACCATGTTCCCTGTCTTATCTGAACACATGGGACCTCTATATAAAATAGAGGCATTATCAGGAGGTGTTGGGATTTTCATTTCTTTCCTCTCTAGATAAAAATTTGATTTTAAGCTATAAAGTACACACTAATACGCAGTTAATCATGTTTTTAGTTTTGAGGTCAATATGTCTCCATTAGAGCCAAAAATCATTGCGGAAGAGAAAGATTACTGGGTTGTGGATAAACCCTCGGGTATTGCCGCGCATCCGGACTCAAAACACCAAGGAAACACAGTGGTTGATTTTTTGCTTCAAAAAGATTCCAAGCTGGCCAAGATCGGGGATGATCCCAGCCGACCTGGCATCGTGCATCGTCTGGACTTGGGAGTATCGGGACTGATGGTGGTGGCACGGACTTCCAAATTTTTCAAATTGCTTAAAGCTCAGTTTGGCCACCGCTCCGTGGAAAAGCGATATTGGGCGCTTGTTCATGGAAAAAATATCGCGGAGGAAGGAGAGATCCATTTCCCAATCGCGCGATCCAGAGGCGATCGTACCCGCATGGCCGCTTTGCCGGATGTAGAGATTAATACGTCCAATTTGGGAAAAATCGATCATACTTTAGCCCAAGAGGATATCCATTCTCGAGACGCCCTCACTTTATTCACGGTCTCTCGTCGCTGGGTCAATTACACATTATTGGATATCGAGATCAAAACTGGCCGCACGCACCAGATTCGGGTCCATATGCAGGCCTTTGGTCATCCGGTTGTCGGCGACATGAAATACCGCCTAAGGAAACAGGAAGTCGATACGGATCTTGGCCGATTGTTTTTGCACTCTTATAGACTGGGATTTCAAGACGCGAAAGGGAAGCCGGTTATCTTTGAGAGCCCCTTGCCCGAGAAATTGGAGGAGTATTTGAAGGGACTGCGTGGTGAATTAAAAATTAAAAATTAAAAATGGAACAATAAATTTGAGGGTCTGTTGGCTGTTCTAATTTTTAATTATTAATTTTGCATTTTTAATTGTTTCTATGTTTCCATCCATCATCACCCTCTCCGGTGTGCCGGGGTCGGGAAAAAGTACGGCGGCGAGATCGCTGGCTGAGAAATTGGGCTATCAGTATTATGGCGTGAGCGGTTTTTTTCGTGCCATGGCTGTGGAAAAAGGGATCTCGTTGCTCGAGTTGGGAGCCATGGCAGAGAAAGATCCTACCCTAGACCAAGAAATCGACCGTCGGATGGTGGAATTTGTCAGGTCTCATCCAAAATCGGTGATCGATGGCCGGATCGCCGGATGGATTCTCCGCCAAGAGCAGATTCCCTCATACAATATTCTACTCGGAGCCAGCCTTGAAATCCGCGCCCAGCGTGTGTCTTTGCGCGAAAATAAGCCTTATCCAGAGGCTTTGGCCGAGACTGAAATGCGGCAGAAGAATGAGAGGAATCGTTACAGGAGGGGTTATAATATTGACATTGACGATAAATCCGTCTATGATTTACTCGTTATTACGGATCGATTGAAGCCTAATGAGGTGGTCGATACGATTATGGAGAAAATGAATAAATTATAATTTTATGGCAAAAGCACAAGCATTAAGTGTTATCGCGCGAGAAGAAGTCGCTTCTGGAATGACTATTCGTATTCACCAGAAAATCAAAGAAGAGGCGGTAGTGGGCAAGAAAGGAAAAGGGGAAGAAGCCAAGGAACGCATGCAGATTTTTGAAGGTTTGGTCATCGCCCGCCGAGGCGCCGGACAATCCGCCTCCATCACCGTTCGAAAAATCGCCGAGGGCGTGGGAGTAGAAATGATTTTCCCTTTGTATATGCCTGCTATCGAAAAAATAGAAAAAGTGAAGGAATCTAAGGTTCGACGATCCAAGCTCTATTTCATGAGGGATAATCCAAAGAAACTTAAGGATCTGGTTTAGTTGTTTGGACTATTCGGAAAGAGGAGAATTTTTTTGTAGGGACGTTGCATTCAACGTCCCTACAAAAAAATTCTCCTCTAGTTTTTTTGGGGAGGCCTTTATTTTTTCATTTAGAATTGGTAATTTTGTTCATGTTAGCTGGGGTGGTGGAATTGGTAGACACACAGGCTTGAGGGGCCTGCGGGGCAACCCGTAAGAGTTCAAATCTCTTCCTCAGCACCGAAGCAAAATAGGATGTTTAGCTCAGCTGGTTAGAGCGTCTCGTTTACACCGAGAAGGTCTGGGGTTCGATCCCTCAAACATCCACCACTTCGCTCTTTTGCGATAGCAAAAAGGAGCTAAGTGTCCCGCGAAGCCGCAGGCGTAGTGGGACTTGTGTCAGAGATATTTACATGTCGCAAAAGAGCTTCGCGGTGCAAGCACCCTGAAGAGGACAAATATCATTAAGGAGGAATAGTATATGTCCATTCTAGTAGGCTTTATTTTAGCGCTCGTCGGTTTTGTCTTCGTTTGGAAGTCCGAGGGCTTTTATGAATTCTTTGGTACCGTGGATTTTGCCGAGCAGTATTTGGGCACATCCGGAGGGAGCCGGTTTTTCTATAAGCTTCTGGGCCTTGCCATCATTTTCGTGGGATTCATGATCATGACGGGACTCCACACCGGGGTCGGGCAGTGGATGGGCAAGACATTCTTTGGTGCCTACACTCCGCCGTCCGAGGAAAGCGTGAAAAAAGCCGCGGAACCGGATTTTTAGGTTGTAGCTTTTTAGCTTCGTTAGTAAACAATAAAACATAGAATGTTTTTTCCTAATGAAGCTAAAAAGCTAAAGAAGCTAATTTCCTAGCTATATGGGCTTATAGCTCAGCTGGTAGAGCACCTGCTTTGCAAGCAGGGGGTCGAGAGTTCGAGTCTCTCTGAGTCCACCCCACTACGTTGCCATCGCTACGCTCATAGGCGAGCTACGCGGGGCGCGCCCCACCTGACTTTTTTGTTGGGAATGGGCCATAAAAAAATAGGCAAAAGTTGTTTTTTGTCTATTTTTGATATAAAAGTTTGTAATTTAATTTTTGTTTTTTTTGCATATACTTGCTTTTTTTTGTCAAAAACGATAATTTGACGGGTTGTTTATGGTTTAGAGATCAGTCTTTAGTTTGTTTTTTATACAAAGGAGTTCTTTATCATGCAGACTACAGAAAATGCCAAAACGTGGGTGAGGGTGGTGAGAGAATCCAAAAAGGTGAGAGTATATCTCCAATCAAGAGGACTGTCCAAGCAATATCAATCGAGAAAGAGGCATATTGTTTTGGGTCGCCGTTTGGTTACCAGGCGGTATATTAAGGGGGAACTTACCCTGTATTTTCGAATCAACAGGCAGTTTCGAGCATTGTGTTTTCTTGAGGAAGGTCGAATATTGGAGGTATATGAGATTTATAATCACCAAAAAAAATTAAGATGAGTGGGGGGGCTTTAGCTTCTAAATCAGTGCCGAATGGACACTGATTTTTTTGTGGGGGCCATTTGCGATATACCCCCAGGGGGTATATACTGAAATTATATGAAATATATGCAAGATCAAACAAAAAAACAATTGATGCGCCGCTTGAAGATTATCGAAGGGCAAGTGAGGGGGCTACATGAAATGATAGAGAAAGAGACGTATTGCATCGATGTTATTACGCAAACGTCAGCAACAAAGCAGGCATTGTGCAATGTAGAAGATTTGCTTTTGGAGAATCATTTGGGTACTTGCTTACTTCGACAAATTGAATCGGGCAATACAAAAAAAGCGAAAGATGAAATTCTCAAGGTGTATAAGCTTAAAAGAAAATAATATGTCCTCTCATACCTATAAAATCAAAGGCATGCACTGCGCCTCATGCGCGGCCACGCTTGAAAAAGCTTTCAAAAAAACAGAAGGAGTGACTTCTGCGGAAGTGAATTATGGAACCGAGACAGCCAAGCTCGGCTATGACGATACAAAAATAACTCCGGATTATCTCTTAAAAAAAATTGAGCCGCTGGGCTATTCTTTGATTATTCCAACGGCTGGAGAGATGGGCATGTCGGAGAGCGAACATGCCGCTCATCTGGGAATCGGCCAATCGAAAAAGGAGAAGATTGAGGAACTTAGCGTATTCAAAAGAAAGGTCATGTCAGTTATTCCGCTAGCCGCATTCAGCCTTTTTGTGATGGGGTGGGATATCTTGGCTCAGTTTAATATAATTTCTGCAGCTCCTGAAATGTGGAGAGAATTTTTCCATCATCTGTTTCCGATTTTTGCCACTTATACTTTATTTATCGTCGGTCAGCCTTATCTTGTCGGCATTTATCGTTTTTTGCGCTCTGGAAGTGCCAATATGGATACCCTCATCGGCATTGGGACTTTGGCCGCTTTTATCTATAGTTTTATTGTTTCAGCTTTCGAGGAGCCCCTGCGATCTTTTATTAATGTCGAGCATACTTACTATGATGTGACCATTGTGGTTATTGCTTTTATTACCTTGGGTAAATATCTAGAGGCCAAAAGCAAGCTCAAAACTGGAGATGCCATCGAAAAATTGCTGGGTCTTCAGGTAAAAACTGCGCTTGTGGTGCTCCATAATAAAGAGATGGAGATTCCGATTGGCGAGGTCGCAAAAGGAGATATCCTGATCGTCAAGCCGGGCGGAAAAATTCCGGTGGATGGAGTGATTATCGAAGGAACGCCCTTTATAGACGAGGCGATGGTAACAGGGGAGCCAATGCCGGCCCAAAAGCATGAGGGAGATGGGGTTATTGCCGGAACTCTAAACACTACGGGTGTATTTACTTTCAAGGCAACCAAGGTGGGGTCGGAAACCCTTCTTTCTCACATCATTCAAATGGTCAGCCAGGCGCAGGCCAGCAAGGCGCCTATTCAGGCCCTAGCAGATAAAATATCAGCAGTATTTGTACCCATTGTACTTGTTTTGTCGGTCTTATCGCTTTTGGCCTGGCTGATTGTGGGAACTGAGTATTTAGGGTTTTCTCAGGCGCTTTCTTATGGGTTGGTTTCTTTTGTAGGGATTCTTGTTATCGCTTGCCCTTGCGCGTTAGGTTTGGCCACGCCTACCGCGATTATTGTCGGCGTGGGCAAAGGGGCCCGCGAAGGAATCTTAGTCAAAGATGCCGCTACTCTTGAAAAGCTCCATAAGGTTGATGTTGTTGTGGTGGATAAGACGGGGACGATTACAAAGGGCAAGCCAGAGTTGGTTTCCATCAATGCTTTGAATGGAATCCGAGAAAAGGAATTGATTTCTATCCTTGCTTCGCTGGAAGCTCAATCAGAACATCCTATTGCCCATGCGATTGTTTCATACGCCCAAAAAAATAAGCTGGAAATCTTGCCGGTCAAGCAATTTGAAATCATCAAAGGAATGGGATTGAAAGGCAAAATTGGAAATATTGAATACTTCGCTGGAAACGCGAAATTTTTAGAAAATTTGAGCCTGAATATAGAGAAAAAATCATTTGAAAAAGATACTCTTGAAGGCAAAACCCCGGTGATTTTGGCCACAAAAGACAAAATATTGGGAATCGTCATGGTGGCGGATGCTCTCAAGAGCGAAGCTAAAGAGGCGGTATCGAAACTCCACAAACTCGGCATCAGGGTCATTATGGCTACGGGAGACGACAAAAATACCGCGCGTTATATTGCCAGTCAAGCGGGAATTGATGAGTTTGTGGCCGAAGTGCTGCCTGCCGATAAATTGCTGAAGATTAAGGAATTGCAGTCAAAGGGATTCATTGTGGCTATGGCGGGGGATGGAGTGAATGATGCGCCGGCGCTCGCTCAGGCTGACGTGGGGATCGCCATGTCAACCGGAACGGATGTTGCCATCGAATCCGCAGGCATTACTCTCTTGAACGGTGATATTTCCAAGCTGGTAAAGGCCATTCGCCTTTCAAAGTTCACCATGCGCGGCATCCGGCAGAATTTATTTTGGGCATTTATTTATAATATAATTGGCATTCCTCTTGCGGGGGGAGCTTTGTATCCGATTTTCGGCTGGCTTTTAAATCCAATATTTGCGGGATTGGCCATGGCTTTTTCAAGCGTCTCGGTTGTATCTAATTCTCTTCGGCTCAAATCTAAAAAATTATAATTAACTTCAATCATATGTGGAACATGATGACAAATATAGGAAGTTTTTGTGGAGTGGGAATGCTGGGTGGGATTGTTATCAGCGCGCTTATTATCGTAGTTTTGGTTTTGCTTATTATATGGCTATGGAAACAAATCCAAAAATAGAGGGAACTCTATTAAAACAGAAGATTTATACTTTTCATGTGCATGGCATGCATTGTCATTCCTGCGTTTTACTTACCCAAAGTGAGCTTGTGGAACATCCCAAAGTCTCATCGGTGAAATCCAGCTTAAAGACTCGTTCGGTTGAGATTTGCGGCGATTTTTGCGATAGGTCTTCCCATGACATTCTTGAAGAACTTAATCGTTTGCTTTCCCGGCATTCGCTTTCCCAAGAAAAGCAAAATAAAGAAGTAAATTGGCATGAATTTGTAACGGCTATTCCGATCGCTTTAGGATTCGTATTTTTGTTTATTCTCCTGCAAAAAATAGGGATTGTGAATTTAGTCAGTACGAGTAATGTCACTTATGGGACCGCATTTGTAATAGGTGTCATGGCTTCGCTTTCCACCTGTATGGCGGTTGTCGGAGGGTTGGTATTATCAATGTCCTCGACTTTTGCGCGCGAAGGCAATAATATCCGTCCTCAGCTTTTTTTTCATGCGGGACGGCTAGTTTCGTTTTTTATTCTAGGTGGCGTTATTGGAGCGGTTGGATCTTTTTTTCAATTTGGAGTAGTCGGCACTTCTATTTTGGGAATGGTTATTGGCTTGGTCATGCTTATTTTGGGTATTAATTTATTAGATGTTTTTCATTGGGCCAAAAGATTCGAGCCAACTATGCCAAAGTTTTTTTCGGAAAAAGCTCTCGCTATCGTAAAGTCAAGCCATTCATTCACGCCTCTATTTATTGGCGTCGCGACATTTTTTCTTCCCTGCGGGTTCACGCAAGCCATGCAGATTTATACGCTTTCCACAGGAAGTTTTTTCCAAGGAGCCCTTACAATGTTTGCGTTTGCATTGGGAACTTTGCCTGTACTGGCCTTAATTAGTTTCAGTTCTTTGGGAATTCATGGTAAATCAAATAAGGGAATCTTTTTCAAAAGCGCTGGGCTGATTGTCATTTTCTTTGCGATTTTTAATATTATTAATAGCATGGTAGCAATCGGATGGATTCCGCCGGTATTTAATTTTTAGATATGTCATCAGTTGTAATTTCTATCAATATGAAATCCATTGCGATATCTATTATATTGACAATATTGTTTGTCGGAGGAGCTAGTTTCCTTTTGCGGGAGGGAGATTCAAATTCAGCCAATATCAAAGATCCACAAAGCAATATTTCTATTGTCGATGGAAAGCAGATTATAGAAGTGACTGCTAAAGGAGGTTATTCACCAAGAAATATGGTTGCAAAGGCGAATATGCCAACTGTCCTCAAGATGAAAACGAATGGCACATTTGATTGCTCTTCGGCCTTCACGATTCCAAGTCTCGGTTATCGGAAAAACCTTCCTGCTTCAGGAGAAACTCTCATCAATGTGCCTCCTCAAAAAGAGGGTTCCACTTTGCGAGGCCTCTGTTCGATGGGAATGTATCATTTTGCGGTGGATTTCAATTTGTGAAAAAATATATGAAATTATATGCCTAAAAATATGAAAATTGCCGCTTTTGGCGCTGGGTGTTTTTGGGGGGTGGAGGCGGAATTTCGAAAAATGAAAGGAGTGGCAGAGACGGCTGTGGGCTTTATGGGCGGGAAGGTGGAGAATCCGTCCTATGATCGTGTGTGTTTTGGGAATACAGGACACGCGGAGGTCGTGGAGGTCCAGTATGATCCGTCGGTTGTGTCCTATGAACAATTGCTCGCGAAATTTTGGAATCTGCATGATCCTACTCAATTTCACCGCCAAGGTCCGGATGTGGGAAGCCAATATCGCAGCGTGATTTTTTATTATTCCGAAGACCAGCGCCTAGCCGCCGAGGCATTCAAATCCAAGCTCGAACAATCCAAGAAATGGTCGCGGCCGGTAGTGACAGAAATTATGCCCTCCGCTCCATTCTATCGCGCAGAAGAATATCATCAGCGGTATTTGGAGAAGACAGGGAGGAATGTTTGCCACTGAAATACAAATCTCTCCCCAACCCTCCCTTTGACAAGGGAGGGAGCTTGTTTCCCCCTTGTCAAAGGGGGATTAAGGGGGATTTGTTGCTACGAATAACAATTTATGCGAGTACGAAAAAAGACTTATCGACTGCTATTTGCTTTGCTTGCCGGGCTTGTTGTGTTTTTATTTCAGGGAGAATTGCTGGTGAGTCTGGGGGTAGAAAATACAGGCGCGGTTGAGGATTCGAGGGGACTTTATCCCGTTACTCGGGTGGTGGATGGGGATACGATCCATGTTATGCTGGAGGGAAAGGACGAGACGATCCGGTTTATCGGGATCAATACGCCCGAGACTAAGGATCCAAGGAAGAAAATAGAGTGTTTTGGCACAGAGGCCAGTGCTTTTGCCAAAAGTTTCTTGGAGGGTCAGAGGGTGCGTCTGGAGGCGGATTCCACGCAAGAAGATCGTGATAAATACGGCAGACTGCTTCGATATGTGTATTTGGAGGACGGGACTTTGGTGAATGAGATTTTGATTCGCGAGGGATACGCTCACGAATACACTTATAAAATCCCGTATCGTTTCGTCGATCAATTTAACAATGCCGAGGCATTGGCAGAAAAAGATAAAAAAGGATTATGGGGGGAGAAATGCACCTCCGTAAATTAACTTTTATATTTTATGTCTAGAGAGAAAAAGAAATTGGTGATTATTGGTTCCGGGCCGGCGGGACTCACAGCCGCGATTTACGCCTCGCGTGCCATGCTGGATGTCACGGTTATTGCGGGGCGCACGCCGGGAGGCCAGCTCATGATGACCACGGCGGTGGAGAATTTTCCGGGATTTTCAAAAGGGATTCAAGGTCCGGTGCTCATGTCCGAGATGCGACGCCAGGCCGAACATTTTGGGACAAAATTTGTGGACCGCTGGGCGGACCAGGTAGATTTTTCGGGGAAGGTGAAGAGAATCGGAGCGGAGGGAAAAGAGTTGCTGGCCGACGCAGTGCTCATTGCTACTGGGTCGAAGAATCGCTGGCTGGGACTGCCTCACGAAAAAGATTGGGTGGGCCGCGGGATTTCTACTTGCGCTACCTGCGACGGCTATTTCTTCCGCGATCAGGATATCGCGGTGGTCGGCGGGGGAGACAGCGCCATGGAAGAGGCGACGTTTCTCACGGCATTTGCCAAGTCCGTATCAGTTCTGGTTCGCGGCGATGCGCTCAAAGCCTCCCGAATCATGCAGGAAAAAGCTTTTGCCAATCCTAAGATTAAGTTTTTTTTGAATACCGAGACCACCGAGCTTTTGGGAAAAGATAAGTTGGAAGGGCTCATGACCAAGAATACAAAATCAGGCAGGGTGGAAAAATTGAATGTCGCGGGTTTGTTTTTGGCCATTGGCTGGTCACCAGCCACGGATATTTTCAAGGGCCAGGTGGATGTAGATGAGAAGGGTTTTATCCGTGTGATCGACGAAGTGAAAACGTCGGTTGAAGGCGTTTTCGTGGCCGGAGATGTATCGGACCCTATTTATAAGCAGGCGGTCTATTCCGCCGGTATGGGATGTCGGGCGGCGCTAGAGGCGCAATGGTATTTGGATAATTAAATTAGGTGGTAGGCGAGATTGGGGCATTTGACAACAAATCCCTCCCCAACCCTCCCTTTGACAAAGGAGGGGGTAGCAGCCTCCCCCTTGTCAAAGGGGGACTGAGGGGGATTTGTTGCTCTCATTCCAGATTCTCATAAATTTATGGATCCCAGCAAAATTTATGAACATTATCAATCGAGCGCGGAGGGGTTGAGTGCGGAAGAGGCAGCGAGACGGCTCGTGCAATATGGACGAAATGAGATCAAAAGTCATGAATCTAAATCCTGGATTCGTGAATTTTTGGTTCAGTGGCAGGATCCATTAGTTTTGATTCTGATTTTCGCTTCTTTAGTGGCTCTCCTCTCTGGTCAGTGGAAAGAAGCGGTAGTGATTATTGCCGTGGTTTTTATCAATTCCACTATCGGTTTTGTCCAGCAATATCGGAGCGAGAAAACCATTGCGGCTCTCTTGGGCATGATTGTGGCTACTTCCCGCGTGATCCGCGAGGGGGTGGAACATCAAATCTCTACTAATTTATTGGTTCCCGGGGACCTGATTATTTTGGGGGAGGGAGCGACGGTTCCTGCGGATGCTGTGCTCGTCCAAGCGGATTTGCTCCGTGTGGATGAATCCTCTCTCACTGGGGAGTCGGTGGCGGTGAATAAATATTCTCTGGGTGAAGCAGGGGCGGACAAAGAAAATGCCAGGATTTCCATGGGGACCTTTGTAGTTCGTGGACGGGGCAAGGCGATAGTAACGGCCACAGGAATGGCTACGTCATTTGGCTCTATTGCCAAAACCGTCTCTAGCGGCAAGCGCGAAATCACCTCCATTCAAAAAGAATTGGGAGAGATCGGTGTGTTTGTGGGAAAAGCGGTTTTGGCAATCGCCGTGCTTTTATTTTTATTTAATGCGGTATTTGGCGGGCTGGGGATTTTGGATAATCTGATTTTCGCTCTTTCCATTGCTGTAGCGGCCGTTCCAGAAGGGCTGCCGGCAACCATTACGATCGCTCTAGCTTTGGGAGCCAAGGCCATGGCCCGCCGCAAAGCTCTCATCCGCAGGCTCAGTGCGGTGGAAACCTTAGGAAGCGTATCGGTGATCTGTTCGGATAAAACCGGCACTTTGACTAAAAACGAACTGACTCTGAAAGAATTCTCTTCTGCAGAAGGTTTGGATTTCCATTTTCATGGTGTGGGTTATGATCCCCGAGATCCGCATTTGAGCCTCAAGAACGACTCGGGCCTGGCAGCCTTGGATGCTCGGCTGGTTCCGGATTCCCTCATCAAGGCTGCTCGTATTTTTTATTACTGCAATGATTCGGTTCTAGAGGAAGTTGGAGGCAAGTATCGCATATTGGGAGATCCGACTGAAGGAGCTATGATTGTGGCTTCCAGGAAAATCGAAACTTATTTTTCACAAAAACCCCTGGGAGCGGAAAAAGTTTTTACACTTCCATTTTCCAGTGATCGTAAGCGCATGTCCGTGGTTGTCGCTGAACGGTCCGAATTCATCGTGTATTCCAAAGGCGCGCCGTCCGTGATTTTAGATGGCTCGGATTTTTATTGGGATGGAACCTCGGTCCGTGAAATGGATGATGCAAAAAAGAGACAGTTGTTAGAAGAGTCGGACGGTCTTGCAAAGGCGGGGATGAGGACCCTGGGGCTTGCCTGGAAGCCTTTGTCTGGATGGAAGAGGCCTGTGGGTACCGAGGATGTTTCGTATCTGGAAAAATCCATGATTTATTTGGGATCCTGCGGTCTCATTGATCCTGCGCGCATTGAGATCAAGGATTCCATCCGCATGGCCGCCAGAGCCGGGATTCGGGTATTCATGCTCACGGGAGATCATCCAGGTACTGCTAAGGCCGTGGGGGCTCATTTGGAATTGTGGGACACTTCTGGTCGTCTCCGGATTCTCGAAGGTACCGAGCTTTCCGGTTTATCGGATGGGGATTTTGGAAAAATATTTGCGCAGAATAAGAACATTCTATTTGCCAGAATGTCTCCGTCCGACAAACGCCGGATTGTCGAGGTGCTGCGGGGCATGGGGGAGCGGGTCGCGGTCACGGGAGATGGGGTCAATGATGCGCCCGCGCTCAAGAAAGCCAATATCGGTATTGCCATGGGAATTACCGGCACGGATGTGGCCAAGGAGGCCTCGGATATGGTGCTCTTGGATGATAGTTTTGCTTCTATTGTAGAGGCTGTCCGAGAGGGCCGCCGGATTTATGACAATATGAAGAAATTCATATGGTTTATTTTTTCTACCAATATTTCCGAGCTGATTTTGATTTGTCTGGCCCTCATTTTGGGGTTTCCTGCCCCACTCACCGCGGTGCTTATTCTCCTGATCAATTTGGGAACGGATGTGTTCCCGGCCGTGGCTTTGTCTTTGGAGGAGTCGGGGGATGATGTGATGAAACGCCCTCCTCGTGAGGCTCATGTCCGGATCATGAATCGTGATTTTGTGCTTCATTTTGTGGTGATGGGATCGATTTTGGGGATTATGGCTCTCTCATTATTTGTCCATAAGTTATTGGAAGGCGGTTGGAGCCTGGGTTATGTGTGGACCTCCGGCGATCCTTTCCATTCGTATTTGGTGACTTTGTCTTTTACGGCTTTAGTGGTCATGGAGCTGGCCAATGCGCTGAATGCCAAATCCTTAGACTATAGTCTGTTTTCGAGGAAAATCTTTACTAATATTTATTTGTGGCTCTCGTTAGCGGGGTCACTTTCGCTTGTTTTGTGGGTGGTCTATCATCCTTTCGCGCAAAACTTATTCGGCACATCGCCGCTGCCTCGGTCTGATTGGGGGACGATTCTGATCTTTGCTTTAGTCGTGATTTTATTTGAAGAAGTTCGAAAATATATAGCTAGGCATATCCGGGCCAAAGAGAAGGGCTTTGCCTTATTGGGGTGGAATGGGGATAAGGAGAAGGTGTTGTAAATCCCTCCCCAACCCTCCCTTTGACAAGGGAGGGAGCTTATTTCCCCCTTGTCAAAGGGGGAATAAGGGGGATTTGTTGTTATGCCTTTTTTTAAAAAAAGCAGTCCGGTGTTATACCGGACTGCTTTTCTTTTATTGAGGGTTCGTATTTGTCAAAGTCCGGAGTGGATCGGTGGTTGTGTTTTGTGGTGTTTCGGTAGTCGAAGGCGGGATCAGGTTTTCCAGAACAAAGGATTGGCTGGCTTTCTCTCGGAAATCGCGGATAAAATTTTCCAGTGATTCCGGATCTTTTAGGGTCATCATTTGGTTTCGGAGATTTTCCAGAGTGCTATAAATTTTTTTGCCATAGAAGGTCAGGATTTCTGACCCAGAGGCTTCTAGGATAAATCCATTAATTTTATTGTCCCGCGAGAGAATCGCTTCTCTTTTTAGATTATCCAAATTGCCTTGGATCAAGCCCCCGTCATTCAACGCTCTCATTTTTTCCAAGAGAGCTGATAAACTGCTAAATTTTAAATTGACGATACCGCGAAAAAATCCGTCTTGATTGTATGTGTCCGTGAACTGGGCCAATATCTGATCTTTTTGAGTATTATTCGTTTGGTTCATATTTTCCTGGTTCCACATGCGGACCGAAATATTGAATTGATCGATAAAGATGTTGATTTCTTTGAGCGTCGCAAGAGTATTGATTTTTTCCATCATGGCTTCTGGGCGGAGATTTTGGGCTCCGAGATATTTTTGTGTGAGCAGGTCGCCGTTGAGCAATTGATTGAAATTTTCCAGAATGGTTTTCTTTTCCAAAGTATAGTTTTGGTCTCTTTCCTGAGCTAGAGTCTTCAAGATCTGTATTTGTCCTTCCAGTAATTGTTGGTCTTGTATTTTTTCGAGGTTCATTCTCAGTACTTCCATATTGCCGTATTTTTCCATGAGATATCGGGACAAATAAGGGGTGGCCTGGCTTTCCAGTAAGAAGGCCGAGATGATTTTTATTTTTGTATCTCCGTTTATTTTGATTTGTTCCTCGATGGTGGCGGTAGTTGTCGGCGAAAGTTCTCCTATTGATGTGGGTCTGATTTCTTCTTTTTCAGGAATAAAAAGCGTCTCTGGGGGTAGCGTATCGACGGATTGAATATCTTCTGTCGTGGCGCTGGGAACTTCTCGGCGCTCGGTTGTTTGCCCTTCCGGCGAGGTTCGGATGATTCTCCCGTCTGGAGTGATGGTCTCACGCCTCGAATCCGGCAGGGTTTTTTCGATGGTGCCGTCGGAATCTACCCGGCGGAGCGTTCCGTCAGGGAGGGTTTCTTCTTTTGACCCTTCTTTTTCATTCACAATATCAGCACGCCGCTCGGCGAGCGGCAGTTTTTCTTCCATTTTTCGTTCGAGTTTTTCAATTGGGAGAATGGGGAGCGTGCGCAGTTGGTCTATAGTTTTGGTGTCATTGATAGGGAGCTCATCGAGAATTTTTGTTTTTTCGGCCTCATCCAATCGGCTTTCGATTTTTTCAAGGAATTCTCTGGCATTGTCCCACTTTTCTTCCAGGAGCAGGTTTTTCAAATCTTTTTCTTCGAGTTTTTCAAATTCCTCTCGTCGCTGAGCTTGCTTTTCTTCTCGGGCGGAGGACACGATCAAAGAAGCCAATTGGGTTTTGACTTCGAAGGATTCAGTATCTGGCAAAGTGCCTTTGAGATTATCCATGACGAGGAACATTTTTTTCTCCACCATTTCAGGTTCGCGTTCCACGAGGGCTGATTTTTCTTCCATCTCGGTTTTGGCCTCTTCCATTATTTTGGAGGCTAAAATATTTTCATTTTCAGTAAATAAAACAGCACTGGAAGCCATTTTTTGTGTCCAGAAATCCATTTCCTTCTCTTCTCTTCTCTCATCGTCCACTACCGCCAAAACGATAGCTTGCATCGCGCGCTTGGCAGGGTAGAGAGGAGAATCCGGTAAGATGCCGGCTATGTCTCGGAGGTTTTCTTCTTTTTTGACTTTCACTTCCTCTGTGTACTGGGTATCTTTTATCAGATTTTCTTGGAGCCATGCGGATTCTTTTTCGGCGGGGGTGATTTTTTCCATGGAGAATCCAGCCTTTTCCATTTTCTGTTCATGCAAAAATTGCGCCATTTTCGGAGCGATATCGGGAGCCGCGGGTTTTTCCCATTCCATCACTTCAATCCGGGGTTTGACGGCTAATGTATCGACGGGGAGATTTGCCTTTTGTCCCGCAGTCATAGCGATGATTTCTGGGAGACGGCTGGACGCGATGCCCATAGATCCTTCGTAGAGGCCCAAGGATATTTTTCCATTGGAGGACGGCGCGCCCAATCCCAAATCCGAGAGAGCCTTGGGTCGTTCGGCCCAGAAGGCGGTGCCGCGGATGGTGGCCACCGTGTCTCCCGCGGTCAGGGTGTAGGAGGAGTCGCGGTCTAGGAGATTGAGGAGTCGGCTCCAGATTCGTCCGAAATCAAATTCGTACTCGATATTGATTTTATTGCGGCTCTGAGAGTCGATGAATAGCTTTCTAAGCGTGATTTGGCTGTCTCGGTCCAGTCGCGAGATTCCGGAATCAAAAAAATTGATGGCCGCTTCGCCGTCGAGGGCGGTTTTGACCGTGTCACCCTGTAGGAGCACGGCATTATTTTTGGCTTCCAGCCACACATTTTGTCCGGAGTGGCGGATGTAAACACTGCCGGAATAAACTGCAAGTGTGGTTTGGGGCAGCGGCAGTTCGAGCGGCCGTGCCATGGCCCAAACCCCATATCCTCCTGATGAAAATAGAAGAGCAAAAATAATGCCTCCTATCATTATTTTTTTATGCATAGAAAAATAAGTTTCAAGTTACAATAAATATGTTTTTTAAAACTTGTGAGAAAGCAACAAATCCCCCTTAGTCCCCTTTGACAAGGGGGAGACTGCTCCCTCCCTTGTCAAAGGGAGGGCTGGGGAGGGATTTGTTGTTATTTATAATTTTTTCCCATGGAACTGCTCATGCGTCTTTCGGAGTTGAGCGTGCGTGATGTGCGTGTAAATTTGTGTGGTAGTGATCGATTCGTGGCCGAGGAGTTCCTGAACGGATCGAATATCCGCGCCACCCAGAAGTAAATCCGTGGCGTAGCTGTGCCGCAATGTGTGTGGAGTGACTTTATTGGCTATTCCACAAATTTTAGCATATTTGGCGACAAGGCGTTGAATCGTTCGAGGAGTGAGTCCGGCAAGGCCGTCTTGTTTTTTGTCTCGGGAAATTTTTACTTTGTCATGGCTGGTGAAGAGAGAATCCGAGAGATCCTCTCTTTTTTTGAGATAGTCGGAGATCGCTTTTCCTGCTCGCTCCGAGAAGAAAATGAGGCGGATTTTTTTGCCTTTTCCCCGTACCGGAAATTCCCGCCGTTCGAGATTCACATCCTCTTTGTGGAGGCCCACAAGTTCAGAAACGCGGAGGCCCGTGGAGAATAGAAATTCCAAAATCGCTCGGTCTCGGAGTTTCAGTATCTCGCTTTGTTTGGTTTTGGAGGGAGCCGCGAGAAGCACGGCGAGATCTTTGGCTTCGAGAAACGCTACCTGCCTCATCTCGTTTTTTCCCAGCTCGATTTTTTCGGCCGCAAGTGCGGGTACATCTTTTTTGGACAAGAATTTTAGAAATGCCCGGAGCGAGATCAGATGATAGCTCTGAGTTTTTTTCGACAGCACCTCGCCATTGGGCAGGACTAGTCGATTGAGCCAGAGGCGGTAAGCTGAGACGCGTTCGAGGGTGATATCGGACGTACTTTTCACTCCATTATCCATTCCCCAAGTCCTGAACCTCTCCAAATAAAACCGGTAATTCCGAATCGTCCCGAGACTGCGGTTGCGCTCGATTTCCAGGTATTGGAGGAATTGTTGGATGGCGGGGGGGAGAAACATAAAATTAGCTTATAGCTTTCAGCTTATAGCTTTTTAGCATCGGATGTTCTGTTGTTTCCTGAAAGCTGATAGCTGATAGCTCTTTACATTATCCCACTTCCACTTCATCTCGAATACTTGACTTTAATCTAAAAATATATTATCCTCCGATCAGTTATTTTTATGTTCAAATTTTTTGAAAGGGCAAACAAAGGGAAAAAATAGTTCGATTTTTATAGGTGACCAAAAGAGGTAAGATTGCGCGTGAGGTGAAAAACATCTCCGCGCGATTTTTTGTTTAGGTAATCGTGATTTTTTTTCCGAGTTATTGGGTATGTATTTCAAGAGTTTGTTCGGCTTTTTACTAAAATCATTGACAAAATCATTATTCTGGTTTATTATATTTGACTCGATGGTTAGTGGTTTTCGTTGTTTCCTGAATCCTAAATCCTGATTACTGGATCCTAAAATATGTTTTCCCTCTCCACAAAAGGCGATTATGGTCTCGCGATGATGGTTTATCTCGCTGGCAGTGGACCGAATAAAGCGGTTTCTATTGTGGATATGGCTCGAGATTTGGGGCTTCCCAAGCAATACTTGTCTCATGTGATTTTGCCGCTTCGCCGAAAAGGATTGGTCAAAAGCTTCGAGGGCAAAAGCGGGGGATATGCTTTGGCGAAGAATGCTTCCAGTATCACGATTCTCGAGATTATTGAAGCCTTGGAAGGCAAAATTACCGTGGTCCGATGTTTGTCTTTGCCTGATGCCAAAGAAAAGCTCGCCTGCGCGGCCCTCTGTCAAACGCGGGGGCTTTGGGAAGGAGTCAATGAGAAGATTCGGGAGTATTTGGGCGGGATGACTTTGGCCGGGTTTGTAGGGAAGGGGCAATAACTTCCTCAAATCAGCATTTTTCATAGGAAAAATATTGATTTGAGGAATGTGATTGAATCTTTTTTATTGGAGACTCAGAAATGGGAAAGTATGTTATCGCTTTGATTTTGGGGATGCCTGAGAGTTAGGCCCCAAAAGCACCGATGAGGTGTTTTATTTTTTTAGTAAATTATTTTCTTTTAAGATTTCGATTGGGGTTTTCCAATCCAGTTTTTT
>VMEV01000012.1 GCA_007375725.1 Parcubacteria group bacterium Greene0416_36
CAATTACCATCAAGCTATTTTCGGAAATTTAAATCGTCATTTCGCCCAATCCATCAGCCCTTCTAAATAGTTTTACACAGGATTAGTTGACACTACCAAACTGTCTTTAGGACAGTCTTTTATTCACAGATTACTATCAAAATCCTCAAACATATAAGAAGGTATTTCTTTAGTCAAATTCCCTTTTTCGTCTATAATTCCTAGATTACGTGCTTTCTTATAATCAGATTCTAATCGATCTTCTACACCTACTAGCACTTGTTTGATCATTCTCTCGCCTTCCTCAATAATTTGAAATTTTTTATTTGTAATTTTTACTTTTTTATTCTTCATTACCAGTACCTCCAAATTTTATTTTCAGTTTGCCCATCTTCACACGAAGTTTCGCTAATTTTGATTCCGTCTCTTCTCTCTCTTTATCAGAAAGAGACGATTCCGAATCATCCAATAGCTCCAAAAGACGCAACTCCTCATTCCGAGCTTCCCAAACCAACTTGGAGTCCGAATGTTCTTTTCCAGCCAAAGGCAAGTTATCCAGACGCAAATCCGATTCTTCCACCACACCGATCTTCATGACCTGCTCGACCAATTGAGGATCATCTCCCAATAATTTTGATAGATCACTAGAATTCTCAGAAAAAGTCCCCAAATAAAAATTTTCCATCTTAGCAATGCTGAGAGAAGAAGGCACATCCAGCGAATGCTCTTGTTTCCAAGCATCCAATTGTTCGGACACTAGCATGGCCTGTATATAAGGAGACATTTCTTTTTTCGATTCAATACTTTGCTCTTCCGCCCTCATTTCCTCCATATTATTTTGCAAATCAAATAATCTTATCCCTCATTATATCCAAAAAACTCTAAAATAAAAAAAATAATGTCGATTCTTAGACATTATTTTTTTCCTGCGCGCCAAATTCTAATTTTCTCATGATCTCCGGACAATAGAATACCCGGAACCTTCCATTTTTTAGTTTTAGAAATCGACGCATCATCATTGGTGAATTCAGCAGGCCGCGTGTACTGGGGATATTCCAGATAATCGGGCTTTGAAAATGATTCTTCTCTAAGCGAATCCTTATTTCCCAGTACTCCCGGAATCAGCCGAGACACCGCATCCGCGACAATCATGGCCGGCAACTCGCCACCCGTGAGCACATAAGGGCCAATCGAAAGCTCCTCATCGGCAATATATTTGACCACTCTCTCATCCACCCCCTCATACCGCGGACAAATCATCACCAAATGATCATACTTCGCGAGGCGCTTGGCATCCCCCTCGGTAAACTGCTTCCCCTTCGCCGAAAACACAATCACCCTTGTTTTTTCTTTTGACTGATGCTTTTTCACTTGTGACTTGTCATCTATGACTTGTGCCTGGCTGTTCATTATTAATTTTTCATTTTGAATTTTTAATTTAATTGCGCTCACGCAATTGTAAATCGGTTCCACCTTCATCACCATCCCCGCCCCTCCCCCATACGGAGTATCATCCACTTTTTTGTGCTTATCATTAGTAAAATCACGAATGTCAATAATATCAAAATTTATTTTCCCCTCCGACTCAGCTCTTCCCAAAATACTCGTATGCAAATAAGACCCGAAGATTTCGGGGAATATTGTTAAAAGATGAAAATGAATCTTATTTTTAGCCATAATTTATAAAAACATATAATCCCACTGTATTATAATACCATTTTCAATTAACCAATCATCAAAAACATCTGAATGCTCCAGCAACAAATCCCTCCCCAACCCTCCCTTTGACAAGGGAGGGAGCTGTCTCCCCCTTGTCAAAGGGGGACCAAGGGGGATTTGTTGTTTAGGCTATTTTCAAGAGTTGTTTAGGCTATTTTCAAGAGGCTTTTAATTAATAATAGCTTATTTGAATTTGGTATAAGAAATCGAATGCAACAAATCTTTTACTCTTTTACACAAAAAAGTCAATTTCTCGATAAAAACAAAACCCCTCCGCGCCAATGGCGGGAGGGGTTTTGCGAAATCTAATGCAGAACATTAGATCTTGAGATCAGCGATGTCATCAGAACCGATTTCGTCGGAACTCGCTCCGGCAGCAGCGGCAGCAGCCGCAGCGGCATTTTCCAGAGATCGCTTGGAACCAGCGGGTTCCTCAATCTTGAGATTCACGCGAGCATTGTGCTTGGCTCCGACGATACGGAGCAAAGTTCGAATGGCGCGGGCGGTTTGTCCTTGGCGTCCAATCACATAACCCATGTCTGCGGGGTTGATTTTGAGAGTGATCAAAACACCCATTTCATCAACACTTCTTACTGTGGTCACATCCTGAGGATTGGCCACAATGGCCTTAACGACCATCTCTACAAAAGCTTGATCTACCTGCTGCATATTACTGATCTACATCGGGGTTCTAAATAATTCCGATATAGTGATTAACGATTAAGGATAGACGATTAGCGGATCATTCCGCCTTTCATCTATAACCGCTTCCCATAAAGCTTACGAAAAGCGCCTAAAGATGAAATACTTTCGAATATCTACATAGTGTAGCAAACAAACGAACATAAGTCAACACCCAATTTACAATTTTAGTATAGGACTTTGATAGTATTTGTACAGTTTAGGATTCAGGAGTAAGGATCTAGGAAAACAGCCAAATGCATACAAACACAGGAAAAGGGCATTCCAAAAAGACTCGCGCAGCGTGTAGGGGCGGCCCTAACGGCCACCCTTCCTCTGTCAGA
This sequence comes from Parcubacteria group bacterium Greene0416_36, assembly GCA_007375725.1. Taxonomy (GTDB): domain Bacteria; phylum Patescibacteriota; class Patescibacteriia; order VMEV01; family VMEV01; genus VMEV01. Next base: position 2,724 of record VMEV01000012.1, read on the forward strand.
GGATACACCCCCCCTAATTCACAGGCGTCACCAAAAGCTGATTTTCGAGGGCGGCGATGACATTTTGAGCGGCGAGGCGAGCCATTTCATCGCGAGCCTCAATCGTAGCGGAAGCGGTGTGGGGGGTGACGATCAAATTGTCCAAGGCTCGCGCGCGCTTGGTCAAGGCAGAAGTGCCCGCCAATTTTGGTTCATATTCAAATACATCAATAGCCGCGCCACGAATCTTTTTCTGCTCCAAAACTTCATAGAGAGCGACTTCATCCACCACCGGCCCTCGCGAAGTATTGATCAGATAGGCCGAAGTTTTCATCATCGAGAGCTTTTCAGCATTGATCAGATGACGCGTGCTCTCCAAAAGCGGGACATGCACACTCACATAATCCGACGAACGGAGCAGTTCCTCGATAGGCACATAACGCGCGCCATATTCCTGCTCGAACGCCTCATCTCTTTTTACATCCTGATAGAGCACCTGCATATTGAAGGCACGCGATGCCATGCGAACCACGCTCTTGCCGATCCGGCCCAGGCCTATGACGCCAATGGTTTTTTTCTGAAATTCCGTTCCCAGCAATAGATCCGGCTTCCATCCTTTGTACTTCCCGCGTCGCATAAAACGGTCCGCCTCCACGAGGCGCTTGGATATCGCCATCATGAGAGCGATCGTGTGCTCGGCCACGCTGTCGGTCAGCACGGTCGGAGTATTGGAAATATGAATTCCTAACTTTTTTGAAGCTGCGACATCGATATTATCATATCCCACCGCATAATTGGCAACGATTTTAAGTTGAGGCCCGATCTTTTTCATGACAGATCGCGTGATTTTGTCCGTAAGCATAGAAATAACCGCCGAGGCTCCCTGCCCCATCGAAATCAACTCCGCCTTTTTCAAAGGGCGGTCATGTGGATTGACGACGATTTCGTACCCCTTGGCATCAAGCATATCGATTCCGGCAGAGGGGATGGAACGAGTAATGAGGACTTTCATAAAACAATTCAAAATTAATAATTAAAAATTAATAATGAAACGGCCTACAATATTATTCTAGAGCACCCGCATTTTTAATTTTGAATTTTTAATTATTAATTTTATTTGCGCTTCCTAGTAGATCCATCTTGCCCATCACGATCTCTTTCATATACGTCTTTGCCAAAGACATGAATTTTCGGGGGTCAATTTCGGAGGGATGTTGGGCCAAATACTCACGGACTCCGGCGCAAAAGGCTAGGCGCAAATCGGTGTCGATATTAACTTTGCACACCCCCCCACGGACAGCCGCAACCACCTCTTCGTCCGAATTTCCCATCATGTCTGGAAGCACCGCCCCATATCGGCAGGCGATCTCTACCATTTTTGGAGACACCGCGCTGGCTCCATGAAGCACCAAAGGCAACGAGACTTTGGATCTGATTTGTCCCAAACGATCAATATCCAATTTGGGGGACTGCTTGAATTTGAAGGCACCATGAGAGGTACCGATGGCCACGGCCAAGGAATCACATCCTGTTCTAGCCACAAAATCCGCGGCTTGGTCCGGATGGGTCAAAATAGCGTCTTTCTCATCCACCGAAACTTTATCTTCCACGCCTTTAATCATGCCCAATTCCGCCTCCACCGATACCCATTTTTTGGATGCCAAGGCCACCACTTTTTGAGTGATACTAATATTATCTTCATAAGATAAATGGGAAGCGTCCATCATCACCGATGTGTAGCCGTGACGAATGGCCTGCCGAACATATTTCAATTTTTTCCCATGATCCAAATGCATGACCACGGAAACCGGAGCCTTAGCCGCCACCTTAATCATCCTCGAGAGATATTCAATTCCCGCATAATCAATCGCGCCTTCGGAAGTCTGAATAAATACCGGCGACTTTTTTTCGACAGCCGCTTCAATCACCGCTCGCAAAATTTCCAAATTATTCACATTAAAAGCCCCGACGGCATAACGGCCTTCCTGGGCCTTTTGTAAAACGCTTTTTCCAGATACCAACATAGGATTAGCTTCATTAGCTTATTAGCTTCATTAGCCTAGGTATTACCACTCGTGTTCCTTAATGAAGCTAACAAAGCTAAAAAGCTACTTAGATTTCCCGAGCACGATGTTTGTGATGTTTCTTTCTCATTTGATTGATCGAGGTGAGGCTGAGAAGTCCGGCTTGCGGCCCAACGGACTGCACGACCGAAGCCCCATTGAGTGCTCCCCACACTAATGCCTCTTGAAAGGGCTCGCCATGGAATAAAGCGGCGAGTGTGGCGGTGGCAAAGGCATCTCCCGCTCCAGTTTTTTCTAAGACAGTCACCGGCAATACACCCACATGCCAGTATTTCTTGCCGTCAAAGGCATAAGCTCCGTTTCCCCCATCAGTAATCACCACTTTCTCGGGACCAAAATCCCACGCCTTAAACAAAAGGGCTTTGAGTTCCTCCGTATCGTCCACCTCCCGGAGCATTTCAAAAGAAAACAACTGCCGTGCCTCTTCTTTATTAAGAAACAGCACCGATGTACGAGTCAAAATTTCTTTCATAGATTCCAATCCTTCCCTGATCTGTTCGACACCCGGGTTAAAACCCAGTTTGGTTCGACAGCGGGTGATGTACCCATATAAATCCTTATACAGCTTGGCTGGAAAATGTCCCATGGCGGTCAAATATGCCCAGCGCGAAGGCTCCAAAAGCGGCATTTTATAGTCCCTTTCTCTTCGGAAAGAAAGCTGAGTCCGCTCAGCATTATAGTTGATCACCACCGTGTAGTTGCTCTCCGATCCTTTGTGAATATGAGCAAATTTTGATGAGACTTTTTCTTTTTCAAATTGCCGCACAATTTTCTCGGCCGTCAGATCTGAACCCAGTTCCGTATAACAGGCAGTCTTCATCTTGAGGCGAGACGATCCCACCGCGTTATTGGCGGCGTTTCCGGCCACCGAATAAGAAATTCCATCCACGGGAACCGTATCGAGATAACTCAGGCAAAACAAAGACTGATCGGCACTGGCATTGTAGAGAACCCCCGCCTCTGCCACCTCCAAAAAAACATCCAGGCCAGAGTCGCCAATTGAAATCATATCCCACAAATAGGGATTGTTTTTTTTAGATGGCATAATTTAAAATAATTCGACTTTATATCCGGAATATTTTCTGTGAAATTCTCTCATCTTTTTTTGATTCAAAAGGCCGGTCTGAGCACCCACATGACCGATCACCGATGTGGAATTGTAAGCCGCCCACACCAAAGACTGATCAATCTTTTTTCCGCTGACCAGTCCGGCAATAAGTCCCGTCGAAAAACTGTCTCCGGCCCCAGTTGGCTCCACGACCTCCACCGGAATGATAGGCGCATAATAATAGTTTTCGCCGTCATAACAATAGGCCCCTTTCGGACCGTCGGTCACTACAACTACCTCCGGGCCATAGCGATGGATGCGATACAATAAGTCTTTCATGAACGATTTATCATCTTGGCCAGTTTGCTTGGCTAGGTTTCCGCCTTGAGCAGAAAAAATAGAACAGGCTTCTTCTTTATTGGAAATAAATAAATAGGAATTAGAAATAACCGGCTCTAAATTCTTGAAACCCGACCGGCGCTGATAGGTGCCAGGAGCAAAACATAATTTTGTCCCATTTTTATGCAAATATTTAAGCAGTTCAGAATAGACCGATTCGCATCCCTCCCCCATGGAAGTAAGATAAATAAACCGGGCGACGCCTAGTTTTGGAAAATGGTATTCCCTTTTTTGATGATAACCCAATATCGTGCGCTGTGATTTAAAATTGATCACTACCGAGTAATTGCTGCTTTTTTTGCGCAACGTTTTGACATAAGCGAGGTCGACACCCTCTTGTTCAAATTGCCGGATAATACGCCCCCCGGTGTCATCATCCCCCAATTCCGTATAAATCGCGGAAACGAGCCCGAGTCTCGCTGCTCCCACCGCCAAATTAGCCGCGTTCCCACCCAAAGAATGCTGGAGAGAACTCACAGGAATTTTATCCGCGTAATTGAGACAGAGCCAGCACTGCTCCTGATTGATCGAGCAAAGAACATTGGCATCTTCCAATTTAAGAAAAGTGTCCAAAGTCGCGTCGCCCAGAGCGATCACATCAAAATCATATTTTTTAGTAGCCATAAAATTCCTAACAATATTTATTGCTTGGATTATATCAAAAAAACAAATTTACTTTTCCCCCGCGGCTCGGGATAACTTCTGGAGAGCCGCCAAAGGATCCTCTTGGGAAAAAATAGCGGAATTGACCGAGAAATAATCTGCCCCGGCAGCATATGCGCGGGCAATATTGGAATCATTCACTCCGCCATCAATGCCCACTGGCAAACCCGGCCGATATTTTTTGATTTCCGATATTTTGGCAAGCGGCGCGGCCAGAAACCCTTGGGCACTCTTCCCGGGATTCACGGTCATGACCAGGACATAATCCAAATCTGAGAGAAACGACGCGATCCGAGAAACTTCCGTCTCGGGATTGATGGCCAAACCGCATTTCATCCCCGACTTTTTCACCGCGCGAATAATGGAAGGAGTATCCCCCAAAACGCTTTCATAGTGAAAAATAAATCGACTGGCTCCAGCCAACGCCCATCTCTCCACATAAAAATGTTCGCGGCTAGCCATGGCATGTATTTCGAAAGCACATTTCCAAAGATGCTTTCCAATCCCTGCAATATCAGCGAATGTCGTATCCGGAACAAAAATTCCGTCCATGACATCGAGCTGGACCCTATCCACCCAATCCTCAACAAGTCCAACATTTTTGAAAAACTCTTCTTTGGAATGCACTAATATCGCTGGAATAATACGTTTAATTTTCATAAATATTTTCCGAGACTGAAGGGATTTCTTTTTTTTCAATTTGCTTGATTTTGTCCAGCCGGCGAACATGACGAGTCTCCCCAGAAAACGGAGTCTGGAGCCATACCAAAATAATTTTGCGCGCCTCTTCTGCCGTGAGCACGCGGCCGGGCAGGCACAAAATATTGGAATCATCGTCAGTCCTGGTAGTCCTAGCCGCGTATTCATTATATCCAATGGCCGCGCGGATACCGCCTACTTTATTGGCCACAATGCAGATGCCTTCCGCGTTCCCGCAAAAAAGGAGTCCTCGGTCCACCGGATCATTGGACTGCATGACATGCTGGGCCACGCGATATCCGTAATCAGGATAATCATCCGTGGGGTCATAACTATGGTTCCCCAAATCCATAAAAGCGACTCCCAACTCCTGTAAATACGGCTTGAGAGATTCCTTGAGGCGAAACCCCGCATGGTCTGAACCTAAAAAAATCATAAATATCTAAAAAAATTAAAGCCCCAAAATTCCCGCCAGTCTTTCCTTGTCAAAACCAATGACAACTTCTTCTTTGCCGCCAAGAGAGGAAACCGCGATAACAGGAACCCCCATCTGGCCGGACTTGGCGATCATCTCGCGGGCCTTATCCTGATCTTGAGAAACATCCACATCCTCATACTCCACCTTATTTTCTTTAAAGAATTCTTTGGCCATCGAACAAAAACCACAGGTTGGAGTGGAATAAATCATGACTTTTTTCATATGATGTTTTTAAATTTTTTTAAGACCGATTTATTTTACCATTTTCGAGACCAAATACTCTATACATTTTCTAGATGTAGCTGCATTTTTAAGGTATTCCCGATAAGCAGGCGAACTAAAATATTTGAGGGCCTCTTTATTATCTTTATAATTGCCCTTTATTTTTTCGATCTCTCGCGTGATTTGGTCATTGTCCGATTGCAATTTCAAACTATCAGCGATCTGATAGACAACCAGAGACGCTTTGACTCGCCGGATAGCATCCGGGGAGAATTCCAAGAGTAAATCCTCAGGTTTTTTGCCCAAACGTTTGAGATAATCCTCAAAATTGAGACCATATCCTGAAACATTTTCACGGATCTCTTCGAGCATTCGGCGGGATTCAGCGGTGACCAGAACATCCGGAATTTCTCCGAACTGAGTTTTTTCAATCAAAAATTTAAAAATTTCATTCTCCACGCGGTTTTTTTCTTCTTTCTCTTTTTCAGCCACCAAATTGACGCGCACTTTTTCTTTGAGTTCAGCCAAATCTTTATGGCCTCCAAGAGAAAGCACAAAATCATCGGTGAGTTCCGGCAGGTGGATAGAGTAAACCCCATATAAATACACCTTGAATTGGCCCTCTCGGCCGCCCAAACGCTTATCAAAATAATCCTTGGGGAATATCAAGGAAAATTCCTTCTTCTCCCCAGCCTTCATACCAATAATATTAGCCTCAAATCCCGGAAGCATCGCTCCGTCTCCGATGACAAAAGGATACTTCTTGGCCGATCCCCCCTCCCAAGGAACATTGTCGAACGACAAATCAAAATCTGCCTCGACTTTGTCGCCAGTGGCCGCCGTGCGGTCTTCTAATTTTTCAGTACGGCGAGATTTTTGCAAATCCAACAAAACCTTCTCGATATCAGCGTCTTTGACCTCCGGAGATTTCCGATCAATTTTTGTATCCAAGTAATTATTTGGCAAAGTAATTTCTGGAAATAAGGAAACTTTAATTTTATAAGAAAAAGGATTTCCTGGAGCCAGCATCACGATTTCGATTTCTGGAGAACCGACAATCTTAAGATTTTCCTGTTTAATAGCAGGAAAACAAGAGTCATTGACAGCTTTTTGGCTGGCGCGCTCCCAAATCGCCATCTCCCCGATTTGATTTTTTACCACATCATAAGGAGCATGTCCCTCACGGAATCCATGAATTTTAATATTGCTGGAAATCTCAGCCGCAGCCTTGCTCAAAAAAGGCTTCATCTCGTCGGCTGACAATTCCACCACTAGCTCCACTAAATTCCTCTTAGCATCGTTTTTAGTCACTTTCATAAAAATAATACTGCAATATTACTGATTAAATCCCCTCCGGAATCAGCATAATCATGACGCCTTTTTATTATCTTGTTTTCGAATATCCCAAAGAGCCCCCAGCAAAAAAAACATATAGATCAGTAAATATAAGAACCCCCAGTCCAGCCCGATGAAGAGGATAAGGGTGGAATAAACCCATGCCGGACCATTGGCTAAAATACTTACCTTGACCACCTCTTCCCATCGATACTTTCCTCCAGCGGCCAGAAGCCAGAGATACAGGATCGTACCAAAGAGCAGGGCATAAATCAAAAATAACCCGCCATGAAATAAACCCGAGGCCAAAAATACTCCCAATAGGAATAAAGATATCAACGGCCCCTTCCAAGATAGGAGTGACTCCTTGTTCACAGCCCATTTTTCATCCACAGGATAAGGAATCACATTGAAGCCGCTGCGCCCAGACATGGCAATCCCATCTCGCACGATGAAAAAAGCCGGCCCAGAACTTGCTTCCCGAGGTGGGATACCTTCTACTGATAAAGAAGGGTTGATCGAAAAATAAAGTAATCCCTGATCTTCGCGGAATTCAAAAATTTTATTATCTTTTGTCTCCATTTTTCCATTTTCGATCTCGAATTCTGGAAATTCAATCCCTTCCGAACTCGACAAATGATTGACAAACAAATATCCCCCAATACCCACCACAAACGACGCCAAAACCCCGGTAAAAGCCAGAAGAAACACAAAATATCCCGCGATGCTCGTCCAGGATGAACGCTTGAGAGTATGATAAATCGAAAAATCCGTAGAACTGCGCCAAAGTACGCGAAAAGGATTTTTAAATGTCATAATAAAACTATTCTTTTTTTGACTTACCTTTCTTTGCTCGTGATTTGGGAGCGGATTCCGGTTCTTTTTGCATGGGTTCCTCCTCCTTTATGGAGGCCGGAGATGGAACAGTGGCAGGAACACCGGTTCTCTCGCCCAAAATATTAATTTTCCATCCGACCAAACGCGCGGCCAATCGGACATTTTGTCCGGATTTGCCGATGGCCAAGGACAATTGATCTTCCCCAACGGTCACCACTGCGGATTTGGAATTAGGATCCACCTTGATTTCACGGACTTTAGCGGGGGATAAGGCATGGGAAATAAACTCCTCCGGCTTGTCGGAATATTGAATGATATCGATTTTTTCTCCGCCCAGCTCAGAAATAATGGTCTGGACGCGGGTTCCCTTTTGGCCCACACAAGAGCCAATAGGATCGATATTCTCGCCAATCGCGCGCACGGCTACCTTTGAACGTGAACCTGGGTCGCGGGCCACGGACATCACCTCAATGCCGCCGCTGGCAATCTCGGGAATTTCAAAGGCAAAGAGAGCCTTAACCAAATTTTCGTGAGTTCTCGAAAGCCGAATTTCCGCCCCCTTAGGGCCCATAACAACGGCCTCGAGATAAAATTTAAGGCGTCCGCCTGTGACATAATTCTCGCCCGCCAGCTGGCCTTCCGGAGGCAAAATCGCAATGGCCGTACCTAAATCCACCAGATACACGCGGCCTTCCTTTCGCTGAACCGTACCCAAAATGAGCTCGCCTTCGCGAGACTTAAATTCGGTGAATACAGTCTGGCGCTCGGCCTCTCGGAGCTTCTGAATCACCACCTGCTTGGCGGTCTGCGCGGCCATGCGGCCAAACGCATCAGGAACCGTCAGGTGAGTTTTAACGGTGTCTCCGATATTGAGGCTCGCATTATTCATTCGGGCCTCGCTGATCATGATCTCGTTTTTCGGATTGAAGCGTTTTCTCTCTTCCATGTCCGGTGGAATGATTTTTCCTTCGGCCAAGAGTTTGGTTTTTTCTTCGGATAATTTGATGAATTCTTCGGCTTCTTTTTCAAGATCGCGGTCTTCGGCTACGGTTTTGATATCGAACACGTCAAAATTTCCAGTTTCCATATCCAGAGTCACTTTGACATTTTGATTGAGCTGCCCGAAATCTTTGCGGAACGCCGCGGCCAATGCGGACTCGACGGTTTCGACAACCAGCTCCAGAGGAAGTCGCTTCTCCTCGCAGAGCATTTTGATGGCGGCGATGATGGGTGATTGAGACATAAGTTAGGTGGTAGGTTGTAGGAGGTAGTGAGTAGGTAACAACAAAGCTCCAACAGCCAATACTTAGATAGTTATTTAAATAATTATATAAAAATCCGGCAAAAGTTAAAACCAGATGAAGAATCATCTGGTTTTATTACAATAGAATAATAGCATAGGCAGATGGGGTTGTCAAAAACCTATTTTTCTCCCGAGATAATCCATCTCCCAATCGCATCTAAACACATATTTACATTTTGATATACAGAAAATATTTCCTCTATTTCCCTGTATTCATAGTAGCTATGGACCAATCCTTTTTCGGGTCCCTCCAAAGGGTAGTACATTTGCTCGCCGAATTTCGCTTGATTGGCGAAAAAATTTTTATTTTGGTGAGACTGAAAATCAGGCAATGTGATAAAAATCTTTCCGCCCACACATAACCACCGATAAATTTTGTTAATAAAGAAGATTGTTTCACAAAAGCCACGAAAGGCTCGATGACGCCTTCAGCTAAAGTCGCCCAAGATTCTCCGCCATTCAAATAAGCTTTATAAATATCATCCCATTGTGTCATGGCTACTAATCTCCTATAAAAGAACTCAAAAATAATAATTACATTAATACAAAAAAACAAAAAAATCAAGCGACCAGATACTTCTCTAGGCTCTTTTTCACCTCAAAATTTTTGAAATGCTCGAGGAATAGTCGGCCGGCTTCACGGTAGAGGATGACAAGGTCGATTTGATAGGGATTATTCAAATTTCGCGCGCGGCCGAGATAATTATTCACGGATTTGATGAATTTCTTTTGCTTAGACCAGCCGAAAGATTCAAGAGCATCAAATCGGCCGTCATCCGCGTCCAAGCGCAATTTCACCTCAACAAAAGAAAGTGTCTCGTCTTTTTGCGCCACAATATCAATCTCCCCCAATCGATACGAGCAATTACGCTCGCGGATTGAGTAGCCTTCCGATTCGAGATAATCGGAGACGAGATTTTCGGCGATAGTGCCTTTATCCGAAGTATTCATAAATTAAATTCCACATCTCCCAAAATGAAAGGGTTGACGAATTGGAATCTTTCAACTATCATTACTGACAGGTAACAAGGTATCCGATTCTTTCTGATTAAAAGAATCATCTCACATGGAACATGTTATCTTCTTTTTGAAAGACCCCTGATTATGGGGTTCTTTTAATTTCTACGATTATCAAGAGAAGTACCGACAAAAACATCGCAGCTTCCACCATACCATCACCTCCTTTCTTCGGGATTGATAAAAAGAACCGGATACATGAGATGATAAAATAGCTTATCTAAAAGAAAAAACACATTCAATACCTTTATCCACAGAAAAAAGAGCCACCTCGGGTGGCTATTTTTTCTTTTTCCCCTATAAAATTGGGATAGTCATCATTTCGGTAAATACTTCTCATACTCCGCTCTCGAAGAAATAGCCCCTCTACGAGAGGGAACAAGTTTCCAGAACTGCCAAATATTCCAGGCCCAGACGAGACCGCCCAAGCCCACGAGCAAAAACCAAATGCGCATATCGAAAATGGCGACCCTTTGCCAAAGGGTGAACAAAAACCCATACCAGAGTACGGCCACGGTCAAAAACAAGCCAGAAAGCTTAGAAAAAAGACGGAGGGCGAAAGAATCATATTTGCCTTCTCGGGTGGACAAAAACAAAAGCACCAAACCCAAAATAAAAACGAGACTCGTACCGCCGAGCAATATCTTGCCCCCAAAATCAGTCAGCGGACTGGAAGCGAACCACAATTCGTATGACACAAGCTGAGATAATGACATCATATGTAGAAAAAGAATAAAAACGTATTTGAATACGTTTTAACAAAAAATCAAAGGGAATTCAAATTCCACGAAACCCTTCGACTCCGCTACGACCAGCTCAGGGTGACACTATAGTGTCACCGTTTCTTCTCCAACACCAATCCGTAATGATACGGGCCCGCGTCGAATTCGCGGACGGATTCGAGATTGAAGAGTTTGGCTACTTCCTTGATTTTTTTGGGTTCGAGACGCAAAGAAGAAGGAGGGCCGATCACGGCATCTTCTTTCTTCCAATCCACAATCAAAAGAAGCGCCCCGATTTTGAGCATTCGGGAGCACTCCTTGAGAATATCGATATATTTTTTGCTTTGAAACAAAATATTGACAAGCATGCCGCGGTCCAATGAATTATTCTCAATGGGAGCCGCGCCATGAATCTCCAAATCAGTCCACACTGCCACGAGATTAGAAATCCCCATATTTCTGGCCATGGCTTTGATATTTTCGAGGACATTTTTTTGAACATCCATGACATAAATCACCCCTCCCTCGCCAATAGCCTTCGAAATGGGGAATACAAAGTGAGACAAAGGGCCACAGCCAAAATCCCCAATTTTATACCCCACATGAAGGTCTAAAAACTGAACCAGCAAAGCGGGATCAATCAAATTTTTAATTTGTGCTGCCGACATAGGTATGGCGAATTATTAAAATCATTGTACAACATTTTTCTCAAAAAAAGGAGAAAATAGAATGAATCGCAAGAGAGCCGTCCCCACCTCCTCCAGACTCTCGGGACTCACTTTATCGAGAGTGTCCTCCATGGTATGAAACGGCGGATAATCAGAATCCAGTAGGAGCATGGCGGGAATACCACGCTCCAAAAATGGAGTATGGTCATCCAATATTTCAATCCCCATAGAATCATCAAAGGCTCCCCCTCCCGATGACTTCCAAAAAGCATCCATAAAATCGGGGTTATGCCGATAGGAAGACTTTTCTTTTTTAATAACCAGCTCTCGGTCCCCCACCATATCCACCACAATCACTCCCAAGATATTTTCAGTCATCGCCTCTTTTGAATTAGACCGAGGATATAAATCCCACAGGGTAGCCGCGAAATAAGACGATCCTAAAGGACGCCAGGATCCATTCCACGAATCTTCCATGGACTCTTCCCCATCAAAAAATACAAAATCGATTCCACAATCCAATTCCGATTCTCGAGTAGCCAAAACTCGAGCAACCTCTAATAATACCGCGACTCCGGAGGCAGAATCATTCGCTCCAGGCAAAGGCGAGTTTGGATTCTTTGGGTCGAGACTCGCGTGTTCTCGAGAATCATAGTGAGTTCCCAAAATAAGCCTCTTTTGTTTCTCAGGATAAAGACGCCCGATAATATTGGAAAGCGGAACTTGAACACCACTACTTAAAAATTCGGTGGTCTTCTGCACATGGAGATCCAGCCCCATAGCCTCCAGCTCGGAGGTCAGAAACGACACTATCTTAGCGTGTCCGGGAGAAGTCGGATACCGCGGACCATAACGCAGCTGCTGAGCAACCAGATCAAACATCTCTTTTCCTTTAACCGATTTTGGATTCTCTTCCACCGCCTCCGATAAAACCGACAAAAGTGCATAATCCACATCCGAATAATCATCCGTATAAACGGAATAGGCCGATAACTCAAAGCGAACAGGATCAATCAATCGATCCGATAGCCCTTCAATTTTTAAATTCAAATTTATTCCTTTCATTCTTAATTCTTCATTTTTCATTCTTAATTCATTATTCACCCCCACAAACACAATATTCTGTGCCTCCAAAACTCCCGGAGACTTCACGGCAAAAAAATAGCTGTTCGGAAATGCCTCCCGAAAGGTTCGCATCTCCGACAAGAGAAAAGAAGGCGTCCGGCGAGACAAATCCCCGATAATATTTGCCATGAAAACGCCGTCGAGAGACAGATGACTCTTGGCTTCCTCAAAAAATTCCACGGTCGTAAAATGAGTCGGAATCGAAAATAGCGAGTGATACACATCGCTATAAATCAGGTCATATTTTTTGTCCGTATCCCGTAGAAACCTCCGGCCGTCCATGACGTAATTGGCCAGCCGATCAGATTCCTGCACTTGGAAAAATTTTTTGCCAATATCCCAAAGAGCAGGTTCGATTTCCACCACATCGACATGCGACGAAGGAAAATCTCTTAAAATCCCTTTAGGAATGGAATAAGCTCCCCCGCCCAGTACCAAGGCCTCTTTCATCTCGGATTTGAATAGAGGAAATAGGGCATAATAATGGAAATAGTCATACGCTAAATCATCTCCATCCAGAAACATTGCCCCAGAAGAACTGCGATCGAGCTGGAGAAGTCGAGCGGGGCGGTCTTTATATTTTCCATCATACACGATGATTTTCTCGTAAATCCCGTCTTGGGCCACCAAAACCGAAGAGTCCCATGATCCGGCAGAGAGCTGAGCCGAAGCCGCCGCCATCCCCAGAATCATCGCCACCAACATGACTATTTTCTTTCCGATCAGATTCTTCCAGTCCATGCCCAAAGCTCCCACGACCAGCAAAGACAACGCCGAGCCCCACAAAATCGAGTTCACCCCAAATGATGGAACCAGATAAAATCCCGAGAGAAGACTGCCGGCAATGCTTCCCACGGTGGAGTAGAAAAAAATAGTTCCTGAAATGCTTCCCAACTGCTCCGGATGATCCTGTACCGCGATTTTAATGGCGAATGGAGAGAGCATTCCCAAGAGAAATGACGGGATAAAAAATAATAATAAAGACGAAACGAGCGGCCCGGATAAAATCGAAAAAATATTGGCCATCTGAGGTAAAAGCCACACGCGTAAAAAATCCAGACAAAACACACTCAGTCCGCCCGCGAAAATAATGGTAAAAAATAAACTTTTCGATGGATTCCTATCCGCCCACCGGCCGCCGACCCAATACCCCACCGACAAAGCCGCCAGCACTACCGAAAGAACCGAGGACACGGAAAAGAGAGTATTCCCATAATAAGGAGCCAAAAGGCGCATCGCCAATATTTCCAGTACCAAAACAATGGCGCCGGTATAGAAAACGACGAAATAGAGAGTGTTTTTGCGGAGGAAGGAGAGCATATAAAAAAGCACGGATTTTACCGTGCATTTATAATAACAAAAAAAACTTCAAATTGGCGAACTAGCACAACTTTCAATGTAAAAAACCATACAATTGCTCTGGAGTTGCGACTACAAAATCAATCAGACAATCACTGCAAGGGTCCCCAGTTTTGGCCTCAAGGGAAAAGACAGGCTTATTCAAGGCACGAGCAAAACCCAATTCCAATGTCACGCTCCGGCCAATATATCCATCTTTATTATAAATAAAGACAATATCAGCCCTCCGAATAAAGCTAAAATGTTCCAAGGTCAACCCCAGAAAGAACACTCGATTATTTCTCGCTGATCCAAAATCCATGGTTTCTTGCGTAGCTTCATAAATATTGGGTTCAAACAACAATAACCGTTTTCCCTCCTTTTCCGCCAAAGCTTTTAAACCCGAACAAAATTCGTGCACCTCCTTTGCAAAACGCTTGGAAGCACAAATGACAAGACTTTTCATAATATATCTCCTTTTTTTCAAGAACAAAAAAACAATGAAAAAACTAGTTATGGATCACCTCCTCATCAACAAAGCCGGAGAAACGTTCCATTGGTGCCCATCGTCAGCTCTAAGGGTGACGCTCCGGCGGTTGAGCTTAATCACAATTCCGACGATCTGTCTTCCTTCGCTGTTGAAACATACTCTATCCATAACATTGAACTGCGCCAGATTCTTTAGGTCTCGCACTTTGTGGTAGAGTTTGAGGCGTTCTACCACCATACGATTCAAAAGCCGCAAATCGTCCTCACTCAGACGATTGAGAAAATGCTCAAACTCAGTAACTGATTGAATTTCTGTTTTTTGCATAATTTATTTCATCTCCTCTTCAACAATAAATTCATTCCCATCTGGGTCAGCAATAACGGCATCCTTCCATCCCCAAGATTTTTCCTGTATATCACGAACCAAAACACCACCCAGTGACTCTGCCTTCTCTATCAAGGCTTTCAAATTATCCGTTTTGAAAGAAAACGGCTTCGAGACGCCAATATTGATCTTCGCCCAATCGCCACTGCGATATTCCGCGTCTTCTTCCACATCAAACTCAATGCCGTCAAAATAAAAACATGCGAATGGCGGACGAAATTCATCAAATGTCACGCCCAAAAATGGCTCGTAAAATTTCCTGGCGCGACCTAAATCTTTCACGCCGATTAAAATCGAAGAGAATTTAAGCATAAAAATTCCTAATCTTGAATGAAATGGACTGGATGATACGGAAAATGCCTTCGGTATTGGCGCAGTTTAGCTTTTGAAGGCCTCCAGACGTCTCGATTGGAAGGGGGGTGGCAATTTGCCCCCACCCTTTGGATAACTCCTCATCTCGGCGACGCATATCCTTCAAATACCCAGCTGGATCTAGAGAATCGGTTAAAATTGAAATAACATCCGCAATCACAAACCACCACTCCCCTTTATCGAGCGTCTTTCTTACTTCCTTGCCTTGAAAAATGGCAATTTGAGTATCCATAGAAATATCGGGTCGAAGACCATGAGCAAGGACGGTCGCAGACAGCCGAGTCGAATGGTCGGAGTGTAGGGACTCGAACCCTAGACCTCTTGGTCCCAAACCAAGCGCGCTACCAACTGCGCCACACTCCGAAAAAGTCCGCCAATACGACCACATTACAAAAACTCACCCAAAAAGTACAGATTTGAAATTTATCCCGCGAGAGATAAAAGGAGAAAAGACATAATGATTACGCCACTACCACCGTTTTAATATTACAAAATTCCTTGATGCCGTAATGAGATAATTCGCGACCATAGCCGGATTTTTTGATGCCGCCAAAAGGAAGACGGGGATCAGACAAGACCATTTTATTGATAAAAACGGATCCGGCCTCGATATCTCGAGCCAAGAGCTTGGCTTTCTCAATATCTCGGGACCAAATCGATGCTCCTAGGCCAAACGAAGTATCATTCGCAATACGGACCGCGTCGGCCGCATCTTTTGCCTTAAAAACAAGAGCCACGGGTCCAAAAAATTCTTCATAGTAAGCGGGCATATCCGAGGTAATTCCTGCCAAAATTGTGGGAGCCAAAAAATAACCTTTCCGGTCCAGCCGTTTTCCGCCCGTGATCAACTGCGCGCCTTTTTCTAATGACACACGAATTTGATTGTCAATATCATTAAGAATCGCCTCAGTAGCCAAAGGTCCCATTTGAGTGCGAGGATCGATTGGATCACCTACGACCAGGGATTCAAAGCCTTTTTTGAAGGCGCCCAAAAACGCATCATAATTTTTCCCGACAATAATAAATCTCTTAGCCGCGATACAGCTCTGCCCGCAATTCTGGAGGCGCGCGGTGATGCCAATTTTCACAGCAAGATCCAGATCCGCGTCTTCCAGCACAATAAACGGATCACTGCCCCCCAACTCCAAAACCGTTTTCTTGATTTCTTTGCCGCACTGCATGGCCACTTGCGATCCGGCCCACTCACTGCCAGTCAGAGTTACGGCCACGACGCGCGGATCGCGGATGATTTTCTCCACTTGCGCAGACCCGACCATCAGATTGGTGAAAACCCCGTCTGGGAACCCGGCCTTGCGAAACACCTCTTCAATAATCATGCCGCATTGCGGAACATTGGACGCGTGTTTGAGAATGCCCACATTGCCGGCCATGGTCGCGGGCGCAGCAAATCGAAATACCTGCCAGAGCGGAAAATTCCACGGCATCACCGAGAGCACAATTCCCAAAGGATCAAATCGGACAAAACTCTCCGCGTTTTCAGTGGGAATATGTTCGGAAGCCAATATCTTCTCGGCATTTTCCGCGTAATAATCACACACCAGCGCGCATTTTTCGACCTCGCCGATCGCCGCGGCAATGGGTTTCCCCATTTCAAGGGTAATTGTCTGACCAATAAATTTGGATTCTTCTCGAAGAATTACCGCCGCTTTTCGGAGCAGGGATGCCCTCTCTCCAAAAGAAACCGTGCGCCAAATTTTATAGGTGGAAAAAGCCAAGGCCAACTTTTTCTCCAGTTCCGATTCCGTCAGTTCAGGAAACGCGGCTAATACTTCCTCGGTGGCTGGATTTTTTGAAATAAATGGCATATAAAAAAAATTTAAGCCGGACATTTTTTAGCCTTGAGCTCTTTGGTAAAAACACGGTCATTTTCCGAATAATCAATCGGCACTTCAATCAAATGCACGCCTCCCTGGTTTTGTGCCTTTTTAATTAAAGCGGAAAGATCTCCTCTTTTCTCCAACTTGGAGGCACTGGCCCCATAACTCTCGGCATACTTCACGAAATCCGGATTGCCATAGTTAAGACCGAAATCAGAAAAACCCATCCCCTTCTGTTTCCACTGTATCATCCCAAAAGCATTGTCATTGAGCACGAGCACTACAAGATCCAGCCCCAAACGCATCGCAGTTTCCATTTCCTGTGAATTCATCATAAATCCGCCGTCGCCGCACACGGCTACTACGGATTTTTTTGGAAAAACAAGTTTTGTGGCAATGGAGGAAGGAAGACCCGCGCCCATGGTGGCCAAGGCATTGTCGAGAAGCAAGGTCTGAGACGAATAAGCCTTGTAATGACGGGCAAACCACAATTTGTACATGCCATTGTCCAGACACACAATTCCATCATCCGGAACAGCTTTTCGCACTTCCTGTACCAATCGCTGAGGCAAAATCGGGAAAGAATCGGAATTTTCTTTCTCGGCAAGATGATTTTCTATCTGCGTCTTAATTTTCTCAAAATAAGAAAAATCCCATTTTTTTTCAGGCGATAATCTTTCTTTGATCTGCCAAATCGCATTGGCGATATCTCCCACCACTTCATGGTGCGGAAAATAAATAGCATCCACATCCGCCGCGGAAAAATTGATATGAATCACGCGCCGAGTATCCTTGGCCCGCATGATGAACGGAGGCTTTTCAATCACATCATGCCCCACATTGATAATGAGATCCGCACGATCCGCTGCACAGTGAAGAAAATCCCCGTCCGAAAACGCGGCCGTTCCTAAAAAAAGAGGATTGCGTTCATCCACCACGCCTTTGCCCATTTGAGTATTAAAAAAAGGAATTTTCGTTTTCTCTACAAATTCGGTGAGCATTTTGGATACCAATTTTCGATTGGCGCCTGCCGCAATACAAATCAAAGGCGATTTCGCTTGCTTGATCATCTCCACGGCTTTCCGAATGGCTTTTTCTTCCGCAACAGGCCGCCGGACCGGACTAGCCGAATATTCCACCGACTCTTCCACCTCTTCAGCGGCAATGTCTTCCGGCAGTTCCAGATGAACCGCACCCGGACGCTCTTGGTTGGCATCTTTAAAAGCGCGGCGAACTGACGAGCCCACATTCGCCCCTGAAATCAGCTGACGCGTGAACTTGGTGAGCGGCCTCATCATTTCAACCGTATTGATGATTTGAAAATCGCCCTGCTTGCTTTTTTTGATCGGTTTTTGACCCGTGATCATCATCATTGGCATTCCCCCCAACTGGGCGTAGGCCGCCGCAGTCACCAAATTAGTAGCCCCGGGACCCAAGGTCGACAGACACACCCCCGCGGTCCCAGTGAGACGCCCCACCGTCGCAGCCATAAAACCCGCGGCCTGTTCATGCCGAGTGATAATCATTTTGATCGAAGAAGTGCGCAATGATTCCAAAAAATCCAAATTTTCCTCCCCCGGCACCCCAAACACCATTTTCACGCCCTCTTTTTCGAGAGCGCGTACGAAGAGATCGGATGTTTTCATATTATTTTAAAAACTAAAAAATTCTATATTCAAAATTCGAGAAGAGTATATCCTCTCCGAATCATCCTATTCTTTATCCAACTCATTGCGTCACCCTCGGTCTTGAATAACAGATCCTCTTGTAATGCCAAATTCTGTTCAAAATATCCATATAAAGCACGGTAAATAAGATAACTATTTTCAGCTGACTGATGATAGACTTCGTAAATAGATTGCCCATTAGAATCAACTACCTTATTATCCGGCATGATAATGGCTGTTTTTTTTGCTTTTCTAACAACCGCCTGAAGCTCAGCACCTGACAGCGGAGGGAGATTATCCGGCAAACTGGATAGCTGTAATGCATCAGTAGACCAACCGATTTCCTCATCAGTACAATCATACAGCGATTCCTCGAACTCAGGGAATGTTGATAAAATATCAAGTATATCGGCCTGGGTGTGATAAGGATAAATACCAATGATCTTAGAGTTCTTATCTGAGACAACAACTATTGAAGCTTTCCCCTGTGAAACAGCGAAAGAATTAAGTCCTACCAAATCGGATATCTCCGGATGTCCATCACCCGATAACCACCCCCCCATGCAACGGATAACTCTTCCCTCCAGAGTGCCACAGCTCTCAAACTCACAAAACGACCGACCTCTTCTATGAACATAAATAAAAAATTTCGATTCGGGTATCAGTTTACTGCCTATTTGTGAACTATCTCCTGCTTTGTCTGGCGCTGGCCCACCTATTTGCAAAGGACCAAATTCTGTAAACCTTTTCAATTGCTGTTTTAAGTACTCGGTTTCAGTCATAGCAGAACCAGTAGAAGTAGCTATTTCTAATTCTTTAGATTCTGATTCTCGCCATATCTTATAGCCCTCTCGCACATCAAACTCAAACAAAATAGAGCTAACAATCCAAAACAAGAGAGTTCCTACTACTATCGGAAAAAAGGATAAAATCCATTTATTCATATATGACAGATCAATCAACCACCTCTAAAACACCAATGCTCTTAGAATCACCGAGTCTTGATATGATAAGAATATTATAAAGTTCATTCCATTTACGCTTATTCGTAAGAGTAATACAACCTAGAGTTCCATTCCCTGTATGTATATATTTCTCTTCGTCTTTCCCTTTTCTGCGCTCATGACCAATATGAAACCAAACTGTCGCTTTTGAAGCAATATCCTGATATTTAATACCACCCTCATGAGGATGATCAGCAATTTCAATATCATAAAACCCTTTTTCCCACGGTTCTCCTGGATACTCAATGGCTAAGTATGTTGTACCCTTAACTATAAGGTTTCGAGTTGATCTGGAATACTTCATCCTCACTGGCCCCTTATACGGATTTCCTGGAATCAAATATGATGTCCCATTATCTTTCAATTTAATTGATCCCGTTTCACCCTGCCTCCAGCCTTCCATGACGGTAAAATAATCCCGCATATCTTCTCTACGATCAAGCCTTACTTTCAAAAATGCAGGAAGAGATTGTTCTTTTTCATAGCCATCCATCTTTACCAGCAAAAATCCATGAATCTGCTCTTCCACATACTGCATAACATCCATCACTTGAATATCAAAGGAAACATCAAACAAAGCCTTTGGCCTTGAAAGAAGCCACCTGTTTTCCTGTACCTCTACAAAAACTATTTTTTTTTGAATTCTCAACTCGTTCAAATCTACCCGCATTTTAACTTCATCAACTCCCACATCATTGAGAACCTTGTCTTGTCCAATGATTCTGACAGTTACCGGAATATCAAATGAATTTTGATCAATTAAGAACAACCCTATCTCTTCTTCAATCTCACGAATAGTGCCATATTTAATAGTATAATTCTTGCTAAAAATCTTACCGATTGCTTCAATTTCTATAAATATCTCTTCCCCAATTGCTTTCCCGTGGTACTTGATATTTCTGAGTCTAAGAAAAATATTTTTAGTCATATGTCTTTATTATTGAGTACCGATCATTGTTCCTCCACCACAACCTTATTTCCTCTGGCCGAAACCGCCAGCATGGTTCCCCGGAGAACCTCGGTGTTAAATTGGTGGTTAAAGAGGTGCATATATTTAAAAGATTATTAAAATCAAATAATTATAAAAATCCATATTAACCCCTATACCAACTGAAGCTCCTTTATGTTTCGTATCTACGTAATATTTTTTTGCAAGAACCCATTTTCACGCCCTCTTTCTCAAGAGCACGGACAAAGAGATCGGATGTTTTCATATCAAAAAATTATTATAATTGGCTCTTTAAATAATGCTTAATTCGCATTTGATCTTCATTTTCCTGATCACCCTTAAAATATATCTCAATTAGAACCACTTTAGATAAATTTACATGGAATGCATAGACTAAACGAATGCCACTTTTCGCGCCACGACCTTTGAGGGATTTGCAGGCGAATTTTTTGACCTTGCACACCTGAATTTCTTTCCCGCAAAAATGGGGGATAGGAAAAATACTCAAATTATTCAAACCATGCAGATGAAATAACTCAATAGCCGCCTTCTTCACCAAAGCAAAATCATCCGAAATCGACGAAAATTTCTTCTGCAATCGTTTCCAGTCTTTCTTAAACTCAAGCGTTTCTTCATAATTAAGTTGGCTCGGCATAGTTCCTCACTGAAGTTTTAGGAGTACGGTAAAAAACCGCTTCATAATCGAGTGGCGCATTTTTTTCAGCGATAATCCACGGAGTATCCTGATGTGAATAATCACTCAATTCCGCAGCATTTTTATCAGATAATCTGGCTAAAACCTCATCAATGTGCCTCAACTCGCGAGCATCTTTGAGTCGGGTCAGATCCGCTTGCCGGACAGGCAGGTATTTTCTCTGCTCATGGTTAAAATATTTTCCGCTCACCCGAACCAACTCACCGCCATCAATCATCTCCCCCACAATCGCTTTAAACTCAACCGGAGTCGGGCCAAAATGATTTTTGATATAAGTCGCGCCAATCAACTGTTCTTCAAATTTCTCGTAAAAATCAAAATCAATAAAATAAAGCAATTTATATAAAACCGTTTCTCCCACATTTGGCTTACCTCCCACTTTCGAAAGAATATACAGGAGTACTTCTTTAAATTTCTCCACATTCTTCTCGGGGACACTGATTCTCCAATCAGACGCTTTCGGATCAGCACCGCCTTTCCGCTCCAATTTTACTTGATAATTGCTTTCTTTTTCCCCTAAAAAATCACCCAGTGACATGCCAAAAAGATCCGCAAGCACTCTCGCCTCTGATACCGTAAGCTCCCGCTCCCCCTGCTCAATTTGCAAATAAGTAGGCCGTGAAATACCAAGAATAGACGCCACATACTCCTGCGTCATCTTCTGTGATTTTCGGCATTTCTGTATAAATTGAGAGATTTCCCTTGCCACCGGCTGATCTGAAATAGAATTATGCCCCATAATGTTGATACTTAATTTTCTTCAAAAACATTATAAGGCATGTAAAGTTTTCCTGTCAATAAGTATGTAAAATAAATAAACATCTTATGCGATCGACATCACCATAAGCCCTTTTTCTTTGACCTGCTCCTCAGTCCAAAATAATTGATCAATTTTAAATTTTCCGACATAGGTCACTTTTTTTCAATACTTCTTCCTGTATATTTTTCAATTTTAGGATCCCACTCTTCAAAAAGTACGACATCGCCTTCATCCACCTCAAAATCATTATTCCTCCACCACAACCGCCGTCCCCCTGGCTGAAACAGCCAGCATGGTCCCGCGGAGAACCTCGGTGTCAAAATGGACGCCGATAATGGCAATGGCTCCTTGATTTTTTGCCTGCGCGGAAATTTCATCGAGTGCTACTTTGCGTGCATCCTCCAAAGTCTGCTCATACGTCGCGCTCCGCCCGCCAAAAAAATCCCGAAAACTCGCAAAAATATCTTTGACAAAGAATGTCCCGTAAATCACGGTCTGATCAACAATTCCAATATGTTTGACGCTCTTTTTACCGATTATTTCGTGGGTGGTGGAGAGGTGCATATGTGTTTGTTTTGAAATTAAAATCCTAATTTTTCTCCTCAATCTTATTTCTCAATTCTAAAATAAAATCCAGAAATCATTATTTCCTATTATCACCTTGAATCATACTATTTATCAAACCCGATAACATTTTAGCTATTTCCAACAACAGATCATAACAAACTTTAAAAGATTCTTCAGCAATTAATCCTTCAATCTTCAAAATCCGCAGAATAGCCACGCATTCATTTACAGATCCTTTCGAAATAACATAGAAATTCTTTTTGTCATTTTTAGCATACTTTCCAGCTCCTTCTGCAATATTTAGCACGATACTTAACGATGCTCTTTTCAATTGATCTTTAAGATTTTTGTCGATCTTTGGATTCGATAAAATCTTTAAAGCTTGAGCGTAATAATGTTCAGATTTCTGGTAAACCGGAAACTGTTCAAAATCGAACATAAATATTTAGAATTAAGGATAAGATTAAGAATTAAGGAAATTTTGCCTTGCTGTTTCCCGTTTTTTACCTTACCCTAATTCTTCTCCTTAATCTTATTTCTTAATTCTATTTTGCATCAGCAAAATTTAGGTCGGGGTAGCGGGACTTGAACCCACGACCTCACGGTCCCGAACCGTGCGCGCTACCAACTGCGCTATACCCCGAAAACAATCGATTGTACTTTAGCGAATAAATAGACACTTGTCACGCGGAAATGAATTTGTTATTATCGTCCTGTATTTCGGACGCGTAGCTCAGTTGGTTAGAGCGCGTCACTGATAATGACGAGGTCGGAAGTTCGAATCTTCCCGTGTCCACCCGCAAAAACATAAAACACCCGAAACTCGGGTGTTTTATGTTAACCACCTTAGATCTGCCTGATCGACACAAAAGGCAGCACCAAATGGATACGTTTTTTGATCATCCCAAATAAATTGATGAATAAGGACAGGATCTGATTCCAGCATCCCTTTTGTTTTTATAAAAGCCTCGATGATTTTCAAACGAAAAGAATGAGAGACAACATAAATGGATGAAGATTGCGGCTTACTCGCCAATAAAAGTAAGACTTTTCTGATCTCATCAAAAAGTTCCGCGCGCGAAACAGGTAGCTGATCTGCAATAAAAGCGGATTTAAACCGATTCCTGATGATCGAACTTCCCGAATAAAGCCATTCTTCTCGAGTACATAATTTGGGGATATCAAATAAAATTTCACGCAAAGCATCCACCGAGATAGCCTGACAATTTTCTTTTCGTTCCAAAGTATCCGCAACCCTACGAAGAGGAGAATGAAAAACAAAGTCCGCATTGATATAAACAGAAGCATTAGAGATACTCGGGGGATCAATTTTCTGCAAAGCCAACTGCGATAAATATTCAAAAATGTCCCTATTTTCTGGTTTGGTATCGTATTTTAAAGTTTTAATAAAAGTAATCATAGGAATGAGAATTTGGAGCAGTATTTTTTTAAAACTGCTCCAAATTCAATTAATATACGGAAATGGGGTTATGCAGCACAGCGGCCTCAGTTTTTAGATACCATGACAAATTAGTCGTCGTGTGATTGCAAATAGCAAATCCATGAGCATGGGCGTACTCCCCTAAAACCCAATACTGAGCGGCAGTTCTTCGAGTCCTCACCAACATTTGTTCCACAGAAAAAGAAGAATTTATTTTTCGGTACAAATGTTGCCGATGATGAGTATCTGTTGCGATGCGCTGAGAAAACTCACAACTGTTCAAAATTTCCAGAGCCTTTTCCGATTCTTTACGAATCAAATCCGGCACGCACTCTGACATGAAACTTGATTTCCAGCCCCAAGCCCTAACTTTTTTGGAAATAGCCTCTGCACTCTCGGAGACTAAATCCAAAAATTCCGATTTGGTCTTATTCACGGCCAGTAAAATAGCCTCATCTTCCGCCTCCAAATCCGCGACCAGAAACCAAGGATTGATTTGAGGAAATATCTTGGAAACCTTCTCCACAAAATCAATGTGGCACTGGGCCAAAAGAGAAATGCCTCCGCCCATCCCCCGAAAAGTATAACAGCCATTCGAATATCCATAATCAGGACAACAGGGAACAAGAAGCCTTAAAGAACCTTCCAAAACCCAGTAGCCGATTCGAAGCAACATACGGCGATTGACCGAAAATTCGCCACAAATACCAATGAAATTTCGCAGACAATCCACAATATGATCCGCATCAGCCCTGCTATTTTTCCGGCGAGCCTCTTGTGCAAACGCGCTTTTCAGGCGCTTCCAATCCACAGCATTAGACATGTATTTAATCCTTTCCACAATGACAAAGAGCAATAAAAAATAACAACGACTTTTCCAAAAGCCGTTGCCTCAATCTCCTATTCTGGAGATTACTTTACGGCGTCTTTCTTGTAGCAAATAACGGCAGCTACCAAGAGGATTAACAATAGTATACTCGCCATCCAAAAGAGCTCAGATGGATCGGGTATACTTTTGTATAGCACACTTTCAGGATCTAATTTTGTAATCAAAGCGGATTCAAAATCCATATTTGAATCTCCTATAAAAAGAACAAACAATAAAAAAAACCGCCTTTTCAAAAAGCGGACCTTTGGCATTATCTATCAAAAAATAAACGCTAAAAAGCTCGCTTTTCGAATAAAAAGCGGCTTCGCCAAATGATCATGGATTGAGAAATATTATGTGAAAAAGTCATATTATTGGAATAATAATACACCCAAGACAAGGCTTTGTCAAGATTCATTCCCTCTTTAAGGGCTAAAAAAGGTAAGGGCGTATTGCAATACGCCCTTACCTTTTTTGGCGGACCCGAGCCTACCTCCCCTCCCCAAATATATGCCGTATCACATCATCCAGCGATTCTTCGCCGATTGTAATGTCATCTACAGGCAAAGAGGACGAGAGCAGTGCCACGGCAACGGATTTAGCGTCTGACCGAGATGTTTTGATCGTGCAGCTATTGGCCGAAAAATCCTCAATCTCGCCGAATTTTTCGATATCGCGACGTAGAATGCCCTTTCCAGAGAAGGTCACGGTCAACAATTTATGCCGCACATACTGCTTGATCAGGTCATCAAGTCGCCCGTCATAGGCGATCACGCCTAAATTGATAATAATCACCCGCTGGCAAAGTTCGCGAATATCTTCCATGTAATGCGAGGTGAGAATAATCGTGGTCTTTTTCTCCTCATTATAAGTTTTAAGGAAATCCCGAATATTTTTCTGAGCGACGACATCCAGCCCGATAGTCGGCTCATCTAGGAAAAAAACTTTCGGTTTATGGAGAAGCGCCGCCACCAGCTCGCATTTCATTCTTTGGCCGAGAGAGAGCTTTTTGACAGAGATATCAAGGAAAGACCCAATATTGAAGAGCCCGACGAGTTCATCCAGAGTCTTTTTGAACTCCGAATCTGAAATTCCATAGATTTCCTTGTTGATAATAAAAGATTCCATGGCCGGAAGATTGCTGATCAGCTGATTCTTCTGACCCATGACCAAAGAGAATTGCTTTTGATACGTGGCTTCTCGTCTCGAAGGAGTAAAGCCCAATACGGTCGCCTCTCCCGCTGACGGATACAGAATCCCTGAAAGTATTTTCAGCGTCGTGGTTTTCCCCGCGCCATTCGGCCCCAAAAATCCGACCAGCTCGCCTTCCCCAATCGAAAAACTGATATCTTTAATCGCACTCGCCAGCAATTTTTCGCGATAAAAAAAAGATTTGAGAGATCCTTTGATGCCCTTCTCTTTACGATAATATTCGTAATTTTTGGATAAATTTTTCACTTCGATGATAGACATAGAATCATCTAAATCCCCGTCGCCTCATACCGCCTCAACCCCCGCCGCCAAACAATCCGTATCACGCCATACAAAATTGCGATCCAAACGACTTGTACTCCAAGGCCATAAACCCCCACCGATAAATCCATTTTTTTGAGATAAATCTGGGCGGGGATAAAAAAGGAATAGGCGAAGGGCAGGAAAAAACTGATTTGAACAAATACAGCCGGCAATAAAGTCAGAGGAAAATACCCACCTGAAAAGAATTTTTTAATCCTCTCCATTGTGGTATACAAACCATCGACTTCATCGGTCCAAAAAGCGACAAGGCCCACCAAATAAGAAAGCAAAAGTTCGCTGATAAAAGCCAAACCGATCATCGCGGAGATAACCAATACATACCCCCAATCCAAATTCCATATAAATGTATTGCTAAAACACAAAATCACCAATATTTGAGACAATACCGACATCAAAACCGGCAAAGTAATTCTGCCGATTTCTTTGGTACAAACATAAGACAGATAACTCATCGGCTTGACCAAAAACATCGAGAGTCGTCCCTCGTTGATATCACTGGCCACCATTCCTGAAAGCCAATTACGAACAATCCCATTGAAAACATTACCAATCAAAATATAAGTGATCATCTCTTGCAATGTGAATCCCTTAATTGATGACTGTCCCGCGTAAATCGTAGTCCACATCAAAATCAAGATCAGCACCTCCGCGACCTCCCCCACGCGGTACGCGAAAACCGTGAAGCGATAATGGAGCGCCCTCTGCCAAAATGCCTTAATGAGTGTCGTGTATTTTTTCATACGTAAAAACACATTAGCATTTTGGCAATATCGATCCAAAGATTTCTCTCGTCCCTTTAAATAGGCCTTGCTCCTCCAATATTTGTAGGATAGAATCAACTTAGTTTTGCAATGAAATTCGTAATTCGTCATTCTTAATTCGTAATTGATTTTATGTTCCAATCCGTCTACTGGTACAGCAAAAAAAATATCACCCCACAAAACCCACTCTCTTCGGATCAATCAGCGGACGTCGCTATTGTCGGCGGAGGGCTGGCGGGGTTAACCGCGGCTCAAATATTATCGGAGGCGGGAAAATCGGTCGTGATTCTCGAACAGGCTTTTTGCGGGGCCGGGGCGAGCGGCAAAAATTCAGGGTTCATCACTCCAGACTCGGAAATTCCACTCCGTGAGTTGATCGAAACGAAAGGCGACGCGGAAGCACGCCGAGTATGGGAATTCGTCGTGGGAGGGGTGCATCATCTGCGCACCACTATTGAGGACAATTCTATTGACTGCGACTACCAAGTCCAAGACTCCCTCTATATCGCAAAGAAAAAACGGCATATTCCCCTCATTCACGGCGAATATGAAGCCCGAAATAAACTCGGATACAAAAGCAAACTCTATAAAAAAAATGAAATCCCCAAAGTCTTGGGAACCGATACTTATTACGAAGCCGTGCGCTATCCCGACACCTTTGGCATGAATCCTTTCATGTACTGCCAGAATCTGAAACGAATTCTGGAGAGCCGCCAGGTCAAAATTTTCGAAAATACCCCAGTCACCCATATTGCTCCCAACGAGCTCCGCACGGAAAAAGCGGCTGTCCGCGCCAAACACATCATTTTCTGCGGAGACCGATTTATTCCACAATTAGGCAAGCTGAATTATCAAATCTATCAGGCCCAGACCTTCCTATCCGTATCCAAAACTCTCTCCGAAGAACAGATCCACATGATTTTCCCCGAAGAGAATATGCTCGTCTGGGACAGCGATCTTATCTACCACTACTTCCGAATCATCGAAGGGAACCGACTGCTCGTAGGCGGAAGCAATATGTTTTACACCTATTTGCCTATGGAGAAAAAAAACAACGACGATATCGCCCGCTCCCACCGAGATTACATCGTCAAACGTTTCCCCAAACTGGACCTTCAAATGGAGTATGTCTGGCCCGGAATGCTGGGCGTCTCCCAGGACTTCCTCCCCATCTGCGGATCCGACCCCGCGGTCCCCAACACTTTCTACATCGGCGCCGCCTCGGGCATGCCTTGGGCCGCTGCCTTGGGCCGCTACACCGCCGAAAAAATTCTCTCCGGCCGCGATGATTTCGACGCCGAATTCTCGCCCTACCGCCATTTCACCATCCACCCTTGGCTCCAGAAAATCATGGGCAAACCCGCCGCCTTCGCGATCGCGCATGGGATTAAGAAATTATTGTAATTAATTTTCCTAATAGAAAAGAATAAAAATATTGAAAATCCTCTTCATTTCTTCTATTCTTGGAGAAGAAAGCACTTAAGTATATGAAAAAGTCAGCTTTTTTAAACAATAAAGATCAAATTCGCCAAATATGCAGGGCTAACGATATTTCTTATCTAGGTCTATTTGGCTCTTACTCCCGTGGAGAAGCTCACAAATCAAGTGATGTAGATTTATTATTGGATTTTAAAAAGACGAAATCTTTTTTTGAGCTGGCAAGACTGAAATACAAACTAGAAGGCCAATTAGGAAAATCCGTAGATCTTGTAATTAGAAAAAATATTAAAACTCGCATTAAACCCTTTATTTTGAGAGATCTCAAAACTCTGTATGCAGAAAGATAATCTCGTGTATCTGGAGGATATTTTGCAAGCCATTCTCCAAATTGAGATATACCTCCACAAAATTTCATTCCGAGATTTCACGAAAAAGAAAAATACAATGATGTAAGATGCCGTAATTCGACGGCTCGAAATTGTTGGTGAATCAGCCAATCGACTTGATACAAAATTCATCAGAGAAAATCCGAAATTTCCGATAAAAGAGGCCGTATCCATGAGAAATAGTTTGATCCATGAATATGATGGCGTCAATCTGAATATCGTCTGGAAAACAATCAAAGAAGATCTGCCTCCTGTAAAAAAGCAGGTTCAAGAATTATTAAAATCAAAAAAATAAGGTTGAATTTCCATAAAAATATGCCCACCCACACCCCCGAAACATGGAAAAGTCTGATTCTCAATTCATACGAAATGATCCTCTCCGAAATAGATTCGGCATCCGAGGAAAATCTGCCGGAAGTGTACCCAAAATTAGTGATCCTATATGAATTTTTCCGATTACTCCGAGGAGAGGCGTTCAAATCAACCCGGCCTTTCGGAATCGGAGACTTTCAGAAAGAAGTCTATAAAATGGAAGACGATTTAGCCCAAAAATTGAAACCCCTCGAAGCAAAACTGGATATAAAAGACAGCAAAACCAGCTATCACCTCGATTTAATGAAAAAATCATTCAGCCTCCACTATTTCAATCCCAAACCCTAGCCCAGTTGCATTTCCCCCCATTCTATGTTAATTTCTCCCTGTCTCAGTCCACTTATTTTACCTAATAAGCTAATGGCCTAAAGCCTAAAAGCCTAATTGTTTCTATGCCCATCAAAGAAAATGCTCGAAAAGCCATGCGCCAGTCCGAAACGCGCTATGTGCGAAACCAAAAAGCAAAATCTCAAATCGAATATCTCCGCCGCATGGCCAAGAAATATGCCGATGCCAAGGACAAAAAAAACTTGGCAGAATCAGGAGCCAAGCTGGTCAAAGCCATCGATAAGGCCAAGGCAAAAGGAATGCTCAAAGCCAATACCGCCGCCCGACAAAAATCCAGCGCTATGAGGCTGGTGAATACGGTGAAATAAGATTTCATTTACAAAACAAAAAACAGTAAGGGCGTATTGCAATACGCCCTTACTGTTTTTTGTTTAACAGTTTAAAAAAACAATATCCACAGTACTAACAGTGTATCCACAGACTCGCC
This sequence comes from Parcubacteria group bacterium Greene0416_36, assembly GCA_007375725.1. GTDB lineage: Bacteria > Patescibacteriota > Patescibacteriia > VMEV01 > VMEV01 > VMEV01. The sequence continues at coordinate 32,966 of VMEV01000012.1, forward strand.
GCCCCTTTTGATGCGGCGATCGAGATTGAGAAGACTTTCCACGAGAGCTCGAATGCGGTCCCAGGAAAAGAGAGCAGCCTGTTCTCTCAGTTTGGACACAACAAAAGGATGCAATTTCACTTCCGACAAGGTCCCCTCTTCCATGGCAGACTTCACTATCGACAATTGACGCACATGATTGGCCAAGAGGCCAATGGTGGCCACATTCTCGGTTTTTTCTTTCATATCCTCGAAAATTCGCACCGCCAAATCTTTATTTTTCTTGGCCAAAGCGTCTAGAAGGGCAAAAACATTCCATTCAGGTTCGACAAAAATAAGGCTCGAAGCCATTTCCCCAGTGACGCCCTTGGCCCCCATACCGCCGGCATAAGCCATAAGCTTATCGACTTCTGAAGCGGCGCGAAACAAATCTTCACCCGAGGCCATTGCAATAAGGCGCACCGCATTTTCATCAGCCTCGATGTGGTGCTGGGCAAACCTCGCACGAATCCACGAAGCCATGCCCCCCGGAGGCAGTGACCATTCTTTCTTTTCTGCGAGAGAAAATAAATCTTCCAAATTCACCTCTTTCTTTTTTCGCTTAGATTCGGAAGAGGTGTCCTTTGTGCTTTTTTTAGCTCTTGGCACCGCCTTTTTTTCGCTCTCAACCACGACCAGTGAATTGAGGCTTATCCGAAATAACGGAAGCGCCGCCTCAAAATTTTCCATGTCTTCCGGCGAAAAAAAAGCACTCGGTTCTCGGAGAATTACCAAACGCTTCTTGCCAAATAATGCGGATCCTGACACCATCGAACGCAAACGGTCCCAATTAAACACGGCGACATCAAATACATCAAAACGGGAATCCCCGCCCGAGGCTTCCCATTCTTTTTTTAACTCCGCCATTTTTTCCTTCACCAAAAAAGGATTGCCTGATAGAAAAGAGACCATAAAAAAATAAACCCCTCTCACTCTCCCCTTAACAGGGGAGACAGTTGTTGCTGTCCCCTTCCTTGTTAAGGGAAGGGCTAGGGATGGGTTTGTAAAAACTCTTGAAACTCCGAGAGTACGACAAAAGACGAAGCCATTTTGCGGTCCTGGCTCTTCATCTGGGCATAGGTCAAATTATGTCCCTCGGGAATAAAAACTGAATGCCATGGATAGTGGCTGACCCCCTCCGGCTTAGGCGCGATAGAACCGACAGACAAAGCCTCGAAATGCGTCATTTTTTTGCCGTCATAAAATACCAGAATACATTTTTCTTGAATGCGACCGTCTCTCTGACGAATCGCCATGCGGCAGAGATTATCGCCTCGAAAATCTCTGCAAAACGATTCCATTTCATATCCGGGCTTATTTCCCAGATAGGACACACACAGCGACGGCACAATGGTAAATAAAGGCACTTTGAACTGCCCATAAGCCTCCTCTACCCGAAACTCCGCCTCCAGATAATGATTGACGAGGCGATTGGAACGAAAATCCATTTTCTTATACGAAATATTGTTGCCCAAAAATGGAGCAACATCTAAAAAATGATCGTAATGATTGCTGACAAATAAAATATTTCCCATATAAACACTCCCATTATATAACGCCCAAACTTATCGTGAAATATGGCTAAAGTCAAACCCCAATCAGACAAAAAAATAAAAAGCCCCATTCGCCTTATCAAAAGGAACTGGGGCCTGCCCCGCGTAGCTCTCATTGAGCGTAGCAATTGAGGCGAAGTGGGGTGGGACTAGATGGATTCGAACCATCGACCTCTTGAATGTGAATCAAGCGCTCTAACCAGCTGAGCCATAATCCCAAAAACATATAAAAATTCTCCGCGGAGTCGAATCCTCTCGACCTGTCCGACGCGACGTCGGACCGCTCTAACCAGCTGAGCCACGATCCCTTAATATTGCGAGACCAATTTAACAAGAAAAAAGAAAAAAAGAAAGACTTTCCCCCTACTTATAAAGCCTAAATAAAAATATCGTACTCAGGGACTCACTAGGGCACTGACGAAGTCAATGATTTGATGATCGAAAATGCACGATCCACATCATTACTTTTAAAAAGAATACTCAATTCAGTCCCAATGGATATAATCTCGATGATATTAATCCCTTCCCACGCAAGGGCTTTCAAAATCGGATAATAGACTCCCGGCGTGGTTATTGTCTCTTCTGGCAATTTAATTGTGATGGATGATAAATCTTTCATTTTTGAGACCTTCTTTTGATTTTTCAATATTTTCTCGATCTCTCCTTCAAATTCAGAACTGACAACAACTATGGATTCAAAAAGCCCCCTTGAAATATTTAAAAAAACGGTAGTGTCAACTAATCCTGTGTAAAACTATTTAGAAGGGCTGATGGATTGGGCGAAATGACGATTTAAATTTCCGAAAATAGCTTGATGGTAATTGG